>NZ_JARANT010000149.1 GCF_029889805.1 Halorubrum sp. Boch-26 | reverse complement strand
CCGTGCTCGGCGCCGCCGCGACCCGGCCCGCGTCGCTCGCGCCGGTCGGCGCGGTCGCGGCGGCGGCCGTGCTCGCCGGGTTCGGCGTCTTCTTCCTGTACGACGCGGCCACGACGCTGGCGACGCTTGCGGCGTAGCCGCCGCGGTACAGCGCCACGGTCGCACTCCCGGGTGCCGGGCTCATGGGCAACGGCTTTGCCCCGCGAGCGCGACCGCCCGGTATGTTCGAGAAGTCCACGTGGATCAAGCTCCCGCGAAACGTGCTCGTCGGTCACGAGGTGATCGACGACCTCGGCGCGGCGGTCGGCGAGCTGTACCTCACGGGGCGGCCGCTGATCGTCACCAGCCCGACACCGAACGAGATCGCCGGCGACCGGGTGCGCGCCCAGTTCGACGACCCGGCGACCGCCGTCGTCGAGGACGCCTCCTTCGACGCGGTCGAGGAGCTCACCGAGACCGCCGAAGCGGTCGACCCCGGCTACCTGATCGCGCTGGGCGGCGGGAAGCCGATCGACATCGCGAAGATGGCCGCCGACCACCTCGACGTCGGCTTCGTCTCCGTCCCCACGGTCGCTTCCCACGACGGGATCGTCTCCGGGCGCTCCTCGATCCCCGAGGGCGACACGCGCCACTCGGTCGCGGCCGACCCACCGCTGGCGGTCGTCGCGGACACGACGCTCCTCGCGAACGCCCCGTGGCGGCTCACCACCGCGGGCTGTGCCGACATCATCTCCAACTACACCGCGGTGAAGGACTGGCGGCTCGCCCAGCGGCTCCGCAACGTCGAGTACAGCGAGTACGCCGGCGCGCTCTCGGAGATGACCGCGGAGCTGCTCGTCGAGAACGCCGACATGATCCGGCCCGGCCTCGAAGAGTCCTCGTGGGTCGTCGTGAAGGCGCTCGTCTCCTCCGGCGTCGCGATGTCGATCGCGGGCTCCTCGCGGCCCGCCTCCGGCGCGGAGCACCTCATCTCTCACCAGCTCGATCGGATCGCCCCCGGTAAGGCGCTCCACGGACACCAGGTCGGCGTCGCCTCGATCATGACGGAGTACCTCCACAGCGGCGAGAACGGTCGGTGGAGCGCGATCCGCGAGGCGCTCGCGGAGCTCGACGCTCCGACGACCGCCGCCGAGCTCGGCGTCAACGACGAGGAGCTGCTCGCCGCGCTCACGACCGCCCACGAGATCCGCGACCGCTACACGATCCTCCAGGGCGGGATCAACCAAGAGGCCGCGATCGAGGTCGCGAGCGCGACCGGGGTCATCGAACGATAGGTAGCGCGCGACCGGGGTCATCGAACGATAGGTCGCGAGCGCGACCGGGGCCATCGAACGATAGGTTGAGCGCAGACCGCCCCGACCGACGGGAGCACCCGAAGCCGACTTATCGCTCCGTTCCCTCCGTCCGATATGTCCACCGCCAGCGTTCGCGACCTGGCCAAAGAGCGGGCCGGCGCGATCACCGTGCTCCTCACGATCGTCGGCTACGGGGCCGTCGGCGGCGTCTTCCTCATCCCCGAGTTTCAGGCGCTGTTCCCGACGCTGACCCGCGGCACCGTCGATCTGCTCGCACACGGTATCGCCGCCGTCAACACCACCACGATCGTCACCCTCTCGCTCGGATGGTACTGGATCCGCAACGACGAGGTGAAGCGACACGCCGCCGCGATGACGACCTCGTTCGTCCTCATTCTCCTCTTCCTCGGCATGTACCTCCCGAAGGTCGCCGGCGGCGGGACGAAGCTGTTCGTCGGGCCCGACCCGGCGTACTACGCGTACCTCGTCATGCTCGCGGTCCACATCCTGCTCTCGATCGTCTCCGTGCCGGTCGTCCTCTACGCGATCGTCCTCGGGCTCACGCACACGGAGCGGGAGCTCCGGAACGAGACGCCACACCGGCGGGTCGGTCGAATCGCCGCGAGCGCGTGGCTCATCTCGCTCGTGCTCGGCGTCGTCACCTACCTCCTGCTGAACCACGTCTACGACTCGACGTTCGAGGCCGCGGAGGCGGCGGCGGCCCTCCTCCCGATCGTTCCCGGCATCTGAGCGACTCCTCCGAGTTATATCCCCCGGCACCGGCCGCCGCCACCGAAACGCTTGACCCGCCGCCGTCGAACTCTCAGCCATGACTGACTGGATCGGCGACACGTTCACCAGCGACGCCGGCTGGAGTCACCTCGAAGCCCTCGTCGACGTCGGGAGCCGGATGGCCGGCACCGACGGCGAGCGCGAGGGGCTCGAACTGACGCGCGACGCGCTGGCGGAGGCCGGCGCGCGCGACGCCCGGATCGAGGCGTTTCAGCTACAGGGGTGGGAGCGCGGCGACAGCGCGATCCGCGCCGCCGCCGACCTCGTCGCGAGCGGCATGAACGCCTGTATCGCGCTCCCGCGGAGCCCGAGCGGCGAGGCGACCGGCGAGTTCGTCGACCTCGGCTACGGCGTCCCCGAGGACTTCGAGACCGACCTCGACGGAAAGGTCGTGATGGTCTCCTCGGACACGCCCGACTCCGTCGACAGGTTCGTCCACCGCCGCGAGAAGTACTACCACGCCGTCGAGGCCGGCGCCGCCGCCTTCGTCTTCGCGAACCACGTCGAGGGGACGCTCCCGCCGACCGGCAGTGTCGGGACGGCGGACGCGCCCGTCGGAGACATCCCCGCGGTCGGCGTCTCGAAGGAGGCCGGTGCGCGGCTCTCCCGCCGACATGAGGGCGACGAGCTGACCGTCGTCGTCGACTGCGAGACCCCCGAGGCGACGAGCGGGAACGCCGTCGCCGAGCTCGGCCCCGACACCGACGAGTACCTCGTCGTCTCCTCGCACGTCGACGCCCACGACATCTCGCAGGGCGCGATGGACAACGGCGCCGGCACGGCGACGATCGTCGAGGTCGCGAACGCGCTCGCCGCCCGGGAGGCGGAGCTCGACCGGCGGGTCCGGTTCGTCGGTTTCGGCGCGGAGGAGGTCGGGCTCGTCGGCTCTTCGCTGTTCGCGGACGGGGTCGACCCCGACCGAGTCGCGGCCGTCGTCAACGTCGACAGCAACGTGTTCGGCCGCACCCTGAAGCTCGACCACCACGGCTTCGACGCGCTGGAGGCCGCCGCGGAGCGCGTGAGCGACCGCTTCGATCACCCGGTCTCGCTCGGCGAGGAGTTGGTTCCCCACAGCGACCACTGGCCGTTCGTCGAGCGCGGGATTCCGGGGTACATGGTCTCCGGCGAGACGGCGGGGCGCGGCCGCGGGTGGGGCCACACCGGTGCCGACACGCTCGACAAGCTGGAGTCGCGGAACCTCCGCGAGCAGGCCATCCTGCTGACCGACCTCGTCGCCGAGCTCGCGGACGAGTCGGTGACGACGGAGCGCCGGGACCGCGACGAGCTCGCGGCGGCGCTCGAACGCGAGGGCAAGGCGACCGGCATGAAGATCACGGGCGACTGGCCGTTCTAAGGACGGCCCCCCGCCGCGAACCGGGAGGTTTTCACCCGCCCCGGCCACACCTCTCGCGTATGGAACCGTCGGAACGACGCGTCGCGGTCGTCGGCGGCGATCGGGCGGCGGCGCTCCGGCACGTCCTCGCGGGGCTCCCGCACCGCCTGG
>NZ_JARANT010000148.1 GCF_029889805.1 Halorubrum sp. Boch-26 | reverse complement strand
CCCCCGCCGAAACCGCCCGCGCTCCGGGTGCCCTCGGCCGCCGCGCCGCCGAACCCCCCGTCGGTCGCGCCCGCGGTCCGGCGGGCGGAGCGGCGGTGTTCGGCCGTGCGGGCGCGGCGCCGCGCCTGCTCGCGCTCGGTCGCCCCCGCCTGCGAGGCCTCGCGGCGGACGCGGTCGCGGAGCTTGCCGCTGGCGTGGTACCAGAGGAAGTACGCGACGACGCCGAACGGGACGGCCACGGCCAGCAGGACCGGCGAGACCACGACCCCGGCGACGAGCAGCAGGGCCGTCAGCGCGATGAACGTCGCCGCCATGCCGACGATGATCGTCCGGTTCGTCACGTGCGTACTGGGGCGCCCATCGTTGTAAGAGTCCCGGCGGTGCACAAGCGGGGCCGCCCCTCGGGAAGCCGTGTCCCCGCACCCGCCGCTCTCTGCACCCGCCGCTCCCTGCACCCGCCGCTCCCTGCACCCGCCGCTCCCTGCACCCGTCGCTCCCTGCACCCGCCGCCCTCCGCACCGTTTATACTCGCGGGCGCCCGGGTTCGCGGTATGCCAACTGCGGACCGAGAGGTGGTGACGGGGCTCCCGCCGGGTATCGCGGCCGCCCGCGGGGAGCTCACGCCGATGCTCTCGCAGTACGCGGACCTCTGTGCCGCCCACGAGGACGCGCTCGTCTTATTCCAGGTCGGCGACTTCTACGAGGCGTTCTGCGAGGCGGCCGAGGTCGTCGCGCGGGTCTGCGAGGTGACGCTCACGGAGCGGTCGGACTCGACCGGCGACTACCCGATGGCGGGGGTCCCCCTCGACAACGCCGCCCCCTACCTCGAATCGCTGCTCGACGCGGGGTACCGCGTCGCCGTCGGCGACCAGGTCGAGGACGCCGAACGGGCGTCCGGGCTCGTCGACCGCGCCGTCACCGAGGTTATCACGCCGGGAACCGTCGTCGAGGACGACCTGCTGGAGGCGGGCACCACGAACTACGTGGCGGCGGTGGCGGCCGAGGAGAACGGAACCGACAGGGTCGGCGACGACGGTTCCGCGGCCGCCGACTCGGCGCCCGTCGGCCTCGCCGCCGTCGACGTCTCCACGGGCGAGTGCCTCGTCACGTCGGGCGACCGCGACGCCGTCGCCGGCGAGCTCGACCGGATCGCCCCGGCGGAGCTGATCGCGGGGCCGGACGCTCCCGCGTTCGAGCCCGTCGACGCCGAGAACGGCTGGTCGACCCACGAGTACGACGCCGATGTCTTCGAGCGACGCACCGCGACCGAGCGGCTGGAGCCGTACCTCCCGGCGCCCGACCGGCGGTTCGAGGCGGACGCCGAGCTGCGCGCGGCCGGCGCCGTGCTCGCGTACGCCGAGTACACGCAGGGCGACGACGGCCCGCTCTCGTACGTCACGCGGATCCGACGGTACGACCCCCGCGACCGACTGCGGCTCGACGCCGCCGCACAGCGCAGCCTGGAGCTGTTCGAGAACCGCGGCCTCGGCGCCAGCGACACCCTGTTCGACGTCCTCGACGAGACGAGCTGCGCGCTCGGGCGGCGGTGTCTGGAGCGGTGGCTCCGGCGGCCGCTCGTCGACGCCGACGCGATCCGGAGCCGCCACGACGCGGTCGGCGAGCTGGCCGACCGCACGCTGATCCGCGAGGGGGTCGCCGACGCGCTCGCGGCCGCCTACGACCTCGAACGCCTCGTCGGCCGCATCTCGCGAGGCCGGGCCGACGCCCGGGACCTGCGCTCGCTGCACGCGACGCTCGCGGTCGTGCCGGAGCTGAAGTCGCTCCTCGCGGAGGCGGGCGGTGCGGACGCCGGCGACGACGCCGACCGCCCGCGGACCGACCGCCTCCGCGACCTCCGCGACCGCCTCGACGAGCTGGTCGAGGTCCGCGAGCTGATCGACGAGGCGATCGCGGTCAACCCCCCGCCCGAGATCACCGACGGCGGCGTGATCCGGGAGGGGTTCGACGACGACCTCGACGCGCTCCGCGCGACCGAGCGCGAGGGGCGCGAGTGGGTCGCCGACCTGGAGGCGAGCGAGCGCGATCGCACCGGGATCGACTCGCTGTCGGTCGGCCACAACCAGGTTCACGGCTACTACATCGAGGTGACCGACGCCAACCTCGATCGGGTGCCCGACGACTACCGCCGGCGGCAGACGCTGAAGAACAGCGAGCGCTACTACACCCCCGAGCTCAAGGAGCGCGAGGAGGAGATCGTCGGCGCGTCCGAGCGCGCGGACGCGCTGGAGTACGAGCTGTTCGCCGACGTCCGCGAGCGCGTCGCGGGCGAGACGGAGCGGATCCAGGGGCTCGCGGACGCGCTCGCCGAGCTCGACGCGTGCTGCTCGCTGGCGGCCGTCGCCGTCGAGGGCGACTACGTCCGCCCCGAGATCGTCGACGACCCGGACGCCGGGGTCGAGATTGAGGGGGGCCGCCACCCCGTCGTCGAGCGCGCCGAGGCGTCGTTCGTCCCGAACGATGTCGACCTCCCGCGCGGGTCGGTCGCCGTGATAACGGGCCCGAACATGAGCGGGAAGTCGACGTACATGCGCGCGGTCGCGCTCGCGACGGTGCTCGCGCAGACCGGCTCGTTCGTCCCGGCGCAGGCCGCGGCGCTCCCGGTCTTCGACCGGCTGTTCACCCGCGTCGGCGCCTCCGACGACATCGCGGGCGGGCAGTCGACGTTCATGCGCGAGATGAGCGAGCTGACGGAGATCCTCCACGACGCCGGCCCGGACTCGCTCGTGCTCCTCGACGAGGTCGGCCGCGGCACCGCCACCACGGACGGGCGCGCCATCGCCCGCGCGGCCGCCGAGTTCGTCCACGACGAGCTGGGCGCGACCGCGCTCTTCGCCACGCACTACCACGGGCTCACCGACCTCGCGAACGAGCGCGAGCGCGTCTTCAACCTCCACTTCACCGCCACCCGCGAGGACGGCGACGTGACGTTCCTCCACCGGGTCGTCCCCGGCGCCTCCTCGTCGTCGTACGGCGTCGAGGTCGCCGAGCTCGCCGGCGTCCCCGCGCCCGTCGTCGAGCGCTCGCGGTCGCTGGTGGCCGGCGACGAGGCGGCCGACGCCACCGGCGGTGAGGCCGTGTCAGGGAAGGCGGACCCGGACGGGCCAGACGCGCCGACCGACGAGGACGAGCCCGACGACGTCTCGCTCCGCGAGTTCCTCGCCGAGGAGGGCGCGCGGGACTACGCGGGCGGCGACGCCGAGGGCCCGGGCGCAGACGGCGATGCCTCGGCCACGGACGCGGGGGCCGGCGTCGACGCCGGAAGCGACCTCGACGCCGAACTCCGCGATCTCGACCTCGCCCGGATGACGCCGATCGAGGCGCTGAACGCCCTCCACGACCTCCAGTCGAGGCTCGACGATGGCGGGTGAGGAGCGCGCCGGCGGAGGCCGGCCGAACGCGACTCCGGAAGCGGGCGAGGAGCCGGCCCGCGTTCGCCGGCTCGACCCCGCCACGGTCGACCGGATCGCCGCCGGCGAGGTGATCACCCGGCCGGCGCGGGTCGTCGGGGAGCTGGTCGACAACGCGCTCGACGCCGGCGCCTCGTCGGTCGAGGTCGCGGTCGGCGGCGACGGCACCGACCGGGTCCGGGTCGCCGACGACGGGTGCGGCATGTCACGCGCGGACGCGAGGCGCGCGGTCGAGCGCCACGCGCCGCGCAGACTCGCGCCCGACGGCGACCCGGTCGGCGTCGCGTCGCTCGG
>NZ_JARANT010000147.1 GCF_029889805.1 Halorubrum sp. Boch-26 | reverse complement strand
CGCCCCTCCTCCGTCCGCCTCCGACCGACGGCCCCGACCTCCAGACCTATGCGACCGACAGACGACTGCGACCGACCGACGACTGCGACCGACCGACGACCGATCCCGACGATTCAGCCCGTCCACCCATGCCACAAGCACGCCTCCTCGTCGACCTGCCCGACGGACCGTGGATAGCCGACGTCTCGCGCGAGTTCCCCGACGCGGGGTTCCGCGTGCTCACCGCGGTCCCCGGCGAGAGCGCCGGTTTCGCCCTCGTCAGGATCACCGCCCTCGATGTCGATGCGGTGTTGTCGGCGATGGAGTCTCACGGTGCGTTGGCATCGGTGTCGGTGATGGCACGGGAGGACGGCGCCGCCACGGTCCAACTGGAGACGGACGCGCCGTTGCTGTTACTGGCCGCGAAGCGTTCCGGGCTCCCGATCGAGATGCCGCTTAATATCGAGGACGGCGTGGCGGAGGTCGAGGTCACGGGCGAACACGAGCGCGTCGCGGAGATGGGCCGGCGGCTGAGAGAACTCGGCCTCGAGTTCGAGGTCGAGCGCGTTCGTCAGCGCGTCAATCCCGCCCGACTGTTGACGGACCGACAGCGGGAGCTCCTGCTCGCGGCCGTCGATCTCGGCTACTACGACGTGCCGCGTCGCGCCACCCTGACGGAGGTCGCCGACCACGTCGGGATCGCGAAGTCGACCTGCAGCGAGACGCTCCAGCGCGTCGAGCGAACGGTGGTCCGGGAGTTCGTCGACGATCTACCGAGCCGCCCCCTCGAGAACGAGCCGGAGATCGCGGCCGTCGATCCGTAACGGAGTCCGACCGATTTCCAGACGACCCCAAACGACCGCTGGCGAACGTCAAGTATCCCAATGACCGGAACCACCGACGACCACGACGAGACCGCCGAACCGATCACCGACCGCGTTCACGACAACTCCTGGTCGGCGAACTTGGAGGAGCCGAAGTACGCCGACGACCCGGAGCTGGCGGTCCGCGACGGGCTCGCGGCCGTCGACCACACGGCCGCGGGGAATCACGTCAACTTGGTCACCCACGGCGATCTCGGCCATCCCGAGGAGTTCCTCTACGACGCGCTCCGCGAGGAACGCGAGGGGATCGACCCGGAGTACGTCGAGCAGTGCGGCTGCGGCGGGCACGTCACCCGAGTGGACGTGCCCTGAGACGGGACGCAGACTGACCGCAACGTTTTCGCGAAACGACCGAATCGCCCGGTTCCGTCGTGTCCGCCGCCATGCTTAATTCGCTCCCCGTGTAGATGCGGGTGTGTCTCCGGACCCGACGCTACCGTTCGCGGACGGACCGGGAGCGATCGGTGGTCTCGTCGATCCGGTGCTCGTAGACCCGTCGCCGTCGCTGGTGACGGCGGTGATCGAGGCCTACCGCGAGGCGGCGCCGGAGCTGGTCGAGCCGGGTCTATCGACGCTTCGGGCCGGGGCATCGTTATCGCCGACCGACCCGTCCTCGACCGACCCATCCTCGACCGACTCGCCTGCGGTCCTTCCGACGCTCACCGTCGTCGCGAGCGACAGCGCGGTCGACGCGGTCGTCGACCGGTTCCGTCCCGCGACCCGGCTCGCGGCGCTCGCGGAGGCGGGCGTCTGCGACCTCCTGACGCTGCGCGAATCACAGCCGAACGCGGCCCTCGTCGGGCGGTCGACGGGCCACGTGCTCGTCGCGAGCCCGGATCGAGGTGACGACGGTGACACCGACCCGACCGGGACGTGGTGCCGCGTCGGCGACGATTCGACGCTTCGGGAGCGTTACGCCCCGCTCGTCGGGGCGGCCGAAGAGCGTCGCCTGCGGGCCCCGAGTCGCCGCCGCGTGTACGAAGCAGTCCGAGGACGCTGCGACGTCGCCGTCGCGGACGATGTCGTCCGGGCGCTCGACGCCGAGATCGCTGCCGGCGATAGCTCCGAGATCGCTGGCGACCCCTCCGAGGACGACCGGAGCGCACCGCTCGATCTGGCCGGGGCGCGACGCCGAGCGTACGTCGTCGGCGTCTACCGCGGCGCGCTCGACCGTGACTTACGCCGCGCCTGCGAGGACGCCGGGCTCGGGAGTTCGGCCACCTTCACGCGGATCAAGCGAGAGCTCCGGGAGGCGGGGCTGCTCGGAACGGAGTCGGTTCCGCAGCCGGTCGGGCGTCCGCGGGAGCGGCTCGTCGCCCGCGGCGCGCTCGCCGAGGCGGAGGGGCCGATCGGAGCAGTCGCGGCGGCGCTGAAAGCCACTTGAGACGGGGTCAAAACGGCTCAGCGAGTCGGTCGGCGGCCGCCCTCAGTCCTCTTTCGTCTTGATGTCGGCCGAGAGCCCCTGGGCCATCTCGATCTCCTTCGAGTTGTTCAGGGTCCACGCGGTGCGGTCGGTGACGGCCTCGATGGCCTCCCGGGCCGAGGGGTAGCCGTTGCCGGACTTCTTCACGCCGCCGAAGGGGAGCTGGACCTCGGCGCCGATACAGGGGAGGTTCCCGTACGCCAGCCCGATCTCGGCGCGGTCGCGGTAGTAGTTGATCTGCCGGTAGTTCTCCGAGATGATCGCGCCGGCGAGCCCGTACTCGGTGTCGTTCTGGATCTCGACCGCGCGCTCGATGTCGCCGTCGTATTCGAGCAGGGCGACGTGGGGACCGAACACCTCCTCGTGAGTGCATCGGAGGTCCTCCTCGGGGTCCGCCTCGTAGACGAACGGGCCGATCCAGTGGCCGTCCTCGTGCCCGTCGGGGATCTCGTCGGCGTCGAGGTCGGTGCGGTCGACGAGGACGTTCACGCCTTCATCGCGGGCGAGCTCGTTGTACTCCGAGACTTTCTCGTAGTGCTCGGCCTCGATGAGCGGCCCCATGAACGTGTCCTCCTGAAGCGGGTCGCCGACGGCGACGTCCGCGGCGACCTCGACGAACCGCGCTTTGAACTCGTCGTACACGTCCGTGTGGACGATCAGGCGCTCGGAGGAGACGCAGCGCTGGCCGGTCGTCTTGAACGAGGACATCACCGCGGAGTGGACCGCGACGTCGAGGTCCGCCTCCTCGGTGACCACGATCGCGTTTTTGCCGCCCATCTCGCAGGCGGCGCGCTTGCCGGCGACGCCGCCGAGCTTGTCCTGGATCATGTGGCCGACCTCGGCCGAGCCGGTGAAGACCACCGTCTCGACGTCGTCGTGCTCGACGATCGCGTTGCCGGCGTCGCCGAACCCCTGGACCATGTTGAACACGCCGTCGGGGATCCCGGCGTCGTCGAACATCTCCGCGATGATCTGCGCGCACCACGGGGTCTGCTCGGCGGGCTTGAAGACGACGGTGTTCCCCTCCACCAGCGCGATGGCCATGTGCCAGTAGGGGATCGCGACGGGGAAGTTCCACGGGGTGATACAGCCGGTGACGCCGCGCGGCTTCCGGCGCATGTAGGCGTCCTTCGCGGGGATCTCGGAGGGGACGATGTCGCCTTTCGGATGGCGGGCGTCGCCCGCGGCCCACTCGACCATGTGGGCGGCCTCGACCACGTCGGCTTTCCCCTCGCTGATCTCCTTCCCGCACTCCTTGGTGACCACTCGTCCGAGCTCGTCCGTGCGCTCCCGCAGCTCGTGGTACACGTCCCACAGGTACTCGGCGCGCTGGATCCGGGAGAGCTCGCGCCACTCCTCGAACGCCTCGTCGGCGGCGTCGACCGCGCGGTCGACGTCCGCCGGGGCCCCCCGCCGGGACTCGCCGCGGGCTACCC
>NZ_JARANT010000146.1 GCF_029889805.1 Halorubrum sp. Boch-26 | reverse complement strand
CGCGCACGAGGCTACGCCGACCGCGGGCGACCCGGCGTTCGACCGCGCGCGGTCGTTCGTCGTCGGCAACGGGCGGACGGCGCTCGACGCCGCCGCGGATCTCGCCGCCGATCGGGGGTACGAGCCGCTGGTGCTCGCCGCGGGGGTCCGGGGCGAGGCCCGGGAGGCCGCGATCACCCACGCCGCGATCGCCGAGGAGTGCGCGCTGCGGGGGTCGCCCGTCGAGCCGCCCGCCGTGTTGCTCTCGGGCGGGGAGACGACCGTGACGCTCGGCGACGCCGACGGGACGGGCGGGCCGAACGCGGAGTTCGCGGCGAGCGCCGGTCTCGCGCTGGCGGAGGGCCCGTCGGGCGGAATCGGCGGGGCGGAAGAGGGAGGCGACGACGCACCACGGATCGTCGTCGCCGCCGCCGACACCGACGGGATCGACGGTCCCACCGACGCCGCGGGCGGGATCGCGGACGCGACGACGCTGGACCCCGACGCCGCCCGCGACGCCCTCGACCGGCACGACGCCTACCCCCTGCTCGACGAGGCGGACGCGCTGCTCCGCACCGGCCCGACGGGGACGAACGTCAACGACCTGCGCGCGGTCGTGGTCGAGCCGGGCGACGAGGGGTAGGCGGACCCGGAACGTCGCCTACGACGTGCGAGGCGTTCACGCGTCGCATCCGGTTGCTGTACGTTTTTGCGGCGACCGCGACAACGTGGGGACGATGACGCCTGAACTCGACGAGATCGACCTCGGCACCGTCCCGCTCGGCCGAACCGGGCTCCGAACGAGCGAGCTACAGTTCGGCACGTGGCGGTTCGGCCGCGTGACCGAGGAAGGGAACGTGGAGATCGACGAGCCGCGCGCCCACGAGCTGCTCGACGCCTACGAGGCCGCCGGCGGCCGGTACATCGACACCGCCGACGTGTACGGCGGCGGGGACTGCGAGCGCTGGATCGGCGACTGGCTCGCCGACCGCGACCGCGAGCGCTACACGATCGCCTCGAAGGTGTACTGGCAGATCCGCGACGGCGATCCGAACAGCCGCGGGACGAACCGCAAGAACGTCCGCCACCGCGTCGACGCCCTCTTAGACCGACTCGACACCGACTATATCGACGTTCTCTACATCCACCGCTGGGACGACGAGACGCCGGCCCGCGAGCTGATGAAGACGCTGAACGGGCTCGTCGAGTCCGGCAAGGTCCACTACATCGGCGCGTCGACGCTCCGCCCGAACGCCTGGAAGGTCGCCCGCGCCAACGCGATCGCCCGCAACGAGGGCTGGGAGCCGTTCAAGGTCCTCCAGCCGCGCTACAACCTCGTCGACCGCGAGGTCGAGGGCGACTACCTGGAGTTCGCGCGCCAGCGGAATCTGGCCGTCTCCCCGTGGAGCCCGCTCGGGCAGGGCTTCCTGACCGGGAAGTACGACCGCGACGAGGATCTCCCGGAGGAGTCGAAGGCAGCCGAGTCGAGCCGCTTCCAAGAGGCGTACCTCACCGAAGGGAACTTCGACGTCCACGACGAGCTCGACGCCGTCGCCGACGAGGTCGACGCCTCGCCCGCCCAGACCGCGCTCGCGTGGCTCGCCCACCGCGACGGCGTCACCGCGCCGATCGTCGGCGCGCGCACCGTCGGCCAGCTCGCGGAGAACCTCGCGGCCGCAGAGATCGACCTCTCCGACGAGCAGGTCGAGCGCCTCACCGCCGCGAAGCCCGGCCCGTACGGCGAGCTGTAAGGCGCGCCGTCAGTCGTCCGTGTCCGATTTCTCGACCGCCTTCCCGTCCGCGCGGTCTCGCTCGCGCGCCGCCGGGGCGCGCTCGCTCGGGTCGCCGTAGCCGCCCCCGCCCGGCGTCCGGACCGTGACCGTCGTTCCCGGCTCGACGTCGACGGTCGTCTTCGCCGGAACGGGGTCGCCGTCGATCAGGTTCTCGCCGGTGGCCCCCGCTCCGCCGCCCGCGATTCCGGCGGGAGCGTGTCGCCGTCGCTCGGTCAACAGCGAGACGGTCGCGGCGGTCTCGACCCGCACGCGGCGTTCGAGGCCGAGCCCGCCGCGGTGGCGCCCGTCGCCGCCGCTGTCCGGGCGGAAGGCGTATCGCTCCACGCGGAGCGGATAGGCGGCCTCCAACGCCTCGACCGGCGTGTTGAGAGTGTTCGTCATGCCGACCTGCACGCCGTCCATCCCGTCGGCGTCCGGGCGCGCGCCGAAGCCGCCGCCGATCGTCTCGTAGTACGTGAACGACTCGGCGGTGTCGGCGTCGCTGTCGTCGCTGTCGTCGTTCCAGCCGCGACCGCCACCCCCGCCGCGCGCCCCGATGGTGAGGTTGTTCATCGTGCCCTGACTCCCCGCGGTCACCCGGTCGGGGGCCGCCTCGCCGAGCGCCGCGAGCACGACGTCCGTGACGCGCTGGCTCGTCTCGACGTTCCCGCCGACGACCGCCGCGGGCGGGTTCGGGTTCAGGATCGACCCGTCCGGCGCCGACACCGAGACCGGCTCGTAGCAGCCGTGGTTCGGGGGGATCGACGGATCGGTGACGCAGCGCACGACGAAGTACGCCGCGCTCTTCGCGACCGCCAGCGGCGCGTTGCAGTTCCCGTCGACCTGCGGGGCGCTGCCGGCGAAGTCGACCGCGAGCGCGCCGCCGTCGACCGTCACCGCGGCCCGGATCGGGAGGTCGGCGTCGGTGACGCCGTCGCCCTCCATGACGTCGTCGGCCTCGTAGGTCCCGTCCGGGAGGTCGTCGATGGCGGCGGCCATCCGCTCGCGGGAGTAGTCGATCACGGCGTCGAAGGCGCGTTCGAGCCGAGCGCGACCGTGCTCGTCGGCCAGCTCGCGGAGCCGGTCGCCGGCGCGCTCGTTGGCCGCGAGCTGGGCTTCGAGGTCGGCGCGTCGCTCCGCCGGGGTCCGGACGTTGGCGAAGATGAGTTCGAGGACGTCTCCGACGCGCTCGCCGCCGTCGACGAGCCGAAGCGGCGGGATCCGGAGCCCTTCCTGCTGGATCTCGCGGGCGCCGGCCGGCATGCTTCCGGGCGCCATCCCGCCCACGTCGGCGTGGTGCGCGCGGGAGACCGCGAAGCCGACCACGTCGCCGTCGAGCGAGAGCGACGAGACGAGCGTCACGTCCGGGAGGTGGGTCCCGCCCGTAAACGGGTCGTTGAGGACGAACACGTCGCCGGGCGTCGGGTCGCGCTCCCGTACGGCCGCGACCGCCTCGGGCATCGCGCCGAGGTGGACCGGGATGTGCTCCGCCTGCGCGACCATCCGCCCGGCGGCGTCGAAGAGGGCGGTCGAGCAGTCCTGTCGCTCCGTGATGTTCGGCGAGTAGGCGCCGCGGATCAGCACCGTCCCCATCTCCTCGGCGACGCCCTCCAGCTGGTTTCGGAGCACCTCCAGCGTCACCGGGTCGAGGGCGGGGGCGTCGGCGTCGCTCTCGGTGTCGCGGGCGTCGGTGGAGCCGGGAGCGTCCGCGTCGGTCACCGCTCCTCACCCCCGGCCTCGGACGCGTCCCGTTCCAGTACCACCGTCCCGTCCCGCCGGACGCGACCCCCCCACGCCGGCGGGACCACGGTCGTGCTCTCGGCCCCCGCGAGCACCGCCGGGCCGTCGAGGGTCGCCCCGACCCCCAGCGCGTCGCGGTCGTAGACGGTCGCCGTACCGCTCCCGGCGTCGGGGAAGACGACCTCGCGGGAGCCGCGCTCCGCGTCGGCCGCGCCAGTCCTCGCGACGGTCGGCGCCGCCACCTCGACGGTGGCCGCGACCCGGAGCGTGACGGCCTCGCCGCCGGCGTCGAGCCGGTAGCCGTAGGCGAGCTCGTGGGCCGCGGCGGGGCGCACCGCGAGGGCG
>NZ_JARANT010000145.1 GCF_029889805.1 Halorubrum sp. Boch-26 | reverse complement strand
CCGTCCGGGGCCCGGACGCGACCGTCCTCGCCGACGGTGACCGGCTCGAACAGCTGCTTTCGAACCTGTTCCGCAACGCGATCGAGCACGGCGGCGACGACGTCGCGGTGCGCGTCGAGATCGACCGTCGCGCGGACGGCGTCGCGCTCGCCGTCGCCGACGACGGTCCCGGCGTTCCCCCGGAACAGCGCTCCGAGGTGACCGAACGCGGCGTCTCGCTCGGGGGCGGGACGGGGCTCGGTCTCGCGATCGTCGGCGACATCGCGGAGGCGCACGGCTGGGAGCTCTCCGTCGGGGAGTCCGAGTCGGGCGGCGCCCGCTTCGTGATCGTCGGCATCGAACCCGCGGGCGAGTGAGGCGACGCCGTCCCGATTCTCACCCGGCTGCCGCCGTCGACGGTCACTTGTGGATCGGGGCCCGCCATGCGAACGACAATGCCCGTCACGCTCCCGCCGAACGCCCTCGACGGCTTTCGGCGGTTCTCGCGGTTCAACTCGCCGTACCCCGCCCACGACGACGGCCGAGCCGTCGACCTGTATCCCGAGGACGGGCGGGGTATCTCGCCCGTCTCCGGCGTCGTTCGCGAGACGCGGACCGTCGGCTGTCCGGACCGGCCGTACGCCGCGAGCGAGGACCACCTGATCGTCGTCGAGCTCGACGACGAGTGGTGCCGGCGATCCGGGGCCGAACCCGGGAGTATCGCCCGGATTCTCCACGTGATCCCCGAGGCCTCCCCGGGCGACCATGTCGCCGTCGGCGACGATCTCGGTCCGACGACGCGCTCCGGCTTCTTCGGGCAGTGGGTCGACGACCACGTCCACCTCGGATTCCGGGCGCCCGGCGCGAGCGCGCTCAGGGCGAGCGGGTCGCTCCCGGTCGACGTCGACGTCGCTGTCGATCCGATCTCTTGGGACGGGAACGGGGTCGTGATCGAACGCGGCCCGACGCACGTGCTCCTCGACGCGCCGACCCATCCCGATCCGGGCGAGTCGTTCGCGGCGCTCGCGAGCGACGAAGGGATCCCGCTGGACGGTGGGCTGACCCACTACGCCGGTGGCGGCACGTTCGGTCGTCACGGCGAGGACGCCGAGGCGACCCTGTGGGACACTCGCGTCGGCGTCGCGGACGGTCGCGGGCTCGCGTGGGACCCCGTCGACGTGCTCGCGAACGGCGAGCGGACCGTGGGACTGTCGCTGTTCGCGGCGCGGGACGCGGGGTACGGGGCGAAGGTCGTCTGCCCTGACTGCGAGTTCGAGATCGGCGAGCCGGTGTCGCTCGACGTGGTCCCGAGCGACGACCCGATCCGGCTCGGAGTGGGATGAGGCAACCGCTGGCGATGTCGGGGATAGCGTAGCGAACAGCCGGCGCGGGCGTTGCTCGCGGCGGTACGCCGGACTCCCGTCTCGGCCGCCGCGGGCGAGGCGTCAGGTCACGGGGCGACTGGCTCGGCATCGGACAGAAGCGGTCAGGCGACCCTCCCCGTGGCGGACACCGACCCGCCGTCGGCGTCGTCAACCTCGGACGAGTTGTTTCGCGTTTCGGGGGCTACAAACGGGAGCCTCGTGAGATGCGGGTATGAATCGGACAGACATCGCGGAGCTGGACCCGCTCTCTGCGGAGGCCGTCGCGCTCGTCGAGCGGCGGATCGAGGAGGAGCACGGCTACCTCTCGTGGCTGAACACGTCGGTGGACGTCGTCGAGCGCGGGCGGGTCGTCCTCTCGATCCCCTTCGACGACAAGCTGACGAACAGCGACGGCGGTACCATCCACGGCGGCGTGGCGGCGACCCTGATCGACACCGCCGGCGGGATCGTCCAGCGCACCGCTTTCGAGGACCCCCTCTCCGGCGGGGTCGCGACGGTGAATCTCAACGCCAGTTACCTCCGGCCGGCGACCGGGGACCTCACCGCCGAGGCGACGATCGTCAGGTCCGGCGGCTCGATCGGCGTCAGCGACATGACCGTCACCAGCGCGACCAACGGCGACACCGCCGAGGTCGTCGTCGGTCAGGGCTCGTTCCGGCTGTTCCGCGAGTAGCCCGCGAGGCCGTCGAGGAGGTCGGCGGGGTCGTCGAGCGCGCTCGCGAGTTCGGTCACCGCGTCGCGGTCGGCCCGCCCCGGCGCCGCGCGGACGACGACGGACTGCTCACCGAGCGACACGAAGCCGCAGTCGAGCCGTTCCGCCGTCTCGCGGAGCCCGAGTCCGACGTCGGCGTCGCCGACGATCACCTTCCGCGTCGGGCTCTCGAACGCCCGCACGGCGAACTCGTAGCCCGCTATTTTCCCCGTCAGCTCGCCGCGGGTCGTCGAGCGTTCGTCGGCGAGCGCGTCGAGCGCGTCGTCGAGGCTCCGACGGAGCCCGGAGTCGGTCGGGCGGTTGACGAACCGCAGATCGCGGTCGAGGAGCGCGTCGAGGCCCGTCACGTCCGCCGGGTTGCCGGCGGGAACGACGAGTCCCCACTCGCGCGCCCAGCCGCCGAGATCGACCGTCTCGACCTCGCGGTCGGTCGGTCCCGCGACGACCGCCACGTCCGGGACGCCGTCGCGCAGGCGTCGGAGCCCCTCGCGGGACCCGACCGGTAGGTATCGCGGGCTCTCTAAGCGATCGAGCAGCCGGTTGAGCGCCGGGTCGTCCTCGCCGACGCCGAGCAGGCTCGGAGGGTGCACGTCCGGCGAGAACAGCTGTACCGTGACGCGCTCGCCTTCGTCGAGGTACGCCGTGTCCGGATCGACGGCGACGACGCCGTCGGCCTCGACGAGGCTCGTCGTCGCCCCGGAGCCCTTGTCGACCGGGTAGACGAGGGGGAGGCCGTCGTCCAGGTCGAGCACCCCGACGGGCATCAGCCGCATGCGCCCCTCGCCGTAGCGCTCGCCGACCGCCATTCGGCCTTCGACGGTCGCCGTCGCGGGCTCGGGCTGTCCGGCCGCCTCGCGGATCGCGGGCGCGACGAACGTCCGGAAGATCGTGAGCGCGGAGACGGGATAGCCGGGGAGCCCGACGTAGGCGGACTCGCCGGTGCGGTCGCTCTCGGGGGCCGCGTCGCTCCCGCCGCGGTCGAGGCGCCCGACGAGCATCGGCTTGCCGGGCTTGACCGCGACGCCGTGGAGCAGCAGCTCGCCGCGCTCCTCGATCACCCGGTAGATGACGTCGACGGCGCTCGCGGAGGTCGACCCCGACGAGAGCACGAGGTCGCACTCGTCCGCCGCCCGGCGGAGGAGCCGCTCCATCTCCTCGTAGTCGTCGCCGGCGTGCGGGTAGAGGACCGGCTCGCCGCCCGCCTCCGCGACGCCCGCGGCGATCGTCGTCGAATTCACGTCGTAGATCTCCCCGCGCGAGGGGTCGAGGTCCTCGCCGGGGCGCACCAGCTCGTCGCCGGTCGAGACGATCCCGACCCGAGGTTTCCCCTCGACCGGCACCGAATCGACACCGAGCGCCGAGAGGAGCCCGATCTCGCGCGGCGTCAACCGCGTGCCGGGGCCGAGCGCCCGATCGCCGGCGGCGATGTCCGCGCCGGCGCTCATCACGTGATCGCCGGGAGCGACGGCGGTCCGGACCGCGATCCGGTCAGGGTCGCCCCTCTCCCCCCTTTGATCACCCTCGCCCGCTTCACCCTTTTCGTCCCCCTCGTCCGCTTCGTTCTCCACGCCCAACTCGTCGGTTCGCTCGACCATCACCACGGCGTCGGCGCCCTCGGGCATCACCGCGCCCGTCGAGATCTCCGCGCAGGTGCCGGGCGCGACGGTCACGTCGGGCGCGGCGCCGGCGTGGACCGCGCCGACGAGGTCGAGCTCGGCGGGGTCGACCTCGTCGGCGCCGAAGGTGTCGCGGGCGCGGAGCGAAAAACCGTCCATCGCCG
>NZ_JARANT010000144.1 GCF_029889805.1 Halorubrum sp. Boch-26 | reverse complement strand
CGGGGCTGCGCTAGGACTGGACGCGGTCTCGTTCGGCGCCGTTCACTCCCCCGACGCCCCGAACAGCCCCTCCCGGACCCGCTCCGCGACGCCCGTGAGGTGCGCTTGGCCGAACAGCGCCACGAGGAGCGCGCCCACGGAGTTGTACGTCAGGTCGGCCACGGTGTCGTCGAGCCCGAACTGCGCGAGCGGCATCGAGACTCCAGTCTCGTCGGCGACGACGTCGAGCGCGAACTCGAACAGCTCCCAAACGACGCCGAACGCGAGCACCACCACGAAGATGAAGACGAACGCGAACCGCGACGGGATCCGGATCTCGTCGCTGTGGAGGTCGATAGCGCGCAGCGTCGTGTATCCCGTCCCCGCTATCAGCGTCGCCGAGAGCGCGTGCGTGAGGTGATCCCACCACTCGACGCGGGCGTAGAACCCGGCCGATCCGACGGTGTGCAGCAACACCGCGGTCGTGATCCACACGCCGAGCCAGGGGTCGAGCGGGATGTCGTAGTTGCGTTCGAGCAGCGCCGGGACGAAGGTAACGAACAGCCCGAGCCCGCCGTTGGTGATCGCCTTCGGCTGGCCGAAGGACGCGCCGTAGACGACGATACCGGCGAGCAGGACCTGCATCACTCTGGTGAGCCGCCGCTGGGTCTGCAGCGACGGGCGGGCGCGGAGGACACCGCGGACGCTCATCGGTGCACCACCCACCCTATCGCGCGGCGAAGCCGTGCTCCGCGCCCTCGAAAGTACGCGTCGAAGAGGACGCCGGCGGCGAGCCCGGCCAGCGTCACGTAGATCCACTCGATCATCAGCGCGTCGTTGGTCGTCAGGTAGCTGGTCCCGAGCAGCCGGTCGGCGTTCCACCGGAGCACCGTCCACGCCGCCGCCGTCGCCATCGTGGTCATCACGACGAACACGATCGCGAACCAGTGCGTGACCCGCAGCGTGGTGAACATCTGGAGCTCGACCGTGACGATCAGCGCGAACGCGGCGATCGCGAGGTACGTCGCGAACGTCCCGAGCTCTCCCCCGAGGAGCGTGCGTACCAGCACCGGCAACAGCGCGAGCGCGAGCACCTCCCACGGGAGCATCACCCGCGGGTCTCGCGCTGCGACCGCCGGCGCGACCACGACGGCGGTGATAGCGGCGACGAGGATCATCGGTAGGAGGTCGAACCCGAGCAGGCTCTCGACGAAAGTCCCGACGAGCACCGTCACCATCGCCCACGCGATCAGTGCGTTCATCCGTCCGCTGCGGAACAGCCGCGCCAATCGGTCCGCGAAGGCGTTCCCCTCCGGAATATCCGGTTCGGCGTCGGCCGGGGCGCCCGCGTCGGTTTCGGCTCCGGAATCCCCGCTCGAGGGATCCGTCGCGGATCGGTCGGTATCCATACCCTCTCTCAGGTCGGCTCCCATTAATATGGGTTGCCTCCCGGTGCGGGCGGGGTCATCGAGGCGCGTCGAACGGACGCGTTTTTACCCGCCACGCGCCTCCGTCCGATATGAACTGCCGGCGGTGTGGCACTCCCCTCCGCAAGCCCGGAGACTACTGTCTCACCTGTAACACCGCCAACGCCGACGCCGTCGTCGTCGAGTTCGCCGAGGACCGCGCGCGCCTGACGGTGCTCGACGAGGACGCGGTCGTCGGCGAGACGACGGTGACGACCCGCCCGGAAAGCGACGAGCAGCTCACCGAGATCCAGCTGCGCAACTTCGCCGGGCGAGTCGCCGACGAGATCCGCCGCAAGCGCCCCGACACCGTCTACGCCGCCGGCGCGCGGGAGCCCCTCCGCGAGACCCGCGCGCAGGTCCACCACGAGTTCTACCGGGTGCCCGACGCGAGCGTCGGCGAGGAGGGGGACGATTCGGGCGGGACCCGCGACCCCGACGCGAGCCCCGTCGTCTCGTGGGTCCTCGACCGGCGCGGCGACCGCGCGCTGGAGGTGGTCGAGACCCCGCCGCGCGAGAAGATCGGCGGCTCCCACTCGACGCTGATCGGCGACCGGAAGGGCCGGAAGGCGGTGAGCACGGTCGCGCAACACCCCCACGTCAAGAAGATCGTCCCGGGCCCCATCGACGCCGGCGGTACCGGCTCGCGGACGGGACTCCGCGCGAAGGCGACGCGCGCCGGGACCAACGGCAACGTCCGGCTGCTCCTCCGCGACGGCTCCAGCGTGCAGGAGAACCGGATCGTCACCACCGCGATGGACCGCGAGACGGGCGAACGGGTGCGGGAGGACCTCAACGAGGCGCTGCGGGAGGCGGAGCTCCAGGACGAGTGAACGGGCGACGGGTCGAGAGCTTCGCTCTCGCTCGCAGCCGGACGTACTCCGGCGACTCCCGGTAGGTATTTCTGCCGGCGGCCGCGATCGCTTATAAATGCTGAGCGACGTCATGGAGGACTACCTGAAGGCGATCTACGTCCTCCAGTCGGAACACGGCCCTCCCGTCTCGACGTCCGCGGTCGCGGAGTACCTCGACAAGACCTCCCCGTCGGTCACGGACATGCTGGGGAAGCTGGAGGACCGCGGACTCGTCGAGCGCGAGCCGTACCAGGGCGCGGAGCTCACCGCGGACGGCGAGGCCGTCGCGTTGGAGGTCGTCCGCCACCACCGGCTGTTGGAGGCGTTCCTCGCCGACCGCCTCGACTACGACTGGAGCGAGGTCCACGACGAGGCCGACGCCCTCGAACACCACATCTCCGAGGCGTTCGAGCGCCGCGTCGCCGAGGCGCTCGGCGACCCCGCCGTCGACCCTCACGGCGACCCCATTCCGGGGGCCGACCTCGAACCCGTCGACGAGGGCAGCGGCCCCCGGCTCTCCGATCACGCCGAGGGGGACCGCGTCGTCGTCACCCGGGTGTCCGACCGCGACGAGGACGAGCTCGACTACCTCGCCGACGCCGGGATCACCCCCGGTACCGAGCTCGAGGTCGTCGGTGTCGCCCCCTTCGGGATGGTGACCGTGGCGACGCCGACCGGCGAGCAGAGCCTGCCGGCGCCGGTGGCCCGGTCGATTCGCGTCGAGGACGCGGACTGAGCGCGTCGGAGCCCGCGCCATCGGCGGCTGCTCTCGCCGCCGTCGACCGCACCGCCCTCCACCTTCGTCCACCGATGTCGCTTTCTCGGCCTTGGCGCCCGCGATTTCTTCGCGGACTTTTTCACGAAACCGGGCGTTTCGAGCGGTGTGAACCTCCTCGTGACGCTCGGTGCGGGAGTCGTCTTCGGCCTCGCGCTCGCGGCCCCGCCCGGTCCGATGAACGCAGTCATCGCCGAGGAGTCGGTGCTACGGGGTCGATCCGCCGGCTTCCGAGCCGGGCTCGGCGCGGCGACCGCCGACGCGATCTTCTTCGTGCTCGCGTACCTCGGCGTCGTCGCCGTCGTCGACTCGCTCCCGCTGCTCCGCGCCGCCATGGTCGCCGTCGGCGGCGTCCTGATGCTGTACTTCGCCGTCGGCGCGGCCCGCGGCGCACGCGCCTCGTTCCGCCCGACCTCGGGAGACGAGCCCTCGATCGAGGGCGGGAAGGGGTTCCGCAAAGCGCTGGTGCTCGCGTTGACGAACCCGTATCAAGTGCTGTTCTGGCTCACCGTCGGCGTCGGCCTGCTGCGCCCCGGCGAACTCGACGTGTTGGCGCGCCTGCCGGTCGTCGGCGCCGACCTCGCCGGGACGCTCGTGGTCTCCACCGGGTCGCCCGCGCTGATCGGCGGCTTCTTCCTCGGCGTGTTGACTTGGATCGTCGGCTTTCCGACCGGGCTCGTCGCCGCCGAGAACCGGACCGAGACGCTCGCGCCGGTCGTCGCGGTCGCGTCGGCGGCCGTGCTCGCCGGGTTCGGCGTCTTCTTCCTGTACGACGCGGCCACGACGCTGGCGACGCTTGCGGCGTAGCCGCCGCGGTACAGCGCCACGGTCGCGCGACCGGGGGCGGGGCGCAAGGGCA
>NZ_JARANT010000143.1 GCF_029889805.1 Halorubrum sp. Boch-26 | reverse complement strand
TTTTTTTCAAGCATTAGACGGCCTACGATATTCGACATTGTCTAGGTTGCTTGGAGATGTGTATACGAGACTGCCGTTCGGGGGTGGCGGGCCGCCGTCGTCGATGTGGGCGCTGCTCGTAATCCTCTTCGTGGGGGGACCGATGTCGCTGCTGTACTGGCTCGTGGCGTACGATCAGACCTCCCCGGAGCGTCGTCAAGAGCTCCTGTCGCAGTTCGGCGACTACTCGTTCGCCCCTTCGGGGTTCCGAATCGGCTGGACGCTCGCCGGTGCGGGCGTCGTCCTCGCGGGCGTGGCGGCTGTCGGGCTCGGCTCGTTCTCGACCGTGCCGTCGCTGCTCTCGGGGTTCACGCCGCTTCTCGTCTCGCTGTTCGTGTTCCTCCCGACGGTCGCGGGCTCGCGCGGGACGGACCTGCGGCTCGACCCGGCTGCCGGGACGATCGAGCGGACGTACAGGAGCCACGACCGAACGCGGACCGACGACCTCGGCGCCGTGATCCGGACGCGTCGGATCGACCTCCCGTGGACGACCGTTTTCCTGCTCGCGTACCGCGGGAACGCGTGGTACCGCTCGACCCCGTGGCTGTTCGTCCCGACCGCAATCGCGGACGACGTCGAGCGGCGGTTGGACGCGACCCTCGCGCGGAGCGACGGCCCGGAGCGGGCCAGCGTTCCGGAACGCGTCATCCTCGCGATCCTCGGTTCCGCTTCACTCGTCGTGGGTCTCACGATGGCCGTCGCGACGGGGGAGGGCGCCGCCGGCGCGCTGTTGACGGTCCTGACGGCTCCGTTCAGCCTCCTCTTCTTGGCGCTCGCGGCGCGGCTGTGACCGCCGGCCGAGGTGCCGGAGCAGTCGCTCGCCGACACCGGACGTGCCACCCCCTACCACGCGACTCATATACTCGGCACTCTAACTGTCGCGTATGGACAGAACGCGTCTGGAGAACGCGCTGGCGGAAGCGTTCGGCGGCACCGAGGCCGAGCGGCGGGCGGTCGCCCGGGCGGCCTGCGACCTCGCCGACTCCGGCCGGCCCTCCGAGGACCGCGGGCACGCGCTCACCGTTCCCGGCGTGGTCGACCACCTCGACGACGCCCCCGACGGCTCCTCTGTCGTCGAGCGCTGGAACTGGTGGCTCGGCGCGCTCGACGCAGCCTACGGCGGGTACGACTACTTCACCGTGCGGTTCGTCGAAGGCGACGAGGAAGCAGGACTCCGCCGATAGGTCGGCGAGGCGATCGCGCGATCGAGACCGAAGGCCGAATCGTCGGCGACGCTTCCACTTTCACTTTCACTCCGGGGATGGCTCGCTTATACGAGCTTTCCGCTCGAACTCGGAAGTATGAGCGCGAGCACACACGACCGACCCCGGTACGCGACGCCGACGCGAGTGGATGTCACCGACTGTCGAACGGATCGGATCGCCGACCGCGCCCGCATGAACCGCGTACGCGGGAGCGAGGTGGCGCTGGAACGCCGCGGCGGGCGGACGTTCCTCGTGACGCGGCCGTCGGAGTAAGTGGACGCGGAATCAGTCAGCGGTCGGAGACGGCCAATCGTCAGAGCGGATCAGTCGTCGGCCGCGAGCGGGCTTCGAACGGTGCCGCCGTCAGAGAGCAGACTGTCGAGGCCGATCCCGAGCGTCTCGTCGGTCTTCGCCATCGACTCCTCTCGGGGTGTGTCGGTCGCCAGCGCCCGGATCGCGTCGACGTTCTCCGGGACGACGTCGGCCTCCTGGTGGACGTTCTGGAACAAGTACAGATCCCGCCCCTCGACGCTTATCGACTCCTCCCAGACGCAGTTCTCCCAGAGGTCGCCGCGGGGGCGCCCGATGTCGGCGGCGTAGTCCTTCAGCGCGCCGGCGCCGTCGATCCCGGCGCTCTCGGGGATCAAGAATACGCGACTCTCGTCGACCAAGCGGTCCCTGACCGCCGCGGCGCTCGGCTCCTCGTCGAGGGTGACGTTGACGCTGTGGGTGTGCATCGCCGTGACGGGAGCTCTCAGCGCGGCCGTGTCGACGTCGACGCCCGGGAGGATCGTGTTCACGTCGGGCCCGTGGTGGGAGGGGACAGTCGTCGGGTCGGGGACGACGTCGTTGATCGGCCCCCGATCGGTCTCGCTCGGGTCGCCGCCGCGGCGGACGAGCGTCACGCGCGCCTTCTCGACGCCATACGCCTCGTCGATCGGCGCGAGGAGCCGTGAGAGCCCGGTGGTGTTACAGGAGACGACGCGGATCGAGTCGGCGCCGCGAGCGGCCTCGTAGCTTCCCCGGGCGTTGAACGAGGCGTCGGCGACGGCGGCGTCCTCGCCGCCCTGGTAGATCGCGGGCACGCCGTGGGCCTCGTACGTCGGTCGGTTGCGCTCGCCGACGCCGGAGGGACAGCAGTCGACGACGACATCGATCGCGTCGAGCAGGTCGGAGAGCGTCCCCGCCACGCCGAGGCCCGCGGCCTCGAACGCGTCGACCCGGTCGTCGATCGCCGCGTAGAGGTCGTAGCCGCGTCGGATCGCGGCCTCGGCGCCGTAGTTCGGGCTCGTCTTCGTCACCCCGACGAGTTCCATGTCGGACTGGGCCGCGATCGCGTCCGCGACCCGCTTACCGATCGTGCCGTACCCGTTGACGCCCACGCGTATCATACCGGACCCTCGCTCACACACCGGCATAATCTTTTCGAGTAAATTCATAAGAAATTAACTACGGCGTGAGTAATCGGTCGGTAAATTCGGCCGACGTGAGTGTGTAACTGAGTTTCGAAAAAGAGTAAAAATGAACAAATGAGAAGGACTAACGCCCGCGAACACCGAGTACCGCTCATGTCGTCCGACCTCTCCGAGGCGGCCGCGACCGCCGTGAACCAGTGTCTGCACGTCGCGCCCGACGAGTCGATCGTCGTCGTGACCGACGACGAGCGCGAGCGGATCGGCGAGGCCCTCTACGATGCCGCGACCGCCGTCACCGACGACGCGACGGTCCTCCGGTACCCGCCGGCCGAGCAGCACGGCACCGAGCCGCCCGCGCCCGTGGCGGCCGCGATGGCCGAGAGCGACGTCTTCCTCGCGCCGACGACGAAGAGCCTCAGTCACACCCGCGCCCGCGGAGCCGCCTGCGACGCCGGCGCCCGCGGCGCGACGCTCCCGGGGATAACCGAAGACGTGTTCGCGACCGGGCTCGACGCGGACTACGCCGCCATCGAGGCCGCGTGCGACGACGTGCTCGCGCAGGTCGCTGGCGCCGACGAAGTGCGCGTGACCTCGCCCGAGGGCACCGATATCGCGCTCGGGATCGGCGACCGCGAGTGGCTCTCGGACACCGGGATGGTGCGCGACCCCGGCGACTTCTCGAACCTGCCGGCCGGCGAGGTGTTCGTCGCGCCGGAGGCCGCGACCGGGACGTTCGTCGTCGACGGAACGATGATGCCCCACGGGCTGCTCGACGAGGGAGAAGAGCTCGCCTTCGAAGTCGAGGACGGGCTCGTCACCGCGATCGACGACGACGCGGTCCGGGCCGACGTTGAGGCGGCCGCGGAGTCGGTCGGCGACGCAGCGTACAACCTCGCCGAGCTCGGGATCGGGACCAACGTCGGCGTCGACGAGCTGGTCGGCTCCGTCCTCCTCGACGAGAAGGCGGGCGGCACCGTGCACATCGCGATAGGGGACGACGCGGGGATCGGCGGCGAGACGGACGCGCCGATCCACCTCGACGGCATCCTCCGGAACCCGACGGTCTACGCCGACGGTGACGAGATAGAACTGCCGACCGCGTAGGGGTGGGCGGAACGGGAACGACGAGGACCATTTATAAATAACCGATGCGGTGGCGCGCCTCTGAGCGGTCGCCATTAGTGATAGTCATAATTTTTGAAAAGATAGGAAACGATCAACCCACGCTCTCGCAAAGCTGAGGCGATGAGCATATTTACGAAAAATGTCACAGATGAGCGTTCGATACGT
>NZ_JARANT010000142.1 GCF_029889805.1 Halorubrum sp. Boch-26 | reverse complement strand
CGCAACGAGCGACTGAGGAGCGCAACGAGCGACTGAGGAGCGCAACGAGCGACTGAGGAGCGCAACGAGCGACTGAGGAGCGCAACGAGCGACTGAGGAGCGCAACGAGCGACTGAGGAGCGCAACGAGCGTACGGCGACCGCACGGCTGGGGCTGTGGCGGTGTTCTCCACCGATCCAGTGTCAGTTATTTATAAGCGAGCGGCCGGGGCTGTGGCGGTGTTCACTGCTGGTTCGGTGGTCGCTACGGATAACCGAGCGATTGGGGATTTAGAAGCGCTCTTTCAGGACCGTCGATCGCTTATAAAAAATCTGCGCCGGCGTAGTGGTCGCGTGTTCAGAACACGCCGGGGAACAGCACGTAGCTGAACAGCAGACACAACAGGCCGACGCCCGTCGCGTAGTACAGCAGCGGGATCATGTTCAGCCGCATCACCCGCCCCTCCTGTCCGAGGAGGCCGACCGTCGCCAGCGCGGCGACGAGGTTGTGGATCGCGACGAGGTTCCCGATGGCGCCGCCGACGGCCTGCGCGCCGACGATGATCGTCCGCGGCAGTCCGAGCTGGGTCGCCGCCTCGAACTGGAACGCGCCGAACGTGATGTTCGAGACGGTGTTCGACCCGGCCATCGCCGCGCCCAGCGCGCCGATGAGCGACGCGAAGGCGGGGTAGGCGACGCCGAGGGTGTCGGCGGTCGTCTGCGCGAGCAGGACGATCATGCTGCCGACCTCAGGCGCGCCCGGATGCGCGCCGGACTGGAGCATCACCTGCACCATGGCGATGACGAACACCAGCGCGATGAACGGCGAGACGATCTTCCGGCCGGCTTCCTTCCACGCGTCGCCGACTTCTTTGCCCGACATGCCGAAGATCGGGATCGCGAGCACGGCGCTCACGATCAGCCAGAACCCGGGAACACTCATCCACGCGAAGCTTCCGCCGAGCGTCGTCCCGAAGATGTCGCTGAAGCCGATGACGAAGAGGTCGCTGCCGATGAAGCTCGAGATCGGGTCGACCGCGCGAGTGACGACAAGCAGGATCACCAGCGCGATGTACGGCGACCACGCCTTCAGCAGCGACATGTCCTCGTCGACGTCACTGATGTCGGCAGCCTCGGCCTCCGGCGAGACGCCGCCGCGGCTCTCGGCGCCGTTCGACCCGTTCGACTGACCGGGCTCGATCGAGCCGACCCAGTGGTCCTCCCATCGGTCGCGGTCCGGGAATTCCCACTCCTCGTCCGGCAGGAAGTAACCCGCCCGAAGCACGCTCAGGACGATGGATCCGCCGACCATCGAGCCGATGAGCGCCGGGAACTCGGCCGTGAGGAACCACGCCGAGATCCAGTACGGGACCGCGAAGGAGATCCCCGCGAACAGACACAGCGGCGCGACCTCCCACGCCGGCGCCAGCGAGCGCTCGTCGGGGTCACCGAAGAAGTAGACGGTCATACCGACCGCGAACAACGGCATCACGAACCCGACCAAGGCGTGATACGTCGCCGCCCACGCGGCCACCTCGACCGAGAACTCTTGGACGGTCATCCCGCCCTCCTCGATCGCGGTGCGGGTGAACTCGACGTTCTCCATCGGGTTCTGGATCCCGACCACGATCGGCGTCCCCACCGCGCCGTACGTGACCGCGATGATGTGCCCGATGATCGCCGCGACGACCGCCGCGAGCGCGGGGAAGCCGAGCCCCAACAGGAGCGGCGCGACGACCGCGGCCGGCGTCCCGAAGCCGGCGGCGCCCTCGATGAACGTCGCCATGAAGAAGGCGATCAGGACGATCTGCACGCGCCGGTCGTCGCTGACCGTCGCGAATCCCCGATTGATCCGGTCGAACGCACCCGCCTCCATTAGCGTGTACAACAGAACCAGCGCGCCGAAGACGATCCAGAGGATCGTGATCGCGGTTATGACGCCGACGGCGGACGCCGCCGCCAGCCAGTTCACGGGCATGTTCCACGCGAAGTAGCCGACCGCCAGCGCCGCCACCCACGCGAGCGGCATCGCGCGCGTCGCCGGCCACAGCAGGCCGACGAGCAGGACCCCGGCGAGAAGCAGCGGGATCGCGGCCACGGCGACGTCGATTCCCGTCGTCATGGATCTCTCCCGCGGTTCCGTTCGTTTACTCGATTCCGTCTCCAACTCATGTAACAGGTTACCATTGGCATACGACGCGAGGTACGTCACATCCATTAATTATAAAATGTGACTTTTTCTGCCGTCGTCATCTCCCGGTTCACCCCGGTCACGTCTCGCAAAAACATCCGAAAGCAATTTCTTTATTACTGGTCATCTGTCAATCCGCGAACCTCCGACATCGCACCCTTCGCGACCGGCCGCCCGAGGAGTCATGTTGATCGCGCGGTAACAAGGGGTATGGATCGCAGCGACGTGCGGCGAGCGTGGGACGATGTGGCGGCGACGTACGCCGCCCGACGCGACCCGGACGGCTCCGACGCGGCGCTGATCGACGACCTGCTCGCCGATCTGCCGCTCGACCCGGACGTGCTCGACGTCGGCTGCGGCGACGGCGCGCGGACGCTCGCGAACCTCCCGGCCGGCAGCGTCGGGCTCGACATCTCGCGGCGCGGGCTCGACCTCGCGAGCGAGACCGTTCCCGTGGCCCGGCTCGTTCACGGCGAGATGTCCGCGCTTCCGTTCGCGGCCGATAGCTTCGACGCGCTCACGGCGTACCACGCGGTGTTTCACGTCGAGCGCGACCGCCACCCCGACGTGTACGCGGAGTTCGCGCGCGTCCTCCGCCCGGGCGGACGGCTCCTTATGACCCTCCCGAGTGGGCGGTTCGAGACGGTGCGCCGCGGCTGGATGGGCGGCCGCATGTTCTTCTCGGCGCCGGGCCGCGACCCCACCCTCGCGCAGCTCCGTGAGGCCGGATTCACCGGCGTCGAGACGGCGACCGCGACCGATCCGCTCGGGAGCGACACCGAGTTCGCGCTCGCGACGCTCGGCGGGGGGTGACCGACGTGCGCGTCGCCGCGCTGCTTCCCTCAGCCACGGAGACGCTGTTCGCGCTCGGCGTCGAGCCGGTCGGCGTCTCGCACAGCTGTGACCACCCGCCCGCGGCCCGTGACCTGCCGACGCTCACGAGCACCGTCGTCGACCACGACGACCGCTCGGCCAGCGACATCGACGCCCAGATGCGGTCGGTCGACGGCGCCGTCTACGACCTCGACGTCGACCGCCTCGCCGCGCTGGAGCCGGACTTCGTCGTCACACAGGCGACGTGCGATGTCTGCGCCGTCGACGCGGGGGCAGTTCATGAGGCCGTCGCGTCGCTCGACCCCGCGCCCGAGGTGCTGACGCTCGACCCCCACTCCTTCAGCGACGTCCTCGACGACGTGGCCCGCCTCGGCGCGGCGGTCGACCGCCCCGACGCGGCCGCGGCGCTCGTCGACGGGCTGACCGACTGCGTCGAACGCGTCCGAGAGCGGGCGGCCGACGCCGTCGCCGGGTCGGGCCGTCCCCGGACCGCGGTGCTCGACTGGACCGACCCGCCGATCCGGGCCGGTCACTGGGTCCGAGACATGGTCGACATCGCCGGCGGCGACCCGTCGTTCCAGCCCGACGGCGCCTCCGAGCCGGTGGCGTGGGAGGACGTCCGCACGTACGACCCCGAGGCGCTCGTGGTCGCGCCCTGTGGCTTCGAGCGCGATCGCGCCGTCGACGCGGCCGGCGGCCTCGCCGATCGACCGGGGTGGCGCGACCTCGCCGCGGTCGCCGACAACCGAGCGTACGCGGTCGACGGCAACGCGCTGTTCAACCGACCGAGCCACCGATTGGTCGACTCGCTGGAGGCGCTGTTCGCGTGTCTGCATCCGGACCGCGCCGAGGCGCCGCCCGCCGCGGTCGACCGGATCGGACGGGTCGGCGACGCGGCCGCACGCACCGCCGGCGCCGCCGCTCGGTGAGTCGTTCCGCCGGTCGCCGCTTCAGCTCTGCGCGCGGTCGCGGCGCGC
>NZ_JARANT010000141.1 GCF_029889805.1 Halorubrum sp. Boch-26 | reverse complement strand
CCGCCGCCTCCGCCGGCTCCGCTGCCTCCTCGGGCTCCGCTGCCGACGCTGCCGACGCTGCCGACGCTGGCGACGCTGCCGACGGCCCCAAACGCGAACCCGAGGCGACCGCCGGGGAACCGCCCGAGCGACCCGGCACGGTCAACCTGATCCTCGGGACCACCCGACGGCTCGCGGCCGGCGCCGCCGCGAACCTCGTCGCCGTCGCGGCCGAGGCGAAGGCGGCGACGCTGCTCGCGACCGCGGGCGTCCCGGGGACGACCAGCGATGCAGTCGTGGTCGCCGACGACCCCGACGGGGAGCCGGCGGCGTTCTCGGGCAGCGCCACGCCGGTCGGCGCGGCGGCCCGCGTCTGCGTCCGGGACGCGGTCCGCGCGAGCCTGCGATCGCGGTACCCGGACGGCGACCTGCCCGGACCGGCCGGCGACGCCGAACACGGCGTCGTCGCCGACGATCGGGCGGAGGTTTTCGAAATATGACACACGACGACACAGACACGGACGGCGACGCGGACGTATCGACCGACGAGGAGCCGACCGACGCGAACGGATCGACCGACGGGAGTCACGCGGCCCGAACCCCCGGCGGCGGCGCGGCCCCCGAACCGGAGCCGATCGAGCCGGCCGCGCCCGAGGAGTTCGGGCTCGTGCAGGCCTGGTGGGGCGACGGGAAGGGGAAGACGACGGCGGCGATGGGGATGGGTTTCCGGGCCGCGGGACACGGCTACCGCGTCCACATGCTCCAGCTCATGAAAGGGGGCGCCGACAGCGTCGAGGGCGTCCGGGGCGAGTACAACACGATCGCCGCGATGCCGGGGTTCAGCTACGAGAACGCCGGCCACTACGGCTGGCACGGGCTGCTCGACGGCTCCGCGGACGACGAGCACGAGGCGAAGGCGAGCGCCGCGTTCGAGCGCGCCGAGGCGCTCGTCGCCGGCGCCGCGGAGGCGGACCTGACGGAGCCGCTCCCGCTCGACGGTGACCCCGACGACGGCGTCCACATGCTCATCGTGGACGAGCTGCTGTACGCGGCCGACCGCGGGCTCGTCGACCCCGACGAGGTCGTCGCGCTCGCGGAGTCGAAGCCGGACGGCCTCGAACTCGTCCTCACCGGGAGCCACGCGGAGCCGGCGTACCTCGACGGGGTCGCCGACCTGATCACGAACGTCCGGAAGGTGGCACACCCCTTCGACGCGGGACACCGCGCCCGGCGGGGGACGGAGTACTGATACCCATGGCCCGGCGGGGACCCATGTCCCGGCGGCGACGCGCGGCCCGTCGGAGGCGCCCGTGATCGACCCCGACGCCGAGACGGTCCTGGTCGCCGGCACGGCGAGCCACGCCGGTAAGAGCACGCTGGCCGCCGGGCTCTGCCGACACCTCGCTCGGAACGGGGTCGCGGTCGCCCCGTACAAGGCCCAGAACATGAGCAACAACGCGCGGGTCGCACTCGCGCCGGACGGGGAGTGGGGCGAGATCGGCGTCTCCCAGTTCGTGCAGGCCCGGGCCGCGGGCGTCCCGGCGACGACCGATATGAATCCCGTGCTGCTCAAGCCCCGCGGCGACGGCGAGAGCCAGCTGATCGTCGACGGCGAGGCGGCCGGCCACTACGCGGCCGGCGAGTACTACGAGTCGCACTGGGACGCGGCGCGGAACGCCGCCGTCGCCGCCCACCGCCGACTGGCGGCCGACCACGACGTGGTCGTCGCCGAGGGGGCGGGCAGCATCGCCGAGATCAACCTCCACGACCGTGACCTCGCGAACGTCGAGTGCGCGCGCTTCGCCGACGCCCGGATCGTGATCGCGGTCGACATCGAGCGCGGCGGCGCCTTCGCGAGCCTCTACGGAACGTTAGAGCTCCTCCCCGACGACGTCCGCGACCGCGTCGCCGGCGCGGTGATCACGAAGTTCCGCGGCGACCCCGCCCTCCTGGAGCCCGGCATCGCAGAGATCGAGGAGCGCACGGGCGTCCCGATCGTCGGCGTCGTCCCGCACGACGACCCCGGCCTCCCCGCGGAGGACAGCCTCTCGCTACCGGACGCGGGCGGCGGAAGCGAGACGGGGAGCGGCCGGGGCGGGGACGGAGCTGGCGTCATCGGCACCGACGACGGCGTCGCCGACGCCGACGCGGTCCGGATCGCCGTCCCCCGGCTCCCGCGGATCTCGAACTTCACCGACTTGGAACCGCTGGCGCGAGAGTCGGGCGTCCGGGTCGCGTACGTCCCGATCGACGGGGATCGGAGCGGGACCGACGCCCCGCTCGACGACGCCGACGCGGTCGTTCTCCCCGGGTCGAAGAACACCGTCGACGACCTGCTCGCGCTCCGCGACGCCGGCTTCGACGACACGCTCCGCGGGTTCGCGGGGCCGATCGTCGGCCTCTGCGGCGGCTACCAGATCCTCGGCGAGCGACTGACGAACGCCGACCTCGAGGGGACCGGACCGGCGTCGACGGTCGAGGGCGTCGGCGTGCTCCCGGTCGAGACGCGTTTTGCGACCGACAAGCGCGTCGAGCGCGTGACCCGGTCCGTCGACGGGGTCGGCCCGCTCGCCGGCGCGAGCGGGACCGCGACCGGCTACGAGATCCACATGGGTCGGTCGTCGCCCACCGAGGCGGTCGCCCGACCGCTCGGCCCCGAGAGCGCGGCGACCGACCGCGCGCTCGGAACGTATCTCCACGGCCTCTTCGAGAACGAGGGCGTTCGGGCGGCGTTCGTAGATCGGGTATTTGAGGCCGCCGGGAAATCGCGACCGGCGGGAGGAGCGGGGGGAAGCGACGCCGACGCGGCGGGGAAGGCGGACGGCCGTTCACCCTACGACCGCGCCGCCGACCTCGTCGCCGACAACGTCGACCTCTCGGCGCTCGGGCTCGGCGATGTCGGGTAACCGGTCTCGGACGCGCCGCTGCGGCGAAATTCCCTTATAAATTCCCGCCGACGGGTCGCGCATGGTCTCCCGCGAGAACGCCGTCATCGGGACGTGTATCGCCCTCACCGTCGCCGTCGCCCTCCTCGTCGAGTCGCTGAGCGTGTCGTACCCGGAGTGGGTCCCGCTCGCGCTGGTCATCGGGGGCGGAGTCGTCGTACCGCTCGCGATCAACGAGGCGCTAGACAAGCGAGAGACGGTATGAGAAGGCGCAGTTGGTCAGTCTGACACGATCGCCTCACGCTCCGACCAGCGTCTCCTCTAACGGCTTCCGCTGGGCCGTCGCGAGGAGCTCGTCGCCGGCGGCGTCTCCGTGGCCGCCAAGCGCGCGTTCAACGGGTTCGGCGGGAAGCTCGGCACGACGGCGTTCGCCGCCTGTCTCGTCACCGCGGGGCTCCTCTCGGTCGGGCGCGCCCTCGCCCCAGTCGGCAGCGACGCCGGCGAACTGACCCTGACGACCGGCCGCGTGATTCGGCAGTTCAACAGCGGGACGTTCGGTCGACGTTCGGACCGCCTCATGGCGATGCGCAGAGGGCGCGCTCCAGATCCGCCCGGACGACGCGGCCGGCGCGGACTGACTGGTGCCGGCTGTGCGCAGCCAAGTATCAGTCGTGAGACGCGGATGTTTTCCATTATATAACCCAAGCGGGGAGACCCGGCATGGCTATTTCGGGAGAGTACGGGCGGGACGATTTCGGTCAGGGCGGCTTGAACGACGAACTCGACGTTGCCGAACTGGTCGAGGAGATCGGTCTCGACGCCGAGGAGATCGCGTGGCGAAAGGAGTTCGTCGGGTTCGACGAGGAAGATGAGCGACGGTTGGGCCGGTACGAGGAGGCGTTCGCGGAGAACGCCGATCAGATCGCGGAGGACTTCTACGAGAACCTCACCGGCCACGAGCAGACGGCCGACGTGATCGACCGATCAGAAAAAGGGGTCGAACAACTCAAGCGGACACAGTCGGCGTACCTCGTGACGCTCGCGGACGGCGAGTACGGTCCGGAGTACTTCGAGGACCGAGCGCGGATCGGGAAGCTCCACGACATGCTTGAGATGCCGATGAAACACTACCTCGGTCAGTACGGCGTGTACTACGACCTCATCCTCCCGCTCATCGGAGACCGGCTCGTCGACTCGCTCACGGATCGGCTGTCCGGCGGGGCGGGCGGGGCGACGCCGAGCGCACCGGGCGACGCGAACGGCGGCGGGGGCGGCGACGCCGAGACCGAGGCGGCGAGA
>NZ_JARANT010000140.1 GCF_029889805.1 Halorubrum sp. Boch-26 | reverse complement strand
ATCACCGCTAACTCTCGACGCCTTAGTCTCGTGGGCGCGGAGATGTGAATAATACACAGCTGCACCGCCGACGCGCTCGCCGACGCCGGGATCGACGAGGCCGCGTACTTCGTCCTCACCGACGTCGACGAGGCGACCGGGATCCCGATCGCCAAGGAGCTGCGCCCGGCCGTCCTCGCCGTGACGTACGCCGACCGGTCGCTGCCGGAGTTCGTCGCGGGCGTCGCCGATCTCGCGATCGATCCGGCCCTGATGGACGCCGCGACCGTCGCCGAGGAACTGGTCGACGGCGCCGCCGACCGCGCGGCGTAGTCGGCCCGCTCTCCCGTCGGCTGGCCCGTCGGTTTGGTCCGACCAGGGGCGGTATCTCAGTTTCCGGTTCGCGAGCAGTAGCGTTATCTCGGCGTGTCACGTACCGTGACGTGTTATGTCACAGCACGAAATCGAGGATGAGCTGTACGTCGACCGGTACACGCTCGGGCTGGTCGGCCCGGACCAGGAGTGGGCCGGCACCGTCGCCGACGGCGGAACGGTGACGACGTACACGCCGCCGGGGTGTTGGGGGCCGATGATCACCCCCTCGTTCCGGGGCGGTCACGAGGTCACTCGTCCGATCCGCGTCGAGGGCGCCGAGGTCGGCGACGCCGTCGCGATCCGCATCCGCGACGTGGAGGTGACGAGCACGGCGACGAGCACGGGGTCGATGGCCGAGCGCGAGGAGGCGTTCCGAGACGACCCGTTCGTCGACCACCGCTGTCCGGAGTGCGGGACGACGTGGCCCGATTCGGTCGTCGAGGGCACCGGCGAGGACGCGATCCGGTGCGCCGAGTGCGGCGCCAACGCCTCCTCGTTCGGCTTCGAGTACGGCTACACCGTCGCGTTCGACCACGAGAACGCGGTCGGCGTCACGCTCGATAAGGACGGTGCCCACGCGCTCGCGACCGACGCCGACGAGGTGATGGACATCCCCGAGAACTCCCGGCAACACCCGATCCTCCTGTACGAGCCCGACGGGATGCCCGGCACGCTCGGCCGCCTCCGCCCGTTCGTCGGCAACATCGGGACGACGCCGTCGGTGACGATGCCCGACTCGCACAACGCGGGCGACTTCGGCCAGAGCCTCATCGGCGCCGACCACGACTACGGGGTCGAGACCGAAGCGGACCTCGAAAAGCGCACCGACGGCCACATGGACATCCCCGAGGTCCGCCCGGGCGCCACCCTCATCTGCCCCGTCGACGTCGACGGCGCGGGGATCTACGTCGGCGACCTCCACGCGAACCAGGGGGACGGCGAGCTCTCCTTACACACCACCGACGTGAGCGGCACCGTCACCATGGACGTCGAGGTGATCAAGGGGCTCGAACTCGACGGCCCCGTGCTGCTTCCGAACGAGGAGGACCTCCCGTTCATCAGCGCGCCGTACACCGACGCGGAGCGCGAGGCCGGCCGCGAGCTCGGCGCCGAGCACGGCGTCGAGACGGAGACGGAGATGGCGCCGATCCAGGTGGTCGGCTCCGGCGCCACCGTCAACGACGCCACGCAGAACGCCTTCGACCGCGCGACGACGCTGCTGGACATGAGCGAGGGCGAGGTCCGGGGGCGCTGCACGTTCACCGGCGGCGTCCAGGTCGGTCGGCTCCCGGGCGTCGTCCAGCTCGACATGCTCGCGCCCCTCGACGTCTTGGAGGAGCGCGGCCTCGACGGGCCGGTCCGCGACCAGTACGACCTGTAGCGCCGTCGGCGGTCGTCCGGCCTCGCCGGCGCCCTCGACTGCCCCGAACGGCGGGGGTGTCATAGAACTATTCGCAAGGGCTTGATTTCACTCGGGATTCGGTGAATCAGCTGTCAGAACGAGTCTGCTTATATCTCATTTTGTGCGCCCATCTAAAAGGCCTCAAAACAGGATAGTGATCGATCCTACTACAGACTGAATGTTCTCATTCTCAGGTTCTACTGTTCATTTCCAACTACCAGACAATGAAGTGACGAAAAAAGTACGACACTCCCTGTAGAGCGAATCCAGCCAACATAAATCCCCAAATGATCAAAATAATCCTATCTTCCCATAATTCTCGCCGGACATTCACGTGATCGTCTATTTCTTTTGACAGTTCCTCAATGGTTATTGTTTGACCATCTTCATTTCCATTTGGCCCGATAATATACAGGTGGTGCCCATTGACATGGTTGTACGTTTTGTACCCGATCTCGCTTATCAACTCTCCCGGTTCATGTTGTAAACCAAATTCAGAGATCGTTTTTTCTTGTGCGAGTATCTTTCTTAGCTGTTGAAACCCCCGGCCTGAGTCGATTTTACCCTCTGTCTCCATTACCTGCTTAAGAGCGTTAATCGCATTATATCCGAATCGAAGAGTATGCCAGTTTCGCTGTATTTTTTCAGAGAGGTTTGTTTGGTTAAATGCGAAAAGCAAAGACGCAAGTGCACTCAAGATTATCCCAAGTAATCCGGCCAGCTCTACCCAACCGGGGTACACGAGTGTCATATAATTAATACAAACGAGGGTTGATTAAAATTCTGTGGAGTATCTTACTGTCGCGTGCGACAGAGGTGTTTCTATGATCTGTACTGAACGATCCACGGACGGTCAATAAGGTGTGTGAACTGTTCTATAACACCCTCCCGAACGGCACCTATATCACACCGCTCTCGGATCCGTCGGACGAGCAATGATGCGCCACGACGTCGCCATCGTCGGCGGCGGCTGCGTCGGGCTGTCGGTCGCCAAACACCTCGCCGAGCGCACCGACCTCGACGTCGCCGTCTTGGAGAAGGAACACCACCTCGCCTCTCACCAGAGCGGCCGGAATTCCGGCGTGCTCCACCCGGGGTTCAATTACCCGCCGGGCTCGAAGAAGGCGCGGTTCGCGGCCGAGGGGACCGCCCGGATGAAGGCGTACTGCGAGGAGCACGGCGTCCCCTGCGAGGAGCTGGGCGTCCTCGTCGTCGCGACGGACGACGAGGAGGCGGCGCGGCTCGACGACCTCGCCGAGCAGGCCGAGGCCAACGGCGTCGCCTACGCGCTGCTCGACTCCCGCGAGGCGATCCGCGAGCACGAGCCCCACGCGGAGGGGCAGGCGGCGTTTCACGCGCCGGAGGCCGCCTCCGTCGACTCGGAGCAGTACGTCTACGCGCTCGCCCGCGAGGCCCGGGAGCTGGGCGTCACGATGTACACGGGTTACGAGGTCTCCCGGATCGAGGAGGCGGCCGAGGGGTATCGGCTCGACACGAGCAACGGCCGGTTCGAGGTCTCGTACCTCGTCAACGCCGCGGGGCTCCACGCCGACACGCTGGCCCACCAGGTCGGCGTCGGCGAGGAGTACCAGGTGGTCCCGTTCCGCGGCGAGTACTACGAGGTGCGCCCCGAGCGCGCCCACCTCTGCGAGACGATGATCTACCCGACGCCGAACCCCGAGCTCCCCTTCCTCGGCGTCCACTACACCCGCCGCACCGACGGCAAGGTGATCGTCGGCCCGAACGCGGTCCTCGCGTTCGGCCGCGAGGCGTACGACAACACGGACGTGAACCCCCGGGAGCTGTGGGAGACGCTCACCTACGGCGGCTTCCGGCGGCTGCTCGCCTCGCCGCTGATGCTCTCGGTGGCGTGGGCGGAGCTGAACAAGTCGTACCGGAAGGAGACGTTCGCGTCGGCGTCGCAGAAGCTGGTCCCCGACGTGCGGGCCGAGGACTTACAAAAGAGCTACGCGGGGATCCGCGCCCAGCTCGTGAGCGCGGACGGCGAGCTGGTGAAAGAGCCGCTGTTCGTCGAGCGCGAGGACGCCGTCCACGTCCTCAACGCCGTCTCCCCCGGACTCACCTCTTCGCTGCCGTTCGGCGAGCACATCGCGGAGCGACTCGCGGCGAAGGTGACGGTTTAAGTCTCGACCGGCCGACGTTGCGACCACCGCTCGCGGGACGACGCCGGCGGAGTCCTCGCTCCGGGCCGGCGCGTCTCGCTCTCAGGACCATGACACCCCACGCGCTTCCCCCGACTCGCGGCGGCCACGTTCCGGCCGCCACCGACGGTCGCACCGCCCCTCGCGAACGCTGCCCAGGTCCGTACCGAGGGACTCGATGAGCCGCGCCCCCGACCGGCGGCCGGTCGAGCGTCGGCTCCACGGCGACGTACCGACCGTCGACGCGGAGGCGGCGGCCGCCGCGATCGACGCGGACGCGACGGTGCTCACGAGCGGATTCGGCAGCGGCGGCAACCCCAGCGCACACCCGCACGCGCGGGCGGAGTCGCCC
>NZ_JARANT010000014.1 GCF_029889805.1 Halorubrum sp. Boch-26 | reverse complement strand
CGTCAGATGTGGACAAGAGTCTGCGTCGCCGCGAGCGCCGCCGCCCCGTTCGTCACCGGGAGCGCGCTGCTCGTCGGGTTCGCCGTCGTCGGGAGCCCGTCCCTGCTCGTCGCGACCGCGGCGTTCGGCGGTGTCGCCGCCGCAGTCGCCGGGCTCCGCGACGGTGACGCGCGGCTCGCGATCGGTGCGGTCCTCCTGCTTGCCGCGGGCGTCCCGGCGACGCCGGGGGCCGCGACCGCCGTCTGTCTCGGCGCCGCGCTCGTGGCGCTCGATGCCGACGAGCCGTTCGGCGCGCCAGCGGGGAACGCGCCAGACTCGACGGATTCGAGGGAGGTGAGCGCCCGATGAGAGACCCCGACGAGGCGACGGACGGCCCCACCGATCCCCGGGTCCACCCCGAGGAGAGCCCGGGGTTCGGCGAGGAGCCCGACGGGCTCGAAGACATCGAGGTGAGCCGCGACGTGACGATCGGCGACGCGACCCCCCGAGAGCTTCAGGCGACGGACACGGCGCCGCTCCGGGGGACCGACGCCGCCGAGAAGGTCGCGGACCTCGTCGACGGCGACCCCGTCGAGCGCCGACGAGCCGCGCTGGCGCTCGGCGAGGGGCGGCCCACCGAGGCCGCAGTCGACGCGCTGATCGAGCACGGCCTCGCGGACGACGACGCCGACGTGCGCCAGTTCGCCGTCGAGGCGCTCGGTGAACTCGGCGGTGAACGGGCCGGCGAGGCCGCGGTCGCGGCGTGTGACGATCCCGACCCGTGGGTCCGCGCCGAGGCGGTCGTCGCGCTCGACCGGACCGGCCGGAGCGAGTACGCGTCGACGATCGAGGCGGCGCTCGACGACGAGCACCACGCGGTCGTTAGGAACGCGATGGTCTCGCTGTTCAAGCTGCGCGGCGAGGCGCTGTGCCCCGTCCTGCTGGAGCTGTCGCACGCTGACAGCGAGCGGCTTCGAGAGTGGGCGGTCCACCTGCTCGCGGGCGTCGACGCCGAGCGCGCCGCGGCCCGCCTCGACGCGGTCGCGAACGACGAGACGCAGTCGAAGGTCGTCCGGAGCACCGCCGTCCGCGCGCTCGACGCCGACCCGGGGAAGTTCCGGCGGCAGTTCAGCGGCGGCACCGAGAACGACAGCGCCGACCTGCCCGGCGAGAGCACGCTCAACCGCCGGCCGGACCTGTGACCCGTTCGGGTCCGGAGCCGTCGATCGCAGCCGCGCCGACACCCCACCGATCCAAACCACACCGACACCAATGACAGATCCCACCGTTGATACCGCCGACGACGCCGACGGCGCCGACAACGCCGACAACGCCGACGGCGCCGACGACACCGACGAACCGCTCGCTCAGGAATCGCCCGCCGACGCCGCGGAGGCCGCGCTCCGGAAGGTCCGAGACCCGGACGCCGGCGTCAGCGTGTTCGAGGCCGGGGTGATCGAGGACGTCGTGGTCGCCGACGGCACCGCGACGATCACCGCAGACCTGCGGGAGTTCCCGCGGGACGCCGCCGAGCGGGTGTCGGCCGCCATGGTGCAGGCGGTCTCTGACGCGCGGGGCGTCTCGAACGCGCGCGTCGAACAGGCCGATCCGAGCCCGGACCTCGACGGGCGATCGTCTGGGATAGAGACCGCGGACCGGGTGATCGCGGTCGCGAGCACGAAGGGCGGCGTCGGGAAGACGACGGTCGCGACGACGCTGGCGTGCGCGCTCGCGGCGGGTAACAGCGATAGTCAGGCTACCCCCGCTGTCGGACTCTTCGACGCCGACATCTACGGCCCGAACGTCCCCGAGGTGATCGGCGCGAGCGGCCCAGTGTACAGCGACGACGACGGCAACCCGGTCCCGGTCGACGCCGGCGGGCTGGAGGTGATGAGCATGGCGCTGCTCTCTGACGACGGCCCGCTCGCGTGGCGGGGCGCGATGGCCCACGACGCGCTCTCGGACCTGTTCGAGACGACCGCGTGGAGCGACCCGGACAGCGTCGTCGTCGACATGCCACCGGGAACGGGGGACGTGACGCTGACGACCCTGCAGGAGGTCCCGGTCGACGGCGTCGTCCTCGTCACGACGCCGTTCCACGCCGCCGTCTCCGACACCGCCCGGGCGCTGGAGCTGTTCGAGGAGAACGACGTGCCCGTGCTCGGCGTCGTCTCGAACATGGGCGAGTTCGTCTGCGACGAGTGCGGAACGCCCCACGACCTGTTCGGCGGTGACGACCCGATCGAGGCGCTCGAGTTACCCGTCCTCGCGGAGCTCCCCTTCGACCCGGAGCTGCAGTCGACGCCGGCGCCGAGCGCCGACGCGCTCCCCGAGTACGCGACCGAGCTAGCCGCTGCGATCGACGAGCGGTACGAGGCGGTGTGGTCGATCGACCCGCCGGCGGACGCCGTCGACCTGCGCGGACTCGACCCGGAGACGCGCAAAGAGCGCGTCGAGAAGCGGTTCCGCGAGCTCGGCTCGGGCGAGGAGTGTTTCATCGTGAGCGACCGCGACCCGGCGCCCGTCCGGGGGTTCCTACTCGACCTGATCGGCGCCGACGCGCTCCCGAGCTTCCGCGTCAAACGACAGAATCCGGAGACGTGGTTCGCGCGAGCGACGCGGCCGTGATCCGGTTGTAAACTCTCTTAGAGGCGGCGTTATCATCTCGCCGATTCCGATCGATCCGCTCGCAGAATCGAAGTCCTCTCGAGAACGTGGCTCAAACGCCCTGTTCGCGCAAATGTTGGCATCACATTTTTGTTTAACTATACATATATTAGTATAATGATCACTGCGCCAGGGTCCATTCACGTTCTTCATGTGGATGACGAGCCTGCTATCGCAGATCTTACGGCCGAATGTCTCGAACGCGAGGACGACCGATTGGCCGTCGAAACGGCCACGAGTGTGAGCGACGGACTCGATTTTCTCGCTGACGGCGACTACGACTGTATCGTCTCGGACTTCGACATGCCCGGCCAGGACGGGATCGACTTTCTCAAAGCCGTCCGCGAACGCCACCCGAACCTCCCGTTCATTCTCTACACCGGGAAAGGTACGGAGGAGATCGCCAGCGAAGCCATTTCCGCCGGAGTGACCGATTACCTCCAGAAGGAGAGTAGCACGGGGCAGTATACGGTTTTAGCCAACCGGATTTCGAATAGCGTGGCGCAGGCGCGTGCCAGCCAGCGAATTGAGCACACGCGGGAGCGCCAGGAGCGCTACCGCGAGGCGCTCGTCGAACTGTCGATGGACGAGGCCGTCACGACTGGCGACTTCGAGACCGCCGTCCGCCGAATCACGGAAACCGCAGCGGACGTCTTGGAGGTCCATCGTGTCAACGTCTGGTTAGCCGAGGACGATGCGGGTGAGACGGTGCTCACTTGCGTCGATCATTACGTCCGGGCGACCGGAAACCATTCTGACGGGATGCAGCTGCTGACTCAGGAACATCCGGCGTATTTCGAGGCGCTCCAAACCCACCGAGCGATCGACGCGACGGACGCCCGCGACGACCCGCGCACGACCGAGTTGACGGACTATCTGGAAGCCAACGATATCGGCGCGGTACTGGACGCTACCCTCCGGTCAGAGGGAGAGAGTATCGGGGTGCTGTGTCACGAACATGTCGGTGGGCCCCGCGAGTGGACCGACGATCAGATCGCTTTCGCGAGCGACGTCGCCGACATCATCCACCGGGCACTGCGAAACCGGAAACGGAACGAGCGCGAACAGTCGCTTCGGGAAACCAGCGAGCGGTTACAAGCGGTCCTCGAAACCGTCGAAGCGGCGATTTTTATCAAGGACACGGAGGAACGCTACCAGCTCATGAATCAGGAGTGCCGAGAGCTTCTCGGGATCGGTCCCGAGACGGATATCGTTGGTCGGACCGATTTTGACTTCTTCCCTGACGAGGTCGCCGCTCAGATACAGATGGATGACCAGCGTGTTCTCGAGAAGGAGGAAACGATCGAGTTAGAAGAGGAGATACCAACGCCCGAGGGAGTCCAGATCAATCTGACGCGCAAGTCACCGTTCTACGACCATGAGGGTGACCTACGCGGCATCTGTGCGGTGTCGACGCCGATTGAATCGTAAGCGCGAGCGTCGCGCGGTGTAACCGGGTCAAGACGGATCACCGACTCTCGATTGGGCGACTCTGTATCCCGCGGATCGGGCCATGACCGGCCGGAACCCGGCAAGACGTAACAGGGGAGGACCGTCTGATCGGAGCGGACCGGGCGGTCGCGACGTACCGGTCGAGCCCTTATAAATCGCTCCAGGCGCCGAGGAACCGCTGGACCGCGGTCAGGTGTCCGACTGCCGCGAACAGCGCGAGCAGGAGCCCGACGACGTTCAGGCCGGCGACGATCGGGGCGGCGTACGCCGCGGCGGCGACGCCGACGATCCCCATCAGCGCGAGCCGGTCGGCGCGACCGAGGAGGCCGCCGTACTCGCGGCCGATGCCGACCGCCTGGATCTGAGTGCCCATGTACGAGGTCATCAGCACGCCGGTCACCGCGGCGAAGCCGAGGGCGTACGCCTCGATCCCGACCGTGAACCCGGCGATCACCGCGATGTCGGCGTAGCGGTCGAGGACGTGGTCGAGGAGGTCGCCGCCGTCTGAGGAGACTTCCAAGTGGCGGGCGAGCGCGCCGTCGACGAGGTCGAGCCAGCCGTTGAGCAGGACGCAGACCGCTCCGGCGAAATAAAAGACGGCCTCGCCGACCGCGAAGGCGCCGGCGGCCGCGACGGCGACTCCGAACGCGATGACGCTCACCTGATCGGGAGAGAGGCCGAGCCGCGCCGCCGCGCGGACCCACGGCCCGAGCAGGCGGTCCGCCACGGAGCGGTACTGGTCGAGGGTCATCTATCGATCCGACCGTCGCGGCGGGCTCATATATAATCGATGAAGTCGACGGTCCCCGCGCTGGGCTCGCGCTCGCCCTCGATCGCCTCCCGGATATCGTCGGCCACGGCGGCCGGGTCGCGGTCGGTTGTATCGATCTCGTAGACGTTCTCGACGCCGTGTTCGGCGATCGCCTCCGAGAGGATCACGTCGAGGGCCTCGCTCTCTGCATTTTCCGCGGCGGTCGCGTCCGGCTCCCCGCGCTCGCTGAGCCGCGTCTCGATCGTTTCGGGGTGACACCGCAGGACGACCACGCGGTCGACGTCGAACCGGTGAGCGAGGTGCGAGTCGAGCACGCCGGACCATTCGCCGAGGTGCTCGCGGACCGCGTCGAGGTCGGCGACGAGGGTGTCGCGGTCGGCGTCGCGCTCGGTCCAGAGGTCCTCGTCCCCCTTGATGCGGTCGTTGAGGTGGATCACGTCGTGCTCGTCGGCGAGCAGGTCCGTCGCGGTCGACTTCCCGGTCCCCGGGGTGCCGGTGACGGCGACGCGGGCGGGGGCGCCGTCGGCGCCGGTGCCGTCCTCGCCTCGCTCGCTCCCGCTCACGCTCGAACACCGAGCCCGAGGTCGGCGAGGGTCTCGTTGAGCCGCTCGACCGCCTCCCGCGTCTCCTCACGGGTCCCGGTCGAGATCCGGACGTGGTTCGGGAGGCCGAACGAGGTGCAGTCCCGAATAATGACGCCGCGCTCCTGTGCCGCGTCGGCGGCCCGCTCCGCGTCGCCGACCTCGGCGAGCACGAAGTTCCCGGCCGACTCGACCGTGGGCGCGTCGAGCTCGTCTGCGATGTACTCGCGGGCCCACTGCGCCGTCTCGACCGACTCGGTGACGTGCGCTTCGTCGTCGAGGGCCGCGAGCGCGGCCCGGCACGCCAGCTCGTTCGCCGCGAACGGGGTGTTCACCCGGGCGTACGCCTCGCCCCACGCCTCCGGGACGACGCTGTACCCGATACGGAGCCCCGCGAGGCCGTACGCCTTCGAGAACGTGCGGAGCACCGCCACGTCGTCGCGCTCGTCGACCAGCGGGATCGCGCTGTCGACGTCGGCGAACTCGCCGTACGCCTCGTCGACGACGACGAGCGTGTCCTCCGCGGTCGCGTCCGCGATCGCCTTCACCTCGTCGAGCGGCATCGTCGACCCCGAGGGGTTGTGCGGAGAGGTGACGTAGACGATCCGCTCGCCGCCGTAGGCGCTCAGAACCGTCTCCGCGTCCTGCGCGAAGCCGTCGGCCGGGTCGAGGGCGTACTCCGTCACCCCGCCGTGGTGGTATCGGGCCGACATCCCGTAGTAAGCGAAGCCGGGGCTCGGCACGAGAACCTCGTCGCCGGGCTCCAACGCGGCCCGCGCGAGGTAGTCGATCGAGCCGTCGGCGCCGGGCGAGACCCACACCTGCTCGGTCGCCACGCCCCATTTCTCGGCGATCTTCGCGGTGAGGTCCGTGTGCGACGACTTCGGGTACTGGTGGACCCGGTCGGCGTGCTCGCGGATCGCCTCGACGGCCGCGGGACTCGGGCCGTGCGGGTTCTCGTTCGAAGAGAGCTTGATGAGGTCGTCGGGGTCGAGCCCGCGGTCGCGGGCGACCTCCTCGACGCCCCGGCCCGGAACGTACTGAGAGTGGTCAGAGAGATCGCGTGGGTGCATGCCCGTTCGTCCGGGACGGGCGGTCTTAAGGGTGGCCGAACGGGGCCACGGACGGACCGGGTCGCCGACGCTCGCGGCGCCTCAGTTGACCTCAGTCGCCCGGCGCTCCGCCTCCGCGACGACGGACGGGCGGCCGACGAAGTCGACCGCCACGCCGTCCGGCCCGTAGTCGACCTCGCGGACCTCGCCGCGGTCGTACGCCCACGACAGCAGCGACTGCGTCTCGCCCGAGTTCGGCAGTCGCAGCGTCGTCTCCGCGGTCGGTAACGCCTCGCGGACCGCGGTTCGAACCGCGTCGACTCCCTCGCCGGAGCGCGCGCTCGCGTGGACGGGCGCGGCGAGGGCGTCGGCGACGGCGTGTCCGTCCGCGGCGAGGTCGTCCGTCGCCGACGCGAGCGCCTCGCGGCGGGCCCGCAGCCCGCGGTCGTCGAGCAGGTCGGCCTTGTTGAGCACCGGTACCACCGGACCGTCGGTCTCTTCGACCGCCGAGAGGGTCGTCCGGACCCGGTCGCGGACCGCCTCGGGATCGTCGTCGGCGTCGATAACGAGCAGGGCCACGTCGGCGTCGCGGATCGCGTCGAGCGTCGCCCGGAACGATCGGACGCTTCGGTGCGGGAGCGCGTCCACGAACCCGACGGTGTCGGTGACGAGCGCGCGCCGCCCCCCGAGAGTCACCCGCCGGGTGGTCACGTCGAGCGTCTCGAAGAGGCGGTCGGCGGCGGTGACGGACTCGTCGATGTCGGCGGCGGTGACAGACTCGTCGATATCGGCGGCGAGCCGCCGGAGCAGCGTCGACTTGCCGGCGTTGGTGTAGCCGGCCAACGCGACCGCGTCGAACCCCTCCCGCCGGCGCTGCTCGCGGCGCTCGCTCCGGGTCTCGGTCACGTCGTCGAGGGCGCGTCTCACATCGTCGATCCGGCGTTCCGCGTCGAGGACCCGCCGGTCGTCCTCGTTGTGGTACCGGAGGTCGGTCGCGTAGTCCCGGGCGATGAGCTCCCGGAGCCGCGGCTTCAGGTACCGGAGGCGGGCGAGTTCGACCTGGAGCTCGGCGGCGCGGGAGCCGGCCCCCTCGGCGAACAGGCCGAGGACCAGCCGCGTGCGGTCGATCGGTTCGACCTCGTCCGGGAGCAGGTCCGAGAGCGACGCCGTCTGGCCCGGAGAGAGTTCGCCGTCGTAGACCACGGCGTCGACGTCCTCGGTCGACGCCCGGCGCATCAGGTCCTCGGCCTTACCGCGTCCGAGTCCGTACGTCGGGTCCTCGCGGCGCCGCTGGGTCACCTCGTCGACGACCTCGTAGCCCGCCGCGCGAGCGAGCCCGCGGATCTCGTCCGTGTCCGGGCGGGTATCGGCGTCGCGAGCGGCGATCAGCGCGCGGCCGGCGTCGGAACAGTGCGTTCGGCTGTCGTTTTGCTGGCGTCTTCGGTTGTCGTCGGAGCGGTGCGTCCGGTCGTCGTCGGGATCGCTTCCCGTTCGTGTCTCGTCGTCGGATCGCTCGTCTCGTGACATCGTTTCGTCGGGCGCTCACATCGGCCCGGGGAGGGGTTCGTCACCGGGGACCACGGCCTCGCGACGACCGGCGCGCAGTGGGGATGACGGACCGAAATCGAGAGCGGTGCGCGGCGGGACCGAGAAGGTCACGGTCGCGCCGATCGGTCGTTGACCGGGGCCCTCCGCGAGGAGCGGCAGAACGCACGGAGCCGTCGCGCGGCCGGGGTCAACGCGAGAACGAGCGGGACTTCACGACACTCAGTTCGAACGCCCGGTATATAAGCGTTCACCGGAAACGCGGTGTGCGACCGAGCCACAGGGAGCGTCGAATGGCGGCTGTTTCGTCTCGTTCAGGGCACGCGCACGTCGTGTTCGAGCGTGCCGACGCCCTCGATGTCGACCTCGACGCTGTCGCCGTCGGCGAGCGCGCCGACCCCCTCCGGCGTCCCGGTCGCGATCACGTCACCCGCCTCCAAAGTGAGGTACGTCGTGATCTCCTCGATCAGGGTCGGCACGTCGAAGATGAGGTGCCCGCGGTCGCTCGACTGCTTCGTCTCGCCGTTCACCCGGAGCTCGACGCTCGCATCGGCGGGGACCTCGTCCGGCGTCGCCATCACCGGGCCGAGGGGCGCCGCGTTGTCGAACGCCTTGCCGCGAACCCAGTTCTGTTCGCGGTTCTGGTCGTCGCGGTTCGAGACGTCGTTCATGCAGGTGAAGCCGGCGACGACGTCCATCGCGTCGTCCGCGTCCACCGCCTTACACTGCTCGCCGATCACGACCGCCAGCTCGGCCTCCCAGTCGATCCGGTCTTTCCCCTCGGGGACGGTGACCGTGTCGCCGTGGCTCGCCAGCGCGTTCGGCGGCTTCAAGAAGAGGAGCGGGCGGTCCGGCACGTCGTTGCCGAGCTCGGCCGCGTGGTCGGCGTAGTTGCGCCCGATACAGACGATCTTCGTCGGGTCCGTCGGCGGGAGCACGTCGATCTCCGGGTCGTCGAGCGCGTACTCGTCGCCGCCGAACGCGACGGCGTCGCTTTCGGGGTCGTACGTTCCCTCCCGGATCGAGCCGGCCGGATCGCGGAACCGTGCGTGGTGCATGTCCGTGTGATCGGGCGGGGTCTTAAAAAGGGTTGCCGGACTACGTCGGCGGCGTTACTCCCCCTCTCGGTCCGCCGATCCGGAGCGTTCCCTGACGGGCTCTCCGGCGGCGGAATCGGTTTCGGTCGCGTCGAGGCGGGTTCCGGTCCCGCCGATATCGGCGTCGACCCCGTCCGGATCGGTTCCGTCTCCCCCGGACCCGCCGAACAGCTCCGCGCGGGCGCAGTCCGCGCAGTAGCGGTTGCGCTCCGACGCGTGGGTCCGCACCGGGACGCCCGCGACGACCGTCTCGTCGCGGCGGCGGCGGACGACCCCGCGCTCGAAGGCGTCGCCGCAGACGACGCAGGGCGACTCGGTCCGCTCCGTCGCGGGCGTGACCCGGTGGTCGACGGTCCGGATTCGGCCGAATCGGAAGAGGCCGTGCCGCCGGCTCAGTCTGCGCTCCGCCGGCGGCGTCAGCGCGAGCCCGACGAGCGCGAACGCGACGCCGAACGCCGCGCCGGGGATCGATCCCTGTCCCGCGGAGACGGCGGCGATCCCGAGCCCGATCAGGAGGAGGAGCCCGCCCAACAGGTAGCCGGAGAGCTCGACGAGCGGGTCGTCGTCTCCTCCCGGTGCGGTCAGTTCGCCGTCGGGGAGCGGGCCGTCGGAGACGCTAACCCGGCGCGTCTCGGCCAGTTCGGCGTAGTGGTACCAGCCGTACAGCAGGTTCCCCACGCCGCCGGTGGTCAGGAGCAGGAGGACGTGGACGGGGATCGATCCCACGTCCCTGTCGACGAGGACGACGCGGTCGCCGCGGTCCTCGGTGAGCTCCCAGCCGTGGTCGAGGTGGTCCTGCACCCGCCGGCGGAACGCTCGGCGCGCCTCGGCGTCAGCCGTTCTGTCGTCCCGTTCGCTCGCTCGTCCGGACCCCTCGGACCGCGGTGTCTTGGGCCGCGGCGCCCCGCAGCCGACACAGAACTCGTCGGCGGGAGCGAGGGGCTCGCCGCAGTCGGCGCAGTAGACGGCGTCGCGCTCGGCGCGCACCTCCGTCCCACAGCCGGGACAGAAGTTGGCTTCGGACGGGAGGGCCCGTCCGCACTCGCGACACGCGTCGGTCGGGGGAGGTCTCTCGGTCCGCTCGGAGGGCATCGTGGCCGGCTTGGAGCGGGGCGCTGTTAACTCCTCTCCCGGCGCGCGACGGATCGGCCCGGCGAAGACGGTCGGACGGATCGGGGAACGCGGATCCGCGGCGTCGGTTTTTATTACGGTTCGCCGAGACGATCCGAACGTATCATGGAACTCACTTGGCACGGCCACTCGACGTGGCACGTCGTCGTCGACGACACGGAGCTGCTGATCGATCCGTTCTTCGACAACCCGAAGACCGACGTCGACCCGGAGGAGCTCGACCCGGACTACCTCCTGTTGACCCACGGCCACGGCGACCACATCGCTCACGCCGCGGCGTTCCCCGACGCGACCGTGGTCGCCACGCCGGAGCTGACGGCCTACGTCGAGGAGGAGTTCGGCCTGGAGCACACGCTTCCGGCCGGCGGCATGAACATCGGCGGCACCGTAGAGTGCGGCGACGCGTGGGTGACGATGGTCCGCGCGGACCACTCGAACGGTATCGAAAACGACCCGGACTACTCCGCCGGGATGCCCGCGGGCTTCGTGGTCGGCGACAAGAAGCCGACCCAGGAGTCCGATCCCGACTGCACGACGTTCTACCACGCCGGCGACACCGGACTGATGTCCGAGATGGTCGACGTGATCGCGCCGTACCTCGAACCCGACGCCGCCGCGCTCCCCACGGGCGACCACTTCACGATGGGGCCCGCCGGCGCCGGCATCGCCGCCGACTGGGTGGGCGCCGACGTGGTGTTCCCGATGCATTACGACTCGTTCCCGCCGATCGAGATCGAGACGCGGGAGTTCGTTAACGAGGTGAAGGCGGCGGGCGCCGCGGCCGAACCCGTCGTCCTCGGGGGCGACGAGACGTACACGCTGGAGCCGTAGCGCGCGCCTCATCGCCGGTCCGCGTCTCTTTCACCGCCGACGCTCCGTCGCGGGGTCCGTGATGGCAACCTTTAGGCCGCCGCGAGTCGTCTATCAACGCGTATGTCAGACATCGAGACCTCCACCGTCTCCGAGGAAGGATACGCCTGCACGAGCCAAGTCGGCGACTTCGATCTCCAGATCGACGCGACCGACGAGACGGGCCCGAACCCGAACGCCGCACTCGTCGCGACGTACGCCTCCTGTTACCTCCCCGCCTTCCGCGTCGGCGGGAATCAGCGCGGCGAAGAGGACCTCGGCAAGATTCAGATCGACGCGAGCGCGGAGCTCGACGAGGACGACGACCTGACGGCCATCGCCTTCGACGTCCACGTCGGGGCCGACCTCGACGACGAGACCGCGTCGGAGATCGCCGAGCGCGCCGAGGGCATCTGTCACGTCCACACCGCGCTTCGCGACGAGCTGCACGCTGACATCAGCGTCTACCCGGACGCGTTCTAAGCCGGCGACTCAGTCGGTCCGACCGGTTTTCCCGGAATCGTTGTCTGATTCCAGCCGCGCGGCTCACGGGGTCACCGTCGGCGACTCAGGGCCGCCCGACGCCCGTGAACTCGAACCGGGCGCCGCCGTCTTCGCCTTCCGTCACCGTCACCTCCCAGCCGTGGGCCTCCGCGATGCGCTCGACGATGGCGAGCCCGAACCCGGTCCCCGACTCGGAGGTCGTGTGCCCGCTCTCGAACACCTCGTCGCGCCGGTCTTCGGGGATCCCGGGGCCGTTGTCTTCGACGTAGAAGCCGTCCGAGAGGTCGCCGACGACGACGCGGTTCCCCCCGTGTTCGGCCGCGTTCCGGAAGAGGTTCTGGAGCAGTCGCTTGAGCCGGCCGGGGTCCGCGAGCACGTCGCTCTCGGTCTCGACGGCGACCTCGACGGACTCGCCAGATCCGTCTTCGGAGCCGCCCGCTTCGACGCCTCCGTCGCTTTCGGTGGAGCCGAACGTGTCGGTCGCGTACCGGGTCGCCAGCCCGTCGAGCGGGACGGGACCCACCGAGTCCACGGCGTCGCCCTGCCGGGCGAGGGACAGCACGTCGTCGATCAGCCGATCCATTTCGTCGACCGCGGTCTCGCAGCGCTCGAAATACGACTCGTTACCGGTCTCACGGGCGAGACGGAGGTAGCCGGAAAGCACGGTGAGCGGGTTCCGGAGATCGTGTGAAACCATAGAGGCGAACTCGTCGAGCCGCTCGTTCTCGCGTTCGAGCCGACGCTCGTAGGCCTTCCGCTCCGAGATATCGCGGCTCGTGGCGAGGTACCGGTCGTCCCCCCGCACGTCGACCCGCCGAACCTGCACTTCGACGGGGAACGTCGTGCCGTCGGCCCGCCTGAACGTCGTCTCCAGCCGGCGCGTTTCGCCCACCTCTAGGCTCTGCCAGAGGTCCATACCGTCTTCGCGGTCGAGCTCGTCGTCGATCTCCCAGACGTTCATCCCCACGATCTCCTCGCGGTCGTAGCCGAGCTGGGACGCTATCACGGAGTTCGCGTCCACGATCTCGCCCGACTCGTCGTGGATGTCGACCATGTCCGGCGAGTCCTCGTAGAGGGCCTCCAGCCGGGCCGAGGTGCGTTCGAGCTCCCGCTGCCGGCGACGCTTCTCGGTCACGTCGCGAGAGATACCGATCACCCCGTCGAACTCGCCGTCGATGACGAGCCGCTGTAAGCTGATGTCGATGATAGCGTCGGCCCGAGCGGGGAGATCGAGTTCGATCGTCTCGGACAGCCGCTCGCGGTCGCCGGCGACGAGCGCCGCGAACGGGTCGTCCTCGCGGGTCTCTCGAAGCCGCTGTAACAGGGGACTCTCCCGACCGGTAAGCTCCTCCGGGGTCGTCTCGTACACCTCTGCGAGCCGATCGTTGACGACGGAGAACCGCTCGTCGGCGTCGTACAGCGCCACGGCGTTCGGGAGCTCGTCGACGAGCCGCCGGTGGCGCTCTAAGTCGCGCTCGCGCTCTTTCTCCTCGGTCACGTCGATGTGGATCCCGACGGCCCGGACGGGGTCCCCCTCGTCGGTGCGCTCGACGACGCGGCCGCGGTCGCGGACCCACGTCCAGTCGCCCGCCTTCGTCTCCATACGGTAGTCGCACCGGTAGTACTCCGTTTCACCGGCGAAATGCGCCTCCAGCGCCGACCACGCGGCACCGATGTCGTCGGGGTGGACGCGGTCTTCCCACTCGGCGAGCTCGAAGGCGATCTCGGACCGGTCGTACCCCAGCATGTCGGCCCACCGCTCGTCGAACTGCACCTCGTCCGTGGTGAGGTCCCAGTCCCAGATGCCAACGTCCGCGCCCTCCACCGCGAGTCGGAACCGCTCGGCGAGCTCTTCGAGCCTTCGTTGGCGCCTGTTCTCCTCGGTGACATCTCGGAAGTACACGGAGAGTCCGGTGTCGGAAGGGTACGCGTCGATAGAGAAATCGTATCCGAGGCCGTCGAAGCGGTACTCGAACGTGGTCTGCGTACCGGTCTCCATCGCGCCGCGGAACTCCGATTCGATCGCCGTCCCGCGGAGCGTCGGAAACAGGTCCCAGATACGATCGCCGAGCAGGTCTTCGGCGTCACGGTCGAGCAGCTCCGCCGCCCGCTCGTTGAGGTACGTGAGCCGCCACGACTCGTCGATGCCGCAGAACGCGTCCGTCATCCGGTCGAGGTGCTCCGTCACTCGTCGTTCGGCCTCGGACCGAGAGACGGCGCAGTCGACGCAAGACGCGAGCGCCGCGAAGGAGTCGTCTCCGGTTGCCGGGAGGTACTCGTCGACGCCCGCGGCGATCGCCTCGCTCGCGATCGACTCCGACCCGCGGGCCGTAAACAACACGAAGGGGAGGTCCTCGTCGCGGTCGCGGACGGCGCGGAGGAACTCGACGCCGTCCATTCCGGGGAGGTCGTAGCCGCTGACGACACAGTCGACCGGTTCGCCCCTGACGAGGTCGAGGGCCTCGGCCGCGTCCGCCGCTGGCCTCACCTCGAACCGGTCGGTTCGGGACTCGATGGCCGCTGCCGCTCGATCCTCGATCTCCGGTTGATCGACAACGAGGAGTACTCTCGCCGGCTCGGAGCGCGAATCTACCGCGATCGCGTCCGAGCCGCGTTCGTCCCGTGTTGTCATATGTCCAGGTATCGACACTCCGAGATACTAACTGTTCTCATTTCACATGTCTGCAGTCGTTCGTCAGGCCGAGGCGTACGCGACCACGGCGTTGGACGCGGTGTACCCGATCCCCGCCAGCACGACGGCCGCGACGAGCGCGACCGCGAACTCCCGAGAGAGCGCGAGCGCGAGCAGGAACCCGGCCATGCCGACCGCGTTCGCGCACAGCAGTCGGAGCGTCCGGTAGGTCGGTTCGCGGGAACTCATACCGCGCGTTCGCGTGCATGGGACAAAAAGCCATGAGTCGGCGGCAGTCGTTCGGCCGCCCGGAGGTTAAGGAGGGATGCCGCGGCCAGCGGAGCCGTGCGACAGAGCAAGCGCAGACCGAGTCGGGCCCGTCCGCCCCGACGCCGCGGGAGCGGTCCGGACGACGGTGAAGCGTGCGGGCGGCGCGAGGAGGGCGCTTCGGCGACGCGGACGCGGCACCGAAACGCGGCGATGAAGCCCCGCCGGCTCTCCGGCGCCGCCGTCGCCGTCGGCGCCCTCTGGGTGACCGTCGCGCTCGGCGCGGTCGCGGCCGGACTCGTCGCAGCGCTCGCCGAGATCGCGCCCGCGGCGTCGTCCCGTACCGTGGCGATCCGGTGGGCCAGACGGGAGACGATTCCCACGACTGCGGGTTCCTGCCCCGTCCCAGGCGCCGCGTTCGCGGTCCCGAACTGGGCTCCCGTCGCCGGCGCCGCGCTCGCGTTCGCGGCGTGCTGGCTGGCCGCGATCGGCGCGGCACACGCGCTCGCGCGATGGTTCGGCCGCCGGTAGCCGTGGAACCGTTTTAGTGGCCGCCGGTTGCCGCGGAACCGTTTTACTCCCGCCGACGGTAGCGCCTCGCATGGTGTTGAAAGAGTCCGACTCGGCGCTCGACCGCGGCGACGCGGCCCCCGACTTCGAACTGCTCGGCGTCGACGGCGAGACGCACCCGCTCGACTCCTTCGAGGAGGACGCGCTGCTCGTCGTCTTCACCTGTAACCACTGCCCGTACGCGCAGGCGAAATTCGACCTCCTCAACGGACTCGTGGCCGAGTACGACGACCTCGCTGTCGTCGGGATCAACCCCAACGACGGCGACGAGTACCCCGACGACTCGTTCGAGGCGATGCGCGACCGCGTCGACGACGGCACGATCGCCTACGACGCGTACCTCCGCGACGAGACCGGCGCGGTCGCCGAGGCGTACGGAGCGGTCTGTACGCCCGACCCGTTCCTGTTCGGCCGCAACGGCGACGCGTGGCGGCTCCGCTATCACGGTCGGCTCGACGACGCCTTGAACCCCGACGACGAGCCGACCGAGCTCTACGTTCGGGAGGCCGTGGAGTCGGTGCTCGCGGGCGAGTCGGTCGAGGTCCCCGACAGACCGTCCCGCGGCTGCTCGATCAAGTGGCCGGAGGCGTAAGCGTCGTCGACCCCCTCGCCGCCGGAGACGGGTTGAAAGGGATCCGGACCGAAGGCGTCCGTATGGGAATGAAAAGCGACGGCGACGCGGACCTCCACGAGATCGACCGGTTCGACGGCGGCGTCGGATGGATCGCGTACCCCGACGAGACGATGGAGCGCGCGAGCCACGCGGTGGCGGTCCCGAACGAGGAGAGCGAGACCGACGACGTCTGGGTGTTCGACCCGGTCGACGCTCCCGAGCTCGACGAGCTGCTCGCGGAGCTCGGGTCGGTCACCGGCGTCGTCGTCGGTCTCGACCGTCACAAGCGCGACAGCGCCGCGATCGCGACCCGCCACGACGTCGCGGTGTGGGTCCCGGAGTGGATGACCGGCGTCGCCGCTGAGCTCGACGCGCCGGTCGAGCGGTTCGGCGACCGGCTGGCCGACACCGGCTTCGAGGCGTTTCGGATCCGCGACTCCTCGCTGCCGCCGTGGCAGGAGGCCGGGTTCTTCGACGGGGAGACACTGATCGTGCCGGAGTCGCTCGGCTCCTCGTCGTACTTCCGCGGGGACCGCGAGCGGATCGGCGTCCACCCGATGCTCAGGCTGACGCCGCCGACGACGGTTCTCTCCGGGCTGAACCCGGACCGCGTGCTGGTCGGACACGGCGTCGGCGTGCTCGATGACGCGGCGATCGCGGTCGAGGACGCGCTCTCGAACTCGCGGGGGAAGGCGCCGGGGCTCTACGCGAAGACGCTCCGCTCCGTCATCGGAATCTGAGCGTGATCCACGTCACCCGCGACCTGTTGACGGTGCTGCTCGAACGCGCCGCCGAGCGCGACCCCGGCGAGACGAATCTCCGCCTGTCGGCCACGCGCGCCGGCGACTTCGAGAGCGACACCGGACTCGACCCCGAGACGCCCGTGTTGACCCACTTCACGCCCGACGTCGGGGGGTCGGTGAACGCGGTGTTCGGCGTCGACCTCGGCACGCCGGCGGGCCACGGCGGGGCGCGGTTCCTCTCGCACCCGGACGGGTTCCTCGGCGTGTCGAAGACGGACGACCTCGCCGCGGTCGTGCTCGTCGCCGTCCCGCCGTACGACGACGAGAGCGTCGCCGCGTTCGACCGCTCCGGCGACGGGATGGGGCTCGCCGCCCTCGACGCGGCCCCGCCCGAAGAGTCGGTCCCGGAGTGAGTCGTTCGGCGGAGGCGATATCGAAGCGAGCCGCTCGCGGGTCGCCGCGCGAGCATGGGTTTAAAAAGGAGCGAGCGAGTAGATCGACTCAATGGCAGCACGCCCACCCGGCGGCGGCGGCTCCGCCGAGCCCGACGCGATCGAGTTCGGTATCGCCGTGCTCGACGAGCGGATCGACGAGGCCGGCGTCTCGTTTCCCGCGACCGGCGAGGAGATCGTCGACGCGCTCGACGACGGCGCGATCCCCTACGATGCCAAGGGGCGAACGATCCGCCTCTCCGAGGCGTTAGCGCAGGTGCCACAGACCACGTTCGAAAACGAGACTGAGTTTCTCGACGCGCTGTACCCCGTGTTCGACCGCAAGCGACGGGAGGGCAGCGGCTTCCTGACCAGCCTTCGCGACGCGCTCCCCTTTTAGGTCGACTGCGCGGACTGGCCGACCTCGGCCTCGCCCTCCTCGCTCCCGGCGTCGATGCGTTCGATGACGTCGTTGATCAGCACGACATCGCCGACGGCCCGCACCCAGCGGTACGGGACGATGACGCCGGTGTTCCCGGCGACGCGTCCGGCGAACAGTTCGTGGTTGAGCTCCGCGAGCGCGAGCCCGGTCACCGCCCGGGCGTCGAGATCGAGGCGCACGTCCTCGATCTCCCCGACGAAGACGCCGTTGTTCGAGTACACCTCACGGCCGACGAGCGACGTGATCTCCTGTGGAGCCGCTTTCATATGGCATACGGTGACGAGCGCGCGTATTAAGCGTTCGTTGTCGAACGACGCCCGTCAGACGGAGTCAGAGGCCGACGGCAGCCCGCGGCGGGACCGCCGCCCCCTCACGTCACTCCCGCGGCGCGACCAGCTCGACGGGGTGCATCGGTGCGTCCCCGAGGAGCGCGTCGATCTGCTCGGTACAGGAGGTTCCGGCGGCGACGACGGTCCGATCGGTGTCGCCGAACTGCTCCCGTATGGGCTCTCCCACGTCCATGCTCAGTTCGTAGTAGTCGTGCTTGTACCCGAACGAGCCAGCCATCCCGCAGCACTCGGTGTCGGAGACGCGCACGTCGTATCCGAGCGTCTCCATCACGGCGGTCGCGTGCTCGCCGACGCCGATCGTCCGCCCCTGACAGTGCGGGTGGTAGGCGACGCGTTTTCCGGCCGCCACCGGCCCGGTGCCCTCGGCCGGCGCACGGAGCGCGGCCGGGTCCCCGCCGTTCTCCAGCAGGCCGAAGCAGTACTCCATCACGTCGTAACTGGCCGCGGCGAGCCGCTCGTGCGAGGCCTCGGGGAGGAACCGCTCGTACTCGCTCCGGAACATCGCGAGGTCGCTCGGCTCGATCACGACCACGTCGCGGCCGGCGTCGACGTGGGTCGCGAGCCCGGCGTACACGTCCTCCGCGGCTGACTCCGCCGTCGCGATCATCCCCTGCGAGAGCGGCGGGCGGCCGCTTCCAGGGAGGTCCGGCACCGTCACGTGAACGTCGAGCGCCTCCAGCGCGCGCACGGCCGCCTTCCCCCGGTCGACGTCGACGTAGTTCGTCGCGGTATCGGGGTAGAGCACGGCCTCGCGTTCGGCCGCGTCGGCGGATATCCGGGCGCCGCCGCGGGACTCGAACCAGTCGACGAGGGACTCGCTCGCGAACTCGGGGAGGTCGCGCCGGCGGTCGATCCCGGCGACGCGCTCCGCGATCGCGCGTACCGGTCCCGCGTCGGCGAGCCGGTTCGCGGCCGGCGCGGTCAGGCTCCCCAGCTTCGCAAGCGTCTCGTAGTTGCCGACTATCCGGGTGCTCAGGTCGAGTCCGGCGGGCTCCTCGTCGGGGGCCAGCTCCTCGAACAGCCAGTCGGTCTGTCGGGATTCGACCTCGCCGCGGTTGACTCGGTCGCGGACGACCGTGTTGATCCACGGGATGTCGATCCCGACCGGGCACGCCGGGACGCAGCGCGAGCAGCCGGTACAGAGGTCGTTGAACTCGGCGGCGACGTCGAGCCCCTCGATGCCGGCCTCCCAGCCGGTCGCGATCCCGCCGGAGTACGTCTCGCCGCCGAACGCGTGGCCGCCGACGCTCTGGAAGTTCCCGCAGGCGTTCGAGCAGGCCGAACACCGGATGCAGTACAGCGTCTCCTTCAGCTGCTCGTCCTCGCGCATCGCCATCCGGCCGTTGTCGATGAGGACCAGGTGGAAGTCGCGGTCGTCGCCCGAGCCGTCGGCGAGGGGGTCGGCGTCGTCTTGGAAGTCCGGCACCGGCGACTCGACGGGCGGGGTCAGCGTCGAGATGTAGGAGGTCACGTCTTGGCCCGTCCCGGAGCGCCCGATCAGCTCGACGAACGGGGCGAACTCCTCGACGGTCGGCACGATCTTCTCGACGCCCGCGACCGCGACGTGGGTGTCCGTCGCGGTCACCGTCTTCCGGGCGTTGCCCTCGCTGGTGACCAGCAGCATGGTACCGGAGTCGGCCGCGATGAAGTTCGCGCCGGTCATCCCCACGTCGGCGTCCTCGATCAGCTCGCCGAGCCGCTCGCGGGCGAACATGGTGAGCTCCTCGGCGGTCTCCGGCGGGTCGTCGAGGTCGAACCGCTCCGCGAACAGCTCCGAGATGCCCTCGCGAGACTTGTGGATCGCCGGGGCGACGATGTGAGAGGGCGCCTCGTCCGCGATCTGGAGCACCCACTCGCCTAAGTCCGTCTCGACCACCTCGACGCCCTCGGCCTCCAGCGCCTCGTTCACCTCGATCTCCTCGGAGGTCATCGACTTCGACTTCACGAGGCGGTCGGCATCGCGCTCCTCCGCGGTCAGCTCGGTGACGTACCGGTTCGCGTCGGCCGCGTCGTCGGCGACGTAGACGGTGCCCCCGTTGGCCTCGACCGACTCTCGGACCCGTTCGATGAGCTCCGGGAGACGAGCGATCGCGTCCTCTTTGATCTCGCGGGCGTCGTCTTTCAGCGCCTCGTAGTCGTCGAGCCGCTCGGTCGACTCGATCCGCCCTCGATTGAACCCGCGGGTGTTCTCGGCGACCGCGTCGCCCTCGGTCGCCAGCAGCTCGCGGATCCGGTCCCCTTTCGACGCGTCGCTACTCATCGGAGCCCACCTCGGATTCCGCGTCGTCCCCCGAAGCCGCACCGTCCGCGTCATCCCCAGCAGCCGCACCGTCCGCGATGTCCCCCGAAGCCGCACCGTCCGCGTCGTCTTCCCGCAACAGCACCACGTGCACCTCCTTCGGACCGTGCGCGCCGTGGACGAGCCCGCCCATGTCGGCGGTCGCGCTCGGGCCGGTCGCGAACACCACGTCGACCGACTCGTCGCGCGCCTTCGGGCCGAGCCAGTCGAACGCGTCGGGCATGTCCGGGACGATGTCGGCCTCGCGGAGGACGACGACGTGGCGGTCGACGAAGAGGCTCACCGGCTCCGTGCCGGCGGCGTCGGCCTCGATCGCGACGCTCCCGTACGCGGCGACCCCGAGCTCCGCGTCGGTGACGCCGGTGTGGGCAGCGCGGAGCTCGGCCGTGGTCGGGTCGGTCTCGACCCGGTCCGGAAGCCGGAGCGCCGGGTCGGCCGAACCGGCGCCCTCGTCGGCGAGCGCGACGCCGACCGCCGGGTCGCCGGCGGCCTCGTCGATAAGTTCCGCACACGCGCTCTCGGACCCCTCCGTGACGGTCACGCCGAGAGAATCGAGTCGACGCTTGAACGTCGAGCGGTCAGCGACTGACATACGCTATCATCCGAATGGACATATATGGGTGTTGTGCCGGCTCCCGACCGGCGGCGATCCCGACCGCTCTCTCGCGCCGGCGGTGGACGTTACAGGTACCGGGCCAACTGCGAGCGCGACTCCTCCAGATAGTCGAGCGACTGCGTCCCGACCTCGAGGGAGAACGTCCCGCTCCACCCGGAGGGGAAGGCGTCGAAGATCGGCTCAAAGTCGAGGTTCCCCGCGCCGAACGGGAGATGCTCGTCCGCCGGACGGCGCGTGTCGTTCAGGTGAACGTGCGAGATCCGGTCGGCGTGCTCGGCGACGAACGCGGCCGTCTCCGTCTCGTCGTATCCGGTCACCCGAGCGTGACCGGTGTCGAGCGTCATCGACGCGTCCGTCTCGTCGAGCAACCGGGGGATGTGTTCGACGGTGTAGGGGCTGCCGAAGATGTTCTCCGCGCAGATTTCGAAGTCGCGCGCGGCTCCGTAGGCGGTCAGCGCGGCCGTGGACTCATCGATGTGATCTCGGAGCGTCGCGTCCTCCCAAGCGACCGTCCACGCGGACGACTCCGGATGGAGGACGCCCTTTTCGGCGCCGAGATCCGTCGCAACGTCGATACAGGTCTGCTGCGTTTCGACGGCCCCGGCACGGACCCGCTCGTACGGCGATCCGATGTCCGTCGGAAACGGGAGGTGAACGGCCAGATCGAGCCCGTACTCGTCGAGGACGCCCCTGATCGTCGACGCCTGTGACGCGAGGCGCTCGTGGTTGTGCTCGCCGTCCATGAGCACCTCGACGTAGTCGAAATCGCCCGCTCCGGCGAAGCGCAGCTGCCGTTCGAGGTCCGATACGACCGACGTGACGAAACCGATTCGGGGATTCATGGGTGGTGTCCGGTGGCGTCCAGCGACCGCGTCGGTAAGCGAGACAGGTCTGCGAGGCTCTCGATCCGATACGTCGGTTCGGCGTCGAGACGGTACTCCCGTCGGTGAGGACGAGCGATGAACGCGGAGTCGACGCCAGCGGCACGTGCCGCGGCGACGTCGACGCGGCTGTCACCGACGTACAGCACCGACTCGGTGTCTAACGCCGCCAGCGCAGTCTCGAGATACGACGGGTTCGGCTTTCGTCGGTCGAGTCCTCGAAGCGTTGGTTTTCGCCCGTAACACGCCTCGAAGGACGCTTCGAGACCGAACTCAGTGACGATGTGTTCGATCGTTGCGTGCTGGTTGTTGCTCACGATCGCCGCCGGGACCGCGAGATCGGTGACGACCTCGACGTCGTCGTACAGCGGCTTGTCGCCGTTTCGGATCGCCGTCAACTGAACGGCGGTACGCTCCGTCTCGTGACGGGACCAGAACTCGGCCGCGTCGAGCCCGTAGCGGTCGGCGAGCGACCGGACCGTTTCTGTCGAGAGGTCAGCCACGAGCGCGCGGAGGTCGTTCGGCGTCGGATCGACGCCGAAGGCCTCGAAGGCGTTTCGCGACGCCTCTCGGAGGAGGGATTCGCTCGTCGGGTGAGTGAGCACGCCGTCGTTATCGAAGACGACGGCGTCGTATCGCGATTCGACGTTCGTCATGTCGTGCTCCGTTGGGTGTCTGCCACGGGCGGCTCAGCCGCGTCCGACCCGACGGTTTCCGCGGAGTGGTACAGGGCGGCTCCGGTTTCGATGTCGAACAGGTGCAGGCGCTGCGGGTCGGCGGTCAGCGAGAGCACGTCGCCGACGTCGACGGCCGACCGCGGCGGGAGGCTCACTTCCATCTCCGTGTCACCGACGACGCCCCGCGTGAGAAGCGAGTCGCCCAGCGGTTCGGTCACCGTGACCTCCATGCTGAGCGGACCGCCCATCTCCTGCGTGAGGTCTTCCGGCCGAACGCCGAGCACGACTCGGTCGCCCGCGTACGGCTTGACGGCCCCGGCGGACGGAAGGGAGAGGCTGTTCTCGCCCCACGTCACGTGCGCGGCGTCACCGCGTCGTTTGAGCGTCCCCTCGACGGTGTTCATCCCCGGACTGCCGATGAACTCGGCGACGAACCGAGTTTCGGGCGCGTCGTACAGCTGCTGGGGCGGCGCGATCTGCTGGATCTCACCGTCGTACATCACCGCGACCCGGTCGCCGAGCGTCATCGCCTCGACCTGATCGTGGGTGACGTACAGCGTGGTCGTCTGGAGTTCGGCGTGTAACTCCGCGAGCTCGGCGCGCATCTGCACGCGGAGCTTCGCGTCGAGGTTGCTGAGCGGCTCGTCCATCAGGAACACTTCCGGATCGCGGACGAGCGCGCGACCGATGGCGACGCGCTGTTGTTCGCCGCCGGAGAGTGCGGACGGAGTCCTGTCGAGGAGGTCCTCGATGTCGAGTATCCCGGCCGCTTCGGCGATCCTGTCGTCGACCGCGTCAGCGGAGAAGTCGGTAGCCGTCTTGAGACCGAACGTCATGTTCTCTCGCGCGGTCATGTGCGGGTACAGCGCGTAGTTCTGGAACACCATCGCGACATCGCGGTCGCTGGGCGACGCGGTCGTCACGTCCTCGTCGGCGATCTCGACGGCGCCGGCCGTGGGGGATTCGAGCCCCGCGAGCAGCCGAAGCGTCGTCGATTTTCCGCAGCCCGACGGCCCGACGAGGACGAGGAACTCGCCTTCGCGAACGTTGAGGTCGACGCCGTCGACTGCGGTGACGTCGTCGAAGCGTTTCACCAGGTCTGTCGTCGTGATTCCTGTCATTCTGAGAGTCCGAACGTTTCTAACAGCGGGCCGCGGAAGGCGACGAGCGCCAGCAGCGGCGGCAGTAGCGTCAACACCGCGCCCGCCATGATGAGCCCCCAATCGGTCTGGCCGGCGTTGCCGACGGACTGGAGGTATTTCATCCCGACCTGTACGACCTGTTTGTTCTGGTCGGAGACGACGATCAGCGGCCAGAGGTACTGGTTCCACGCGTAGATGAACGTGATCACGCTGAGCCCGCTTATCATGCCCCGCGACATCGGGATCAACACGTCCCAGAGGAAGCGCAGTGGACCGACCCCGTCGACCTTGGCCGACTCGACGAGCGAGTCCGGGATGGACATGAAGTGCTGTCGGAGGAGGAACACGGCCGTCGCGCTCGCGACGTACGGCCCGGTGAGCGCTAACAGCGTGTTCGTCCATCCCAACGCGGCCATCATCTCGTACAGCGGGACGATGCGCACCGGGACCGGGAACATCAGCGTGAACAGGATGAGAAAGAAGATCGCGTTCTTAAACCGGAAATCGTAGAAGACGAGCGCGACCGCGGCGAGCAGGCTCACAGCGATCTTCGCGACGGTGACGACGATCGACATCACCAGCGAGTTGAACATGTACGAGGCCATGCCGTACGTCGTGAACACCTCCACGTAGTTCGCGACCCCGTCGCTCCCGATCCCGACGTTCGTGATGTCGTACACCTCCGGAACGGTCTGGGTGCTCATCACGAACGCCAGCAGGAGCGGGGACGCCATCAACAGAATCGACCCGATGAGCCCGAGGTGGACGCGCCACTGCCCCGGGACCAGCCGGGTGTCGGAGATCACCGATAGCGGTTCGTTCTCTCGGGCGCCGACCGCGGTGTCTTCGGTATCTAGTGACATTAGTAGTGTGCGTAGCGGTCGGACACCCGCAGCTGGACGAACGTGAGCCCGGCGACGAGCACGAACAGGATCACAGACTGCGCGGAGGCGAGTCCGAGGTTGTTGAATTGGAAGGCGTCACGGTACAGCTGATAGATCATCAGGTTGGTGGCGTTCGTCGGTCCGCCCTGCGTCATCAGGTCGATCAGCGCGAAGCTCCCGAAGAACGCGTATATGGTGTTGATCACGACGAGGAACACCAACGTGGGAGACATGAGCGGGATGTACACGCGGACGAGCCGTCGCCACGTCTCGATCCCGTCGAGCCGACAGGCCTCGTTGAGGGATTCGGGCACGTTGTTCAGGGCCGCGAGCATGAAGATCACGTTGTACCCGATCTGTTTCCAGATCGCTGCCACCGCGACGACGGCGAACCCCTGCCAGCCGACGGTGAACCAGTCGAGTTCGACGCCGAACCACGCCTCCATGTAGTGCGTGTAAATACCGACGCTCGGGTGAGCGAGGAACAGCAGGACCGTCCCCGCGACCGCCGTCGGAAGCGCGTACGGCCAGATCGCCGCGATCAGGTACGCGGCCTTCCCGTCGCTGACCTCGTACAACAGGAACGCGACGGCGAGTCCGACGGCGAGCGACCCGACGACGACGATCGCCGCGAACGCGATCGTCAGCCCGACGCTGGTGAGGTACACTTGTGAGCTCAGCAGCTCGGTGAAGTTCGCCAGGCCCACGAACCGCGTGTTCTGGCCGAACAGGAACGTCTGAAAGAAGCTAAACCTGAGCGTCTGTAGCGACGGGTAGTACAGGAACGCGACGATCGCGACCAGCGTCGGCAGCAGGAGGAGGTACGCCCCCACCGTGCTGTCGTACGTGTTCTCGTGAACGCCCATGTCAGTTCCCTTTGCTTTCGATGTAGCTCTGCAGGGCGTCGTCGGCCTCCGACTTCATTTCGGCGAGCTTCTCGTCGACGGTGACGTCGGAGTTGATCATGCCGACGTACCCGTCTTGGATGATCGTCCGGACCTCCGACGCCGGCCCGGCCTGCCACCCCTGCGTCGCGACCGTCGTCTCCGTCTCCCGCAGCTGGTCGAAGGCGGTCTGGAAGTTCGGGTTCTCGTCGAACCAACCGTCCTCCTCGAGATACTCGACCGCGCTGTCGCTGACCGGGAAGTAGCCGGTGTTCTGGTGCCAGAACGCCTGTTGTTCCGCCTCAGCCAGCCACAGCAGGAAGTCGGTGAGTCCCTGCTTCTTCCGATCGGACAGACCGCGGGTCATCCACAGCGACGCGCCGCCGATGACGACCCCCGTCCGAGTGTCGCCCGCCGTCGGGTAGTACGCCGTGCCGAGCTCGAAACCGTTCTCCTCGGCGCCCTCGGTGGCCGAGGCGACGCCGGCCGTAGAGGAGATCCACATGGCCGTCTGTCCGTTGAGAAACGCCTGCTGTGCGGCGCCCCAGTTGCCGACGCCGGCGTGGTTGTACAGCCCGTCCGCGTGCATGTCGGCCCACCACGTGAAGATCCGGTCGGCCGTGTCGGTGTCCAAGTTGATCTCGGTCGGGTCGGTCTCGCGACCGTTCGCCTCGTTGACGAGCGGGACGTTCGCCTCCGCGAACCATTGCTCGGGGAACCACGAGACGTTAGCGAAGGTGATCCCCTGTTCCGCGATCCCCTGGTCGACGATGGCCTCGCTCGCCCGCCGGATCTCCGCCAGCGTCTCGGGCGGCGACTCGGGATCTAACCCGGCCGCCTCGAACATGTCCTTGTTGTAGTAGAAGATCGGATTCGAGGAGTTGAACGGCATCGAGTACACCGTGTCGTCGAACGAGTAGTAATCGATGACCGGGTCCTGGAAGTCCGACCAGTCGATCCGGTCGCTCGGAAGCGCCTCCTCCATCGGTTCGAACGCCCCGCTGTCGATGGCGAGTCGGCTGCCGAGGTCGACGATCTGTGCCAGTTCCGGCGCTTCGCCGGCCCCGATAGCCGACGTGACCGCGTTGAGCGTCTCGTCGTAGCTCCCCTTGTAGCTCGTCTCGACCGTCACGCCGGAGGATTGCTCGTTGAAGTCGGCCGCGAGCCGGTCGACCGTTTCGCCGAGGTTCCCGCCCATGGCGTGCCACCAGTTGATCGTCGTCTCGCCGCCGTTCCCCGAGTCGGAGCCGTCGGCCGAACTCGCCGAACCGCTCGACGCCTCGGCGCCGTCCGAATTACTGGATGTCGCTCCGAGACAACCGGCGGATACGAGGCCGACCACGGCCGCTCCGGTCGTTTGCAGGAATCGACGCCGCCTCTCGTCTGAGTCGTTCGGGTTGACCACACCGATGAGACGGAGATTTCCGGACATAAACTCTTATAATATTTGAAATGATTGCTATGAGCCAGTGGGAGGACGTCCGTTTCGGCCCATTCAACTCCGTACCGGTATGGAGCGGTACGACGACACCGAAACGTATTGTGAGATATATAGCTCGGGAGTCGCGCGGCTCGGTCTCGCGGTGATCCGCTCCGGCCACAGCCGTCTCGGTCCGGCTTTCGCTCCGGCGTCAGGATCGGCTCCCCGCGGTCGAGGCGCCGGTCGCTCGCGAAAGCAGATTCGAGTAGTCAGCCGCGATACCGTCGACACCGGCCTCGGCGAGCCGCTCCGCCTGGTACCACGTGTCCACCGTCCACACGTTCACGTCGCGCCCTTCAGCGTGAGCCAGCGCCACTAGGTCGACGCCGGCGGTCAGTGCCGGGTCGTGGAACGGTGTCCGGTCGATCAGCTGCATCGGCGCGTGGACCGCGGCGGCGTCGTGTTCCCGAGCGATAGCGAGCCCGTCGCCGATCGACTCCCACAGGATCGGGGCGACCGCGTACGAGGACACCTCGCGTATCGCTGCCAGCGCCCCCTCGCAGAACGACGAACAGAGGAACTCGTTGTCGTGATCGACGAGCACGTCAACGACGCGCTCGACGAACGGCAGCCAGACCGCCGTGCGGTCGGCGAGCTCCGCCTCTGAGAGCTTCTCGGCGAATCGGAGGTCCGCTCGTCCCGGATTTTTCAGTTCGACGTTCACGCCGACGTCACCGGGCACGGCGTCGAGGAACCTCGACAGGCGCGGGACCGTTTCGCCGCTGTCGAGGACCTCCGCGCTCGTGACGGTCGCCGTGTCGGTCTCCCAGACGACCCCCTCCGTGTCGGTGAGTCCGCGTCTCCCCCCGTCGCGGCCGGACAGGGCGTCGTCGTGAAACACGACGATGTCGCCGTCGGCCGTCGGAACGACATCGAGCTCGATGATGTCTGCCCCCCGGCCAGCCGGTGTATCGTCTCCAGCCGATCCGCCCACGCTCGTGGCCGCCTCGGCGGCTGCGACCGTATTTTCCGGGTTCTCACCGGCGAACCCACGATGCGCGATGAGCGTGAGCTCGCCAGGCGGGCGGGCGTCGATCGCCCCGTCCGCGCCGTCTCGTGTCCGGGTGGCGACGGCGTCGCGTCTCGCGTCGGCGTCCGCCGACCGCGTCCCGCCGTCCGCGTAGGCGGCACCCAACACCCCCGTGGCCGCGACACCGGCGGTGGATCTCAGTAGCGTCCGCCGTCGTGCGGCCGATCGGTCCGTGCTCGCGAACCGCTCGTCGTCGGGTCCGGTCATGCACTCGCTTTCGACGAGTCCGGAATAGTCGCTGGTATGTGGGATCCGGAACGGTCTATACCCGACGATACGCCTCGGTAGCGGTCAGCCCCTCGCCTTCGCTACCAGCGGTCGTCGTCGGACGGCCGCCGTGTGCTGTCCAAGCGTCGATCGTGGTCCAGTCGGCCGCATCAGCATTCGTCGCCACCGGACTCCCGGCTTTCGACCCACCGGACTCCCGGCTTTCGACCCACCGGACTCCCGGCTTTCGACCCACCCGACACCCGGCTTTCGACCCACCGGACTCCCGGCTTTCGACCCGCCCGGCCCCCGGTCGCCTCGAATTCCCGGTCGCTCGGCGGGGTCAGGGGATTTTTCATAGTTCGACCGTGAGAGATCCACATGGCGACCAACAGATCGGACCCGGACCCGCGGGACGGGGGCGACTTCGATTACACCGGGGGTGACGTCGAGCGGCCGGCGCTCGTGGACGCGCTCGACCGCCGGGTCGAGGGAGAGGTGCGGTTCGACGACTACTCGAAGCGGCTCTACGCGACCGACGCCTCGGCGTACGAGGCCACGCCAATCGGGGTCGTGATGCCGGAGTCGACCGCTGACGTGGCGGCGGTCCAGGAGTACTGCTTCGCGGAGGAAATTCCCGTGCTTCCTCGGGGCGGCGGCACCTCCCTCGCCGGACAGACGGTCAACGAGGCCGTCGTCCTCGATCTCTCGGACTCGATGGACTCGGTCCTCTCGACCGACCCGGACGCGAGGACCGCTCGCGTGCAGGCCGGCGCGTACGTCGGCGACCTCAACGCGGCGGTCGAGTCCGACGGACTGAAATTCGCGCCCGATCCGGCGTGGCGCGACAAGTCCGCGGTCGGCGGCGCGATCGGCAACAACTCCACCGGCTCGCACTCGCTGAAGTACGGGAAGACGGACCACTACGTCGAGCAGGCGGAGGTCGTGCTCGCGGACGGGACGGTGACCACGTTCGGCGAGGTCGCCGTCGATGACCTCCGCGAGTCGGCCGACCCCGACGCCGACGGACTCCTCCCGCGGATCCACGCCGAGGTCGTCCGGATCCTCGACGACGCGGCCGACGAGATCGACGAGCGCTTCCCGGAGATGAAGCGGAACGTCTCCGGCTACAACCTCGACCGGCTGCTCGCCGAGCACCGCGGCGAGTACGGCGAGGCCGGCGTCGTCAACCTCGCCCGGCTCATGGCCGGCAGCGAGGGGACCCTCGCGACGGTGACGGAGGCGACCGTCTCGCTGGTCGCGATCCCCGACACGAAGGCGGTCGCGCTGTTAACGTACGACGACCTCCTCGACGCGATGGAGGACGTGGCGCCGATCCTCGACCACGACCCCGCCGCCGTCGAGGTGATGGACGATGTCCTGCTGGGGCTCGCCGCCGACACCCCCGAGTTCGCCGACGTCGTCGGGATGCTGCCCGACGGGACCGACTCCGTGCTCCTCGTCGAGTTCTACGCCGACAGCGACGCGGAGGGGAAACGGAAGGTCGCGGACCTCGTCGCCGACCGGGTCGGCGCGACCGACGACCGTCCCCGCCCCGAGACGGAGGCGGACCCGAGCGAGGGCGCGGCCGACGTGACGAGCCAGCCGCGCCGCGCGGTCCACGCGATGGAGGCGCACGACCCCGAGAAGCGCGATCGGTTCTGGAAGATGCGGAAGGCCGGGCTCCCGATCCTCCTCTCGCGGACCACCGACGAGAAGCACATCTCCTTCATCGAGGACTGCGCGATCCCGCCGGAACACCTCCCGGAGTACACCCGCGAGTTCCAGGACATTCTGGAGGACAACGACACGTTCGCGACGTTCTACGCGCACGCCGGCCCCGGCGTGCTCCACATCCGGCCGCTGATCAACACGAAGGAGGTCGACGACGTCGAGGCGATGGTCGACATCGCCGACCGCGTCACCGACGCCGTGGTCCGGCTCGGCGGGTCGGTCTCCGGCGAGCACGGGGACGGGCGCGCGCGGACCCAGTGGAACCGGAAGCTGTACGGCGACGAGCTCTGGGAGTCGTTCCGCGAGCTCAAGACCGCCTTCGACCCCGACTGGCTGCTCAACCCCGGGAACGTCTGCGGCGACCACGACATGAGCGAGCACCTCCGGTTCGACGCGGAGTACGAGTACGACGCCGGCTTCGACCCCGCGATGGAGTGGGCCGTCGACAACGGGATGCAGGGGATGGTCGAGCTCTGTCACGGCTGCGGCGGCTGCCGGGGGCCACAGGAGACGACCGGCGGCGTGATGTGCCCGACCTACCGCGCATCCGAGGAGGAGATCCAGGCGACCCGCGGCCGCGCGAACATGCTCAGGGGCGCCATCTCGGGCGATCTACCCGACGATCCGACCGACGACGAGTTCGTCACGGAGGTGATGGACCTGTGCGTCGGCTGTAAGGGCTGTAAGGTGGACTGCCCGAGCGGCGTCGACATGGCGAAGCTGAAGGCCGAGGTCGAACACGCCCACCACGAGGAACACGGGATCGACCTCCGGACCCGGTTGCTCGGGAACTTCGAGTCGCTCGCGCCGCTCGGCTCGAAGCTCGCGCCGCTCTCGAACCTCCCGGGGAAGATCCCCGGCGCCGGGTTCGTCATGGAGAAGGCCCTGGGAATCGCGAAGGAGCGCGACCTGCCGACCTTCCGCTCGGAGACGCTGACGGACTGGTTCGAGGCCCGCGGCGGCGCCGGCGTCCCGCGCGCCGAGGCCGACCGCGAGGTCCTCCTGTTCCCCGACGTGTACACAACCTACACGAACCCCGGCGCCGGGAAGGCCGCGGTCCGGGTGTTGGAGGCCGCGAACTGTCACGTCCGGATTCCCGACGTGGACGGGAGCGGGCGCCCGCCGCACTCGAAGGGGATGCTCGACGAGTCGCGCGCGGCTGCGGCAGACGCCGTGGAGACGCTCGCGCCCGACGCCGCGGACGGCTGGGACGTGGTCGTCGTGGAGCCGACCGACGCCGTGATGCTCCAGACCGATTATCACGACCTTCTCGACGGCGACGCCAGCGACGTGCCCGACGCCGACGTGGCGACCGTCTCGGGGAACACCTACGGCGTCATGGAGTACGTCGACGCCCACCGGCTCGACGAGGAGATCGCGCTCGACGCCCCCACCGAGTCGCTCACGTACCACGGCCACTGCCACCAGAAGGCGACGAAGAAGGACCACCACGCGGTCGGCGTGCTCCGCCGCGCGGGCTACGGCGTCGATCCCTTGGACTCCTCCTGTTGCGGGATGGCGGGCTCGTTCGGCTACGAGGCCGAGCACTACTCGATGAGCAAGGCGATCGGCCGGACCCTCTTCGATCAGGTCGCTGCGAGCGACGGCGACGAGGTCGTCGCCCCCGGCGCCTCGTGCCGGACGCAGCTGAAGGAGCGCGACGGCGCCGCGCCGGAGCCGCCGCATCCGGTCGAGAAGCTCGCGGCCGCGCTGACGTAAGCGCAGGCGCTATCGAGGACCCGACGGCGAGTCACCGGTCCGCTGACCCCGGCGCGCTCCTCACTCGGGACCTCGGTCCGCGTTCGCGGCGAGGACCGCGAGGAGGTACGAGAAGGCCGGATACGTCACGGCGACCAGGGCGAGGAACACCGGGTCGATCCCGCCGGGATCGTCGAGGAAGACGCCGGTGTACCGAACGACGGCGACGGTGAGAACCACGAGGGCCGTCCGCGCCGCGTACTCGAACGGGGAGGGGTTCGGGAGCTTCACGCGCGTCCTTGCGGGCCGCGGTCACTCAAACGCATCGGCCGTCTCGTGCTCTCGCTCTCGCCGCCGGGCCAACACCCGCTTGAACCCCTTCCCGGGACCCCCCTCGATCGGCCATCCCTTCGTCCGCCACTGGGGCGGTTCGGGCGAGAAATCCGGGCAGGAGCCCGAACACTCCCGCGCGGTCGGAACCTTCTCCTTCGCCGCGCAGCGCGGAACGAGCGACCGCCCCTCGCGGCGGAGCTCGAAGTGCCGGCAGTCCGGGCGCATCGTCTCGTGGTACGAGCGCCACCCCTTCCCGTAGGCGCGCTCGGCGATTTCGAGCCGGAGGGTCTCGGTCTCGGGATCGCGCGAACCGGTGCGCTCTGACGGGTCGTCGCCGCCTTCAGGTTCGTCCGTCGCGCCGGCCCCGCCCGAGAGGTCGCTCGGGTGCCACGCCACGTCGGCCGCGTCGGGGTGGACGCCCTCGGAGAAGTCGGTCGCGAGGATTCCGGCCTCGATCGGCATCTCGCGGAGCAGCGCGGGCTCGACGCGCTCCCCGGTCGTCTCGGTCGCGAGCCACGCCTCGTCGGCGAGGGCGGTGTCGACGTCGTGGGTCAGCTGCTCGGCGAGCCGGTCGGCCGCGGAGCGGTCCAAGTCCGGCTTGTTCTCGACCGCGACGATCCGCTCGACCCAGTCGGGGTACGGTCGCTTTCGGCGGAGCTGGATCCGGTTGTTCCGCCGGCGCTTCTCTATCAGGTCCCGGCCCGCGGCGCGGTGGACCGCCTGCCGGACGTAGCGCCACGGGTAGCCGGGGTGCGGGAGCGCGTCGCGGTACCACGACCACTCCGCCGGCGCGTGGCGGACGACGTGGAGGAGGTCGGAGTCGATGGCCCGCTCGCCGAAGGCGCGCCGAACCGCGAACGCGGCGGGGTCGACTTCGATCACGACCGTGTCCCAGCGGCGCTCCTTCGTGCCGAGCTGGCGGGCGACGACCGCGGGGCGCGGGCCGTCGCTCGGGTGCCACGCCAGCTCGGCGTACCGACAGACCAAGAGCTCGTAGCCGAACTCGGCGTCCGGAGTCACGGCTTCGGTAGTACGGGATCGTTTAAAAACGAACCGCCCGCGTGATCGCTCGGGCCTCGGTACGGGGTCGACAGCCTCGGTACGGGGTCGACAGCCTCGGTGCGGCGGAACCGCTTAGACGTAGTCGCCGGTCTCCTCGTCTTTCCGCTCGTCGAGGTACTCGTGAGCGTCTTCGAGGATGTCCCGGGGCCCGTTCTGGGTGATCGTGTTGAGCGCCTGGTCGTAGTCGCGCCACTGCAGGTCGCGGTGTTCGTTCGAGATCTCGGCGCTCGCTTCGAACGAGCGCGCGATGAACAGGTGAACCGTCTTGTGGATGGTCTCGCCGTTCGCCTCGAACACGTAGTCGTACTCCTTGCGGAAGCCGTCGATCAGCCGGAAATCCTCGATTCCGGCCTCCTCCGACACCTCCCTGATCGCCGTCTGCTGGAGCTCCTCGTCCCCCTCGACCCCACCTTTGGGGAACTCCCAGTCCCCCGGTCGGCTCTTCAGGAGGAGGTACTCCCGTTCGCCGCGGGTGTCGCGGAAGAGGATGGCTCCGGCACTGGTCGCTTCGACCGTCATTAGCGTCAGGTAAGCGAGCACCCTTAAAGAGCGTGTCGGACTTCCGAACGTCGCGGCAGCCGTCGGCGTCGCCGATCGGGGCGAATCGCCGCCGATCGGGCGGAGTCGCGGGTAGATGCGTTTTTACTCCTCGGGCGACCATGCACGGACGACCCCCAGCTATGACCTTCGTCACGAAACTCTCCTTCGCCTCCGGCGACCGCGACGTGCTCGCCGAAACCGTCAAAGAGCTCAAGTCGACGCTCGAACGGAAGGGCGCGGAGTGTAAGGGCCCGCACGCCACGCCCGCCGAGACCGCCCGCGTCCCGCTTTATAAACAGCTCCGCGCCGGCGACGAGTTCTCGCCGTGGAGTTACTCCGTCTACAAGCGCTCGATGGAGATCCACGGCGCCGACGACATCGCTCGCGAGGTCGTCGGCCGCGACTTCCCCGACTCGATCCACGTCGAGGTCGAGGTCGACCAGAAGAAGCCGCTCGGACACCGGCGAGACTGAGCGGAACGGCCGATTTCGACCGGTCTGATTCTGGTCACGGACCACGCACCGCCGACCTCCCAGTCACGCGATCTTTTAAGCCCGTGCGAGGTCACCGAGGCCTATGAGCACGCTCGAACGCGACGCGTACCGACAGCTCCGCCGCGACCTCCACCGCCACCCCGAGCCCGCGTGGCGCGAGTTCTACACCACCGCGCGAATCGTCGACGAGCTCCGGGAACGCGAGCTGAGCGAGCTGTACGTCGGCCGCGACGCCCTCGCGACCGACGACCGGATGAACGTCCCGGCCGACGAGGAGCTGGTCGAGTGGGAGCGACGTGCCCGCGACGCGGGCGCGGACCCGGAAATCGTCGACGAGCTCTCCGGCGGCTACACCGGCTGCGTCGCCGTGGTCGAGCGCGGCGACGGCCCGGTGATCGGGCTCCGCGTCGACATCGACGCGCTGCCGATCCGCGAGTCCGAGGACGGCGACCACGTCCCCGTCGCCGAGGGGTTCCGGTCGGAGCACGAGGGGTTCATGCACGCCTGCGGCCACGACGCCCACGCGACGATGGGTCTCGGCACCCTCGACGCGGTGCTCGACTCCGATTTCGCGGGCACCCTGAAGGTGTTCTTCCAGCCGGGCGAAGAGCAGGTGGCGGGCGGGAAGCCGATGGCGGAGTCGGGGCACCTCGACGACGTCGACTACCTCTACGCCGTCCACGTCGGCTTAGATCACCCCTCCGGCGAGGTCGTCTGCGGCGTCGAGGGGTTCCTCGCGGTCCGGCACTTCCTCGCGGAGTTCACGGGCGCGCCGGCCCACGCCGGCGCGCGGCCCGAGCAGGGGCGCAACGCCGTCCAGGCGATGGCGGGCGCGGTCCAGAACCTCTACGCGATCCCCCGCCACGCCGACGGCCCGACCCGGGTGAACGCGGGGCTCGTCGGCGGCGGCACGGCGACGAACATCATCCCCGAAGAGTCGTACATCGAGGGGGAGCTCCGGGGCGCGACGACGGAGCTGGCCGCGTACATGTCCGAGCACGCCGACCGCGTCCTTGAGTCCGCCGCCGCGATGCACGACTGCGAGGTCGACGTGGCGACGAAAGGCGAGGCGCCCAGCGCGACCAGCGACGACGCCCTCGCCGGGATCGTCGGCGACATCGCCGGCGAGACCGCGGGCGTCACCGATATCGTCGACAGCGACGAGTTAGGTGGCTCCGAGGACGCCACCTATCTGATGCAGGCGGTCCAGGACCGCGGCGGCCTCGCCTGCTACGTCGGCGTCGGCACCGACCACCCGGGCGGTCATCACACGAGCACCTTCGACGTGGTCGAGGGCGACATCGCGGTCGGGATCGACGTGCTGAGCGGGGCGATCCGGCGAGTAGCCGAGACACGGCCCTGACGCGGATGAGCGATCGAACCGGGCACCACGGGAGAACGGGAAAACAGACTCAGTACTTCGCGTCCGCGCCGGTCGTCTCGTAGATCCGGTCCATAATCTCGTCGCGCTCGCCGGTCCAGTTCGCCATCGCGACCGGACTGGTCGGGTACGACTCGTAGTGGGCCAGCAGCTCGTCCGCGAGCGACTTCGTCTGGTAGAAGTTCCGGATCGTCCCCCAGTAGCCGAAGCTCTTGATCGCGGCCTTCAGCTTCAGCCCGAACGACATCGACGTCGACCCCTCGTACAGCGCCTCCGCGAGCTTCTCGCCCGGGAGCGCGGCGAGCAGCCCCATCAGGTCGTCCACGTCGACCGCGGTCGAGAGCACGTTGTACACGTCGAGCCCGGCGTAGCGCCCGCCGAAGTGGTCCATCACGCGGGTGTTGTACCGCCAGAGGTTCTCCTCGCTGACGTCGCCGTCGGAGACCGCCTTCACGGCCTGTTCGCCGGCGTACTTGCCCGCGTACGCCGCGCCGGCGATACCGCCGCCGGTCGTGGGATTCACGTGGCCCGCCGCGTCGCCGACCGCCATGTATCCCGGCGCGACCGCCGAGTCGTACGGGCGGCGAGTCGGGAGCGCGGCGCCGAGCTTGTCCGTGACCTCCGCGCCCTCGAACTCGGGGCGGTTCCGGAGGTCGCGTTTCAGCGCCTCGACGAGCTGCATCGGCTCCTCGTTCATCTGGAAGCCGAGCCCGACGTTGATCTCCGTGCTCGTCCGCGGGAAGTACCAGAGGTAGCCGGCGGCGCGGTCGGTGGCCTTGAACACGAGGGCGTCGTCCCACTCGACCGGCTCGGGGACCTCGACGATCTCGCGGTACGCCGAGCAGAACTGCGAGTAGCGGACGTTGGTGTCGAACGTCGTCCCCTCGAAGTCCGCCTTGTCCTGCAGCAGCGACAGCGACCCGGCGCCGTCGATGACGAGGTCGCTCTCGTACGTGACCGGCTCTCCCTTCCGCTTCGCGCGGAGCCCAGTGACCCGCCCGTCGACGGTCTGGACCACGTCGTTGATCACGGTGTCGTAGTGGAAGTCGACTCCGGCGTCCTCGGCGCCCGCGATGATCCGGCGACCGTACTCCCAACGGTCGATGACGGCGAGTTCGCCCGGGACGGGGATCTCGAGGACCGTGTCCTCTTGCGGGATCTCGAACCGGCCGTGGTCGACGCCGGTGTTCGTGAACGCCGGTTCGAGCCGCTCCTTCGGGATGGCCTCCGGGAAGGCGTCGGCGCCCTTCAGCGCGTCGCCGCAGGCGATGTGGCCCGCCTCCGTCTCGTCTTTTCGCTCGACGATGACGACGTCGAGGCCCTCGTTCGCGATCGTCGCGGCGGCGTAACAGCCGGCGGTCCCGGCGCCGGCCACGACGACGTCGTACTCGTCGATGGTCATGTCACGTGGGTCGTTCCCCCGGTGGCAAAACTCTTTGTTCCCGATTCGGTCGCCTCCGGACCGACACGAGCGGCGGCGGTCGCCGGATCGCGGCCCTACGGGCGACGCCGTCGCGGTCGCGTGCGACGAGGGGATCGGTGCGATCGAACCGGCATCGTGGGACGACCGGTCGACCGAGTCGGTCGAGTCGGTCGGGGTCGAGTCCGCCGGGCTGTCGGTCCGCCCCGTCTCCGAGGCGGCGGGACGCGCCCCCCGACCGACCACCGGTTTCGGCTCAGTCTTCGGTCTCGTAGTTCTCCCCGGCCGCTTCCGGAAGCCGCGTCCGGCCGACCAGCGCGAGGACGAGGATGACCACGACGAACGGCGTGATCCGGATGAGCTGGCGGGGGATCCCGATCCCCTGTAGCTGGAGCACGGTCTGAACCGCGTCCAGTCCCGCGAACAGCATCGTCGAGAGGAACGCCCCGACCGGGTTGTAGTTGCCGAACAGGTACGCCACGATGGCGATGAACCCCTTCCCGTTGACCATCGTCGGACCGTTACCGGTGAACTGACCCAGATCGAGCGACAGCGCCGCACCGCCCATCCCCGCGAGCACGCCCGAGATCAGCACCGCCGCGTACCGAACGTGGGTGACGCTCACGCCGGCGGTGTCGAGGGCCTTCGGGTTCTCGCCGCTGGCGCGGATCCACCGGCCGAACGCCGTCCGCTCGAAGACGTACCACGACCCGAAGACGGCGGCGAACAGCAGATACACCGACGGCGACGCCGAGAAGAGCGCGCCGAAGAACGGGAGGTCGGCGAGCACCGGCACCGTGATCGTCCCCGTCGTCGCGACGGTCGGGGTGTTCGGGCTCGAGTAGATCACCTGCGAGGCGAACGGCGCGAGCCCGAGGGCGATGAGCCAGACCGCGAGCCCGGCGATGATCTGGTCCGCGCGGAACCCGATCGTCACGACGGCGAACAGCGCCGCGAGCAGCGTGCTCGCGACCACTCCGCCGGCGAAGCCGATCCAGACGCCACCGGTGACGTCGGCGACGTAGATGGCGCTGAACGCCGAGATGATCAGGAGCCCCTCCAGCCCGATGTTGATCACGCCAGACTTCTCCGCGAAGATCCCGCCGAGGGCGGCGAAGGCGATCGGCACGGACAGCCGCAGCGCCGCCGCGAGCGTGTTCCGGCTCGTGAGCGCGTCCGCGAGCGTCCCGGCGAGCGAGTCCGGGAACAGCAGGCCGGCGAGAAGCAGCGTGACGACGACGGCGACCGTCACGCCGGCGACGAGCGCGCGAGTCGTGTACCGCTCGAAGAATCCATCTCCCTCGGCGTTCCGGGCGGCGCTATCGGCGTCGGCTCGGTCCGCGGGCGCGTCACTCATCGGTCTCACCTCTCCCGTCGCCCGCGGTGCCGCCGTCGGTCGCGACCGCCTCCGGTCTCGATCCCGTTCCCGGCAGTCCGCGGGCCAGTAGCCGGAAGAACTCCGGCATCGCCACGAACAGGATGATGAGTCCGCGGAGGACGCCCACGAGCTGCGGCGGGACGTCGGTCGCGAACTGGACGACCGTGGTCCCGCTCTTCAGCACGCCGAACAGCAGCGCGGCGACACCGACGCCCAGCGGGTTGTTGCCGGCGAGGATCGAGACGGTGATCCCGTCGAAGCCGTAGGCGGGGATCCCCGTCTGGAACGTCCCGAGCACCATCATCACGTACATCGCGCCGGCGATGCCGCCGAGCGCGCCGGAGAGCGTCAGGCTCGCGACGACGGTGCGTTTGGCGTCGACGCCCCCGTACTCGGCCGCCTCGGGTTGGACGCCGCTCGTGCGGACGTCGTACCCGAACGCCGTGTGTTCGAGGGCGTAGTACAGCGCGGCGACGGCGAGGAGCCCGAAGCCGAGCGCGACGATCGAGAAGTCCTGACGGCCGCCGAACAGCAGGGCCGGGAACTGCGCGAACTCGGGGAGCGGCACGGTCTGGTTCGCGGCGCTTTCGGGGTCCTTGAAGATCCCGCTGACCAGATACAGCGCGACCCCGGTGGCGATGAAGTTGAGCATGATCGTCGTTATCACTTCGTTGGCGTCGGCGTACGCCTTCAGTAGGCCCGGAACCGCGCCGTAAAGTCCGCCGAACACCGCACCGACGAGGAGCCCGAACGGGATCAACACGACGGTGCCGACGACCCCCGACACGAGCGACGACGCCCAGAGGACGCCGAGGGCGGTCGCCAGCGCGCCGACGACCATCTGCCCCTGCGTCCCGATGTTGAAGATCCCGGCGCGGAACGCCAGCGCGACGGAGAGCCCGGTGAACAGCAGCAGCGTCGTCTCTCGCAGGGTGACCGCGAACTGCCCGTTCGGCGACCAGCCGCCGCTGAGCGGGTCGCCGAGCGCCCCGAGGAAGAGGCGGTCGAAGACGACGACGGGGTCGTAACAGAACCCGGTGCCGAAGTAGTACACCGCCTCGCCGGCGGTACACGTCGTCATCCGACCGGCAACGAGCACCAGCACCGCGCCGATGAGGATCGAGAGGACGAGCGCCGCGGTGCTGATCAGGATCCGCTCGGTCGCGGACGCGTCGACGAGTCGGGAGAGCGCGCTTCGCGCGCGGTCGGTGACGCTCACGCTCGCTCACCGTCCGCGGCGTCCGTGAGGTCCGTCGGTGTCTCTCGTTCCGTCCCGTCCGCGTCCCCGCCGCCCGTCGCCTCAGGTTCGCCCCCGTCTCCGTCGTCCTCTCCCGGCCGCTCCCCGGCCATCAGGAGCCCGAGTTCCTCTTCGGTCGTCTCGTCCGGGTCGACCACGTCGATGAACTCTCCCTCGTAGACGACGGCCAGCCGGTCCGAGAGCCCCTGTACCTCCTCCAGCTTCGAGGAGACGAGGAGGATCGCCACGCCCTGCTTTCGGAGCTCTAAGAGCCGCTCGTGAATGAACTCGATCGACCCGACGTCGACGCCCCGCGTCGGGTGCGAGGCGACGACCAGTTCCGGGTCGCGCTCGAACTCTCTGCCGACGATGAACTTCTGCTGGTTGCCGCCGGAGAGCGACTCCGCGTCGGCGTCGGCGTCCGGCGGCCGAACGTCGTACTCGTCGATGATCGCCTCGGCGTGCCCTCGCGTCTTCGACCAGTCGATCCGACCGTTGGAGGCGAGTTCGGGACCGTGTTGACTGCCTAACAGCCCGTTCTCGACCAGTCCGAACTCCATCACCAGTCCGCGTTCCTGGCGGTCCTCGGGGACGTACGCCATCCCGTCATCTATCCGCTGTCGCCGCGAGGCGGTCGTGACGTCCTCGCCGCGGAACCGGATCTCGCCCGCGTCGGGGGTCTGGAGACCGGTCACCGCCTCGACGAGTTCGGACTGGCCGTTGCCGTCCACGCCGGCGATCCCGAACACCTCGCCGCCCCGGACATCGAAGGAGACGCCGTCGACCGCCCGAACCCCGCGGTCGTCTTCGACGACGACGTCCGAGACCGATGCGACGACCTCGCCCGTCTCCGCGGTCCCGTGGTCGACGTCCAAGAGGACCTCGCGGCCGACCATCAGCTCCGCGAGCTCCTCTTGAGTGGTCGCGTCCGCGTCGACGGCTCCGACCTTCCGTCCGTCTCGGAGGACGGAAATCTCGTCGGCCGCGCGCATCGCCTCGCCGAGCTTGTGGGTGATGAAGATGATCGTCTTCCCCTGGGCGGTGAGCTCGTCGAGCACCTCGAACAGCTCGTCGACCTCTTGGGGAGTCAGCACGGCGGTCGGTTCGTCGAGGATCAGCGTGTCTGCGCCGCGGTACAGCGCCTTCAGGATCTCGACGCGCTGTTGCTCGCCGACGGAGACGTCCTCGATCCGCGCGTCGGGATCGACGTCGAACCCGTAGCGGTCGGCGAGGTCGACGACGGCCTCGCGCGATCCCGCCCGGTCGACGGCGATCCCGCCCCACTTCCGCGGCTCGTTGCCGAGCGTGATGTTCTCGGTGACGGTCATCGGGTCCACGAGCATGAAGTGCTGGTGGATCATCCCGATCCCGGCGTCGATCGCGTCCCGCGGCGAGCCGAACGCGCGCGGCTCGCCGTCGAGCCGAACCTCCCCCGACGTCGGTTCGTAGAGGCCGTAGAGAACGTTCATCAGCGTCGTCTTGCCGGCACCGTTCTCGCCGAGGAGGGCGTGAACGGTGCCGCGTTCGACTTCGAGATCGACGTCGTCGTTCGCCACGACCCCGGGAAACCGCTTCGTGATCCCGTCGAGGTGGACGGCTGAGGCCATTGGTCTAGTACCCTCTGTTTTGAGAGCGGCTGAATATGTTTGGATATGGTTCGGCCCGAGCAGCGCGACGAACGCCCGACCCCCCGACCGAAGCGCGGGACGGTCGGTTCGCGGAGCACCCGTCGGTGGCGTCGGTCCGTGAGACGCTACGCTAGACTTCCGAGGGGACGGAGATGTCCCCGGCGATGATGTCCTCGCGCGCGGTCGAGACCTCGTCTCTGACGTCGTCGGGAATCTCGGAGCCGAGCTGGTCGCCGTAGACGAGCGCGACGCCCTCGTTGTCGAGGCCGAGCGCGACGACCGATCCGCCGGGGAACTCCCCGTCGACGGTCGCGTCGATCGCGTTGTAGACGGCCGTGTCGACTCGCTTGACCATGCTCCCGAGGATGACGTCGGCGTAGTCGGGCCGCGTGATCGACTGGTCGCGGTCGACGCCGATCGCGAACCCCTCCTGCTCCTGCGCGGCCTGGAAGACGCCGGTCCCGGTGTTACCCGCGGCGTGGTAGACGATGTCGGCGCCGTCGTTGTACATCGCGGTCGCCGCCTCGCGGCCCGCCGCGGGGTCGTTGAAGCTACCGGTGTAGTTGACGCTGACGTCGACGTCGTCGCTCCCGGCGGCGACGCCCGCCTCGAAGCCGGCTTGGAACTTCTGGATCAGGTCGGACTCGACGCCGCCGACGAAGCCGACGCTCGTGGAGTCGCCCGCGGTCGATCCCGCGCCCGCCGAGAAGTCTCGTGTGGTGAGCAGGCTCGACATCAGGCCCGCGAGGTACGATCCCTCGTGTTCTTGGAACGTGTAGCTCGCGACGTTGTCCGCGTCCACGACCGAGTCGACGATCATGAAGTCCTGGTCGGGGTACGACTCGGCCGTATCCGAGAGCGAGTCCGCCTGAAGGAAGCCGATACACGACACCAAGTCGTAGTCCGGGTCGCTCGACTCCGCGAACTGCTGCTGGAACGTGCTGAACTGCGACACCTCGTCGGGCTGGGCCTCCCGGAACGAGATGTCCAGCTCCTCTTCCGCCCGTATCGCTCCCTGCTGAGCCTGGTCGTTGAACGACCCGTCGCCGAGACCGCCGGTCGCGTAGACCATCCCGATGTTCGCCGCCGGGCCGCTCTCACCGTCAGACCCGTCCGAACCGTCCGAACCGTCAGACCCGTCCGAACCATCAGATCCGTCCGAACCGTCCGAACCGTCAGACCCGTCCGCAGACTCTAAAACACATCTCCGAGACCGCGAGACTACGGCGGGGGAAGGGAGCCGGCTTAGG
>NZ_JARANT010000139.1 GCF_029889805.1 Halorubrum sp. Boch-26 | reverse complement strand
TTGTGTTGTGGGCACAACAACAAAAACAAGGGACGCGGGGAGGTTGTCTGCCCGGAGGGCATTGGCTTGTGCCGTCGCGAAGACGGCGAGCCGGGCGAGCGTCGCCTCCGCGGCGGAGACGACCCACCGGTCGCGGGTGTCGGCGTCGACCTCGTTGAGGCTCTCGGGCCGGACCGAGGTGAACACGCGGTCGGAGTCCTCCGGCTCGAAGGTGCGCGCCTTCCCCGTGAGCGCGACGAACGACGGCGGGTCGGCGCGTTCGAGGAACGCCTGCGCCTCGGGCTGGTACTGGCCGGCGTAGGTGACGAACGCGCCGGAGGGGTCGACGACCCGCCCGCGGCGCGTCTCGTCGTTCACGCGCTCGACCTCGGTGAGCACGCCGGCGACGAACAGCCGGTTCACGCGCGCGCCGGTCGGCGTGACGACGTAGTTCGGGGCGCGCTCCTCGTCGCTCTCGGAGTACGAGAGGGAGGCGTCGTCGAACTCGGCGGCGAACACCCGGTGGGCGACCTCGCGGGCGCCCGGCCCGTCGTCGCTCATTCGCCCACCTCCGCGAGCGCGGCTCGGGCGGCGTCGCCCGGGTCGTCGTCCGCGAGCGCGAACTCGCTCGCGTCGAGGTTGGCGCCGTAGTCGTCGACGGAGAGGTTCCCCCGGACGCGGTACGCGCGCCCGACCACCGAGTCGGCGATCGCCTCGGCGACGACCTCCTTATCCATCGCCTCTTTCGCGGCCTCGAGAGCGTCGTCGAGCCCGCCGCCGTACACCTCGGCGGTGAGCTCGTCGTCGAGGACGACGGTGACGGTGTCGGTGCCGTCGTCCAAGATCGCCTTCACGCGGAGGTCGTCCTCGCCGTCGACGTCGCCGTGGCTCCGGCACTGGCCGTTCTGGACCACGCGACCGCACTCGGGGCAGCGCTCGATGAGCCCCGAACCGTCCCGAATTTCGAGGACGTTGCCGACGACCTCCACGTCGAACATCCCGCCGGAGGCGACGGCCTCGCCGACCGAGAGCCGGGGAGCGTCCTCGGCGACCTCGACGGGGTCCGGCAGGGGCGTCACCGTCGAGAACTCTGTGAGGTTGAGCGAGGGGACCCCGCGGAACTCGCGGACGTACACGTCCTCGATCCGGAGGTCGGCGCCCGGCTCCAGTTCCGGTCGCGGCTGCCAGTCGGTGAAGGGCAGCTTGGCGGTCGCGTCGCCGACGACGCCCTCGAGGATCTCCGTCTCGCCGTCCCGTCCGGAGATCGTCTTCTCGTCGACCTCCAGCACGCGGATCTCGACGTTGCGCCCGCGGTCGCCCGCGGCGATGTCGACGAGGTTCCGGTCGCCGCCGACCTCGTGATCGACCTCGACCGGCTCGTCCGCGATGGCGACGGTGGTGGAGTCGTTGAGGTTGAGCTCCGGCTCGCCCTCCCACTCCCGGACGCCGGCGTTGCCGATCGTTAGCGAGTCGCCGGGCTCGAAGCCGAAGTCCTGCCAGGCGGTGTAGGAGATGACGCCAGTCTCGTCGGCGATCTCCCCCTCGCGGATCGTGAGGTCGTCGCCCTGGTAGCGGATCGTCCGCGTCCCCTGCGTGAGCACGCGGACGGTGACAGTCACGCCGTCGTTGTCGGTGGTGATCTCGCCCACGTCGACGGCGTCGGGCGTCGGCGTCGAGCCGCCGCTGCCGCCCCCGTGCTTCCGGCGGACGCTCTGTTTCGCCTCGTCTATCGGGACGCTGTACTCCAGTAGGTTCTCCAGGTCGGCTTTGACCTCCTCTTTGTCGACGCCGAGGTCGGAGGCGAGCTCCTCGGCATGGCTGTTGACGTCCATCGGAGTCGACTTCGACGCGACCGCACAAAAGGATTCACCACCGGGGGTGGTCGCGGCGCGCGCGACGAGGCCGGTCCGCCGCCCCGCGACGGCCGGTAGGGCTAAGCCGCCCCCGTCCGCACGGTGGGGCATGGACGATATCGACATCGACGCGCGCGTCACGGGAGAGCGAACCGTCATCGACGTGACCGGGACCCGCGACGTGGCCGTCGTCGTCCGATCCGAGGGCGGCGAGCGGATCTACCTCCCGCCGGAGAGCTTCGACGAGCCCGTGTCGGGGTCGCCGTACACCTCGCCGTATCAGGGCGGGAGCGGGGTCGACGGGGAAGAGAGCCCGTACGGGGGTAGCTCAGGGAGCACCCGCGGCGTGATCGAGACGGCCGAGGGGTTCCGGATCAACCACCCCGAGACGGCGACCGAGTTCGACGTGTACCGCGGCGACGAGGAGTAGACCTATTTAAAAAACCGGGCCGCGGGGCCGCGGCTTACGCGACATCCTCGTACACCGCCAGCGTGTCCTCCGCCACGTCCAGCCACTCGCGGCGCTCGTACTCGGGGGGGTGCTCGCGGTCGAGCGCCTCGATGAGCCCCTCGACGATCGACTCCGAGTCGGTCTCGACCTCCACGAGACAGCCGTCGGGGAGCACCTCGGCGACGCCCGAGGGGGTCGCGACGACCTGCGTCCCCGCCTCCAGCGCCTCCGTGATCGTGATCCCGAACGGCTCCGCGTACGACGGCGAGACGAACGCGTCGGAGGCGGCGTAGTAGTCGCCGAGGTCCGCCTCGGGGACGTAGCCGACGAACTCGACGCGGTCGTCGATGCCGAGAAGCTCGGCGAACCGCTTCAGTTGGTCGGTCTGGTGGCCAGACCCGCCGACGACGAGAGTGACGTCGCGCCCGCGGATCTTCTTCGTCGCGTACAGCAGGTGGGAGATGCCCTTCTGGTCGGTGTGGCGTCCGACGAAGAACAGCATCTCGCCGTCGATGCCGAGGTCCTCGCGGACGTCCTTCCCGGAGAACTTCGGCGTCGAGAAGCCGTTGTACACGACCCGGGAGTCGGCGTCGTACAGCTCCCTGATGTCGCCGCGGACGATCTCGCTGACGGCGATGTTCGTGTCGGCGGCGTTCGCGAGCCGGCGCTCGGTCTCGACCTCTCGCTTGGGCGGGTCGATGTTGCGGTCGCTCGCGAGCGAGTGGAACGACGAGACCCACGTCGCGTCCGACGCCCGGGCGGCCTGTCGCCCCGGCGCGTAGCCGAACCAGTCGTGCGTGTGGATCACGTCGTAGTCGGGCGCCAGCTCCGCGAACCGGTCGCTGAGGCGCTCGACGCGGGCTGCGACGTCGCCGTCGCCCGTCTCCACCGGTTCGAGGCCCGGCTCGCCGTCCGGGGCGAACTCCGCGGGCAACACGAGGGTGGTCTCCACCCCGAGTTCGTCGCGGAGCCCGGTGAACAGTTCGCCGACGTGGACGTCGAGCCCACCGGTGATGTTCGGCGGGTACCCCCATCCCAGCATGAGTACGCTCGGTGGCATACCACCCCGTTTCGCGAGTCGGTACTTAGGTATGGTCCCTCGCTCGGCGGCCGGGCCGCTCGCTGAACGGGAAGAGAGTACGAAAAGACGCTCGGACCCCGCGCCGAACTCGGTTCCGGCTGCCTCCGGTTCAGGCCGCCTGCACGGCGTCGCGCAGCGCGCCGGTCCGGTCGGTGATCGCCTCGGCGGCGTCCGCGAGCAGGTCGAGCGGGTCGTCGGACTCCGACTTCACCGTCAGCACCGGCTCCGTCTGGCCGCCGGACTGCTCGGGGTTCATGTCGTAGGTCGCGGCCGCGACGCCGTCCGTCTCCAAGAGGACGCCCTTCAGCACGTTCATGAACGTGTGGTCCTCGCCGGCGATCTCGATGCGGAGTTCCGTGTCGGTCTTCTCGATGACCCGCAGTTCCATACTCGTGCGGTCGGGCGAGCGGCGTTTCAAGCTTTCGTCTCCCGGATATCGGCGGATGCGGACGCTTCGCACGCCACGACAGCCTTTTTAAATCGCGTGGCCGCAGTCGGTCGCGTGGAGATCCGACGCCTCCCGCCCGTCGACGACGCTCTCCGCCGCTACGCGGCCGAGCTGTGGCTCCCCTATCACCGCGAGCTCGCCGAGCGGGTCGACGCGCGCGAACAGAACTGCGGCGAGCTCCGGCTCGACGTCGCTGTCGACAACGAGCGGGCGCTGGCGTTCTACGAGAAACAGGGCTTCGAGGCGTACCGCAAACAGTTGACGCGATCTGTGGAGTGAGTGGCGCTTTATAAGTAACCAACCGCAGATCGGGCGGTGAACACCTCCAAAGCCCCAGCCGCGAGGCAACGCCGCCGGCGACTGCCCCTTTGAGTCCCACCCGCCCGCAACCGCACAGCACCTCACGCCTCCCCAGCCTCGTCGCTCGCTCGGGGCTCCCGTCGGTCGCCCAGTGCGCTCGCGACTCCCTCGCGCG
>NZ_JARANT010000138.1 GCF_029889805.1 Halorubrum sp. Boch-26 | reverse complement strand
CCGCCCCGACGTCGGCGGGTATGTCGTCGGCTTGCGTGACTTTGGCGAACCGCCGGTCGAACCGGCCGGTGAGGTGGTCGCCGTAGTCGTCCCGTACCGCGTTGGCGTCCGCTCGGGTACCGAATTCGACGATCTCCGTCACGCACAGCCCTCCACGATGTCCGCGCCGGTCGGGTCGAACGCGAGCGACGGGCAGGGTTCGCTGTCGTCGACGCGCGCCCCTTCGGCGGCCTCGCCGTCGACAGCGTCAGAGCCCATCCCGTCGCGAAGCACCAGGGCGTCGGCGCCGGTCGGGTTGAGGTCGCAGTAACGACCCGGTTCTTCGTCCCAGTACGGACACGGCAGGCGGTACGCGGTCGCCCGGCGGTAGATCTCGCGGAGCCGTGAGAGTGCGGTTCGCTCGCCCTCGTCCTCCGGCTGGAGCGCGAGGGCGGCGCCGGCTTCAGAGACGCGCATCGCTAGAAACCCTTGTTTTGACTTGTTCTACTGGCGGAACATCGATGGTCAAATACACCATACCCCGCAAATCAGCCTGTATAGATATGTTTCTTATCGCTGAATTAGCTATTAAATAAATAAGTAGCCTGTATATCGATGCTAACGGAGTAATAGAACAAAAAAGAGCAAAAGAGGTCTCCTACCATCGTAAAATAGTGATATTGTACCTCTTAGTTACAATTAGAACAGAGATTTTAGGCGAGACAAGATACCGCCTTCAGTTTCCTCATCTTCTTCTTTTGATGATTCAGATGATCTCTTCTCGCGGCCCTTATTTTGGACATCAGAATTAGGACTAACTCCCGTCGTATCTTTTGATTCTGAATATTTCATTCTCTCCAAGTCGCTGAGAGCAGAATCTACATCAAACTTCTCAGTTTCCAAGTTGTTGTTTTTGTCACCCGGCTCGGACAACTCAACGGGCCGCATTACTGTCTCTCCGCACGAAGGACAGGTTCGAGGGTTCCGTGGCCGTTCCGTGATTTGACCACAGCTTTGACATTGGAATTGTAACGTATCAGCCATACTCGGAACCAATATTACATGAAGATTAGAGTATATTCTCGTATACTTTCCGGTTGTTTGTCAGAATCGCATCCTCAGACACCTATCTGATTCTGTTGAAAATGTGCCGTAGATACAGTCGAATACCTAGGTCGGTCATTGACTGAGTATTCCTAAAATTAAAATGAGATATTCATACTCGGTCTATGTGGTCGTAGACTCGCTCGGTGGTCTGGATCGTCGCGTGCCTGAGCCGGTTCCGCACGTCGTAGAAGGTGTGGCCCTCTTCGACGTTGAGCATCCGGTAGGCGACGCTGTGCCGGAGCGTGTGCGGCGTCACGTCCTCCGGGTCGCCTTGTCCGGTGACCGTCATCGGTCGCACCTCGGCGCCGACCGCGGCCTCTCGGACGACGTTGCGAACGGACTCGGTCGTCATCCGGTCGGACTGTCTTGACGGCCACAGAGCCGCGGTCTCCTTCCAGCGACCGGCGAGGTACGTCCGGAGCGTCCGGACGGTCTCGTCAGCCAGCTCGATCTCGGTGTAGCTCGGCGTGCGGTCGGTCGGGTAGTCCTTCTGGATGTCTGCCGGGAGCGCGAAAACGCCGTCGTCGAGGTCGGCGTGGTCGGCCACGTCGAGCGCGACGGCCTCCGCAACGCGGAGCCCGGAGTCGTAGAGCGTCGCGATCAGCGCGTCGTTGCGAGCCGCGAGGTACGGCGCGCTCGCTTCGACGGTCGCGGAACGCATCCGCTCCACCTGGTCCGGCTTCAGCCAGACGGTCGCTTTGTCTTGAGTTTGGGTTTCCATTGTTCGGGGTGTTTCGAGGTAGTCGTTTTATAAACGGTTCAGGGGAAGGGAAGTGCGAGTTTGGGTTTCTGTACAGAGAATCCAAAACTCGGCTGAACCTCTAACATGGTACACCTGAAGGACTCACTAGCAGAAAGCTGGGAGTGGCTTTTTGTTCTCGGTTGATAGTTTGGACAGCATGAAGGCATGGGCGTGTAAGCGGTGCGATCAAATCCACACCCAGAACCCCGACGAGTGCCGGAATTGCGGACACAGAATCTTTCGACCCGTCTCTGAAGATGAGCTACGAGATCGCTCAACTGACACCGAAACTCCGGAATCGGTCTCCGTTGGGACGACAGTCGGCGGGTCCAAAGAGATTGATTCGGGAGGATCGCCAGACGTGAACCTCGACGGTTCAATAAGCGACCCCGACCCAGAAGAGCACGATTCTGCTGAGGTGGAGAAAGGACTCTTCGGACGAATCGCCGACTGGTTCCGGTCGTAGAACAGCTCGATCTCATCGGCTCACCTCAACGTACTCGACGACGTGCGCCGCGTTCTTCTCATCGTGATCGACGAAGCGATCCTCGCCCGGTTCGACGTAGATCCGCTCGCTGTGGTCGCACGACAGGCACGTCACGTCGAAGATCCGGCGTCTCCAACGGTCGATCGAGTCCTCCGTGTCGCGCTTCCCGCGGAGATCGACGTTCGGTGCCGCGCCGATGACGGTCGCCTCGTTACGCATCGTTCCCCTCGTCGCTGTCGCGGTCGCCGTCGATGAACGCGGTCGCGGTCCCGCACCGCGGGCACGTGGCGATCCGCGTCTTCCGGTCGCCCTCGGCGGTCTCCTCAACGAGCGTCGCGATCCAATCGTGGCCGAGCAGCCAGCAGCGCAGGTTACGCATCGCGAGCACCTCCGTCGGTCCGCACAGCGTCGGCGAGACCGGCAATTTCGTCCGGCTGTCGGACCACCAGCACACCCCATTTCGGCTCAACCACCTGCTGGCCGCCAACTCGCTGCCGTTCGAGCGGAAGGATCACGCGCCGCTTTACGCTCCCCTTCGGGATGTTGAGGCGGTTCGCGACCCGGCTCATCGCGGTGTCGACATCGATCCGCGACTGGAACGGCGAGGCTTCGTCGCAGAGCACTTCGTAGCCTCGGCGGACGACCGGATCGTCCGGGAGGTACGCGACCACGTTCGCCTCGTTGCTGTCGCGGTCTGCGTAGCTCTCGCGCAGCGCCGCCCGGATCGCCTCCGAGCGCGACCCGTGCTCATCCGCCGCGTCGTCGAGCGCGTCGAGGAGCTCGTCGTCGCTCACTCGCGCCGACACGCGCTTCCCCGTCTCGGCGCTCATCGACTCACCTCGCTTCCGGTGACCTCGCTCGGCTCGGCCGTCCACGCGCAGCAGCGCGCGCGGCGCCTGCTGTTCGCCCGCACATCGCCCGTGCATGAGGGGGGACTCCGTTCTGACGACGCGCCCCCGTCTGTGTGACACGGACCGGTTCCGGCAGTAGCGTTCTTGTTACCCCCGAAAACTGCGGAATCGGTCTGTGTGACACGGTCGTCGTTTGTCACACGGATCACGTCGTTCATCGGTCCACCCCCTCGCCGAGCAGCCGGCGATCGTCGGTGACCCCGTCGCGACGGGCGGCGGTGCCGCCGTCGGCGCGGAGCTGCTGTTCGTGCTCGTGGACCTTCTCGCGAGCGACCCGGAGCCGGTTCGAGACCGTGCCGGGCGACGAGTAGCCCTTCTCGCGCTGGAACTCGCGGACGCCTTTGTCGCCTAGTTCGCACGCTAGGTACGCCTCGCGCTGTTTGTCCGTGAGGTACGGGTAGCGGCGTTCGGCGGGGTCGACGGCGTCAAGGTCACAGATCCGGACCACTCGCCCGTTGATGTCCCGCTCCGGCGTCACGCCCTTCCACGCGGCCTTTCTGACGGCGCAGAGGTGGACGCAGGGGCCGTCGTTGTACTCCCAGCCCTTGCAGTCGCAGAGACCGACGTGGTGGTCTCCCTCCCGGGCTAGAACGACGTGGTGCCACTCCTCGCCCTCGGGGCTCTTGACCTTGAACGCGAGCCGCGACACGGTCTCGATGTCCGACTCGTAGGGGACCGCCTTCTTCCAGCTCGTATCGTCCGTGCCGGCGAGCCGCTCGAAGTTGATCGACTCGCCGATCTGCGTGTCGACCCGGCCGAACTCTTCGAGCCCGCTGCGGGAATCCGCCCGGCTCATGGCGGGGAACACCCCCGAACGAAGGTGCCGACGCCACCCGCATGTCTGTCGAGGATGTGATCCCGAACGGACTCCGCAACGTCCTCGGCCGGGACGGCTTCCTCGTGGATGTACTCCGATTCGACGGTGACCTCGGTACCCTCGACGAACGTCTCGGTCAGGACGTTGACGTGGTAGTATTGGTCGCCACGTCTCTCATAGCCGTTCCAGCCGGCGCTGTCGCTCCAGAGCTGGAGGCGCGCGTCGCAGTTACCGTCCTCGACCGGCCGAAAGAGCTGATCGACGCGTACCGTTTCGATCCGCTCGCGCTCAATCTCGACCGCGTCGCCGTCGATGTCGACAGCGACCTGTATCGCCTCGTCGCTGTCGCGCTCCGCACTCATGCTTCACCCCCGTCCACTGCAAAATTCGCAGGACGGTGTCGGGGGGTGTGATCAACCTTGTTGCACTCCGATTTTTCGGGGCGTCTTCTGAAAACGCGGACTAGTCGCTCACGTCTTCTACGGTGAAAGTACGACAAAAGCGCCGTAGAGGCGCTTTCGCCGTAAAATTCGGATCCGCCCTCCCCGAATTGAACGGGGGA
>NZ_JARANT010000137.1 GCF_029889805.1 Halorubrum sp. Boch-26 | reverse complement strand
ATAGCTCCGAGCCCTCGGCGGACGAGCGGTCGGCCGCGGCGACCGCGTCGGCGACCGCCCCGCGAGTCGGGCGCTCGGCGTCGAACTCGACCGTCGGATACGACCCCGCGAGCGCCGCGACCGTGTCGGGGTCGTATCGGACGTTCACGGCGCCGCGGGCGGTCGAGCCCGCCTCGCGCGCCGCGAGCAGCACCGTCGCGACGTGCTCGCTCACGCCGAACTCGGGCTCGCCGGGGACCATCGCCCGCCCCTTCACGTCGACGAGGCGCCCGGGGACCGCGGCGACGTCGTCGATCGTCCGCGCGTCGTCGAGGCACTCGGCGACGTTGGCGCCGACGTTCGGGATGAGCGCGGCGAAGCCCGAGGCGTTCGTCAGGGCGCGGAGCCCACGCCGCACCGAGCCGAGGACGCGCTCGCGCTCGCGGAGCCCGCTGTCCGGGTCGTGGACCGAGAACTCCACGTCGGCGTCGGCGAGCGCCGGCATCGCCTCCTCGTGGAGCTCCGCGAGGAGGTCGCCCTCCTCTAACCGCCGGATCAGCACCTCGATCTCGACGAGCGCGGCGACGGGGCTCAGGTCCCCGGCCGCGAGCCCCTCGCCCACTCGCTCCACGAGGTCGCGGACGCGCTCGTCGGCGACGATCCGCTCGTGGCGGGCCACGTCGCCGTGGGCGTATTTCGAGACGGCCGACTGGGAGATTCCCAAGGCGTCGGCGACCTCCCGCTGGGTGAAGCCGCGCTCGCGGAGGTCCTCCGCCAGCATCGAGCGGACCGTGGGGAGGAACTCGTCGACGACGACCTCCTCGATGAACTTCACGGGCGGTCCTCCGTCGTTTCGTCTCTGTTCCCGGCGAACTCCGGGTCGTCGCCGATCCGGGACGCCTGCGGGCCGTCTTGGTCCTGATACTTCGAGCCGCGCTCCGCGCCGTACGGGCGGTCAGCGGGCGACTTCAGCTCGGTAAACGTGAGCTGGGAGACGCGCATCCCCGGCGAGAGCGCGACGGGCGCGGTGCCGAGGTTCGACAGTTCGAGCGTGATCTGGCCCTTGTAACCGGGGTCGCACAAGCCGGCGGTAGCGTGCACGACGATGGCGAGCCGCCCGAGCGACGAGCGCCCCTCGACGTGCGCGACCAGATCGTCCGGGATCTCGACGCGCTCGATCGTCGTCCCGAGCACGAAGTCGCCGGGATGGAGGATGAACTCGTCGCCCTCCGCGACGGTCGTCTCCGTGACGTACTCGCCGACCTCGTCGGCCTCGGTCGGGTGAATACAGGGGATGTTCGTGCGCTGGAACTCCAGGAAGCGCTCGCCGAGCCGCAGGTCGACGCTCGCGGGCTGGACCTGCTGGTCGACGTCGCCGAGCGGCTCGACCACGAGGTCCCCGTCCGCGAGCCGGTCGAGAATGTCCGCGTCAGACAGGATCATGTCGGGAGACGGAGCCCGCTCGGCTTAAAAACTCCCGAATGCGCCGGCGGGGACGGGGAGTCACTCGCGTTCGGTCTCGGTCTCCGCCTCGGCCTCGGCGGACTTGGCCGCCTCCTTTCGGGCGCGGTCGGCCGCGAGCTCTCTGTCGATGTCGTCCTCGACGTACCCCATCGACTCCACGGTGACGACGTTGCCGCCGCCGGGGTCGACGACCATCACCTCCGCCCCCTCCTCGATCGTGCCCTCGATCGAACGCGCGGAGTAGTACGGGTTGAAGCCGCCGCCGGAGAGCTTCACCTCGCCGCCCGAAGTCGTCACCGCCTCGGTGACGGTGCCCGTCTTCCCCTTGAGCGAGTCGCTGTCGCTCGTCTGCTGTCGCCCCTTCCCGCCGTACAGGTCGAACTCGTGGTAGCCGTAGAAGGCGGCCGCGCCGAAGGCGAGCGTCAGAAGCGCCATGACCAGCGTGAGGCCCCCGCCCGCGAGGCCGAGCGACGTCAACAGGAGTCCGCCGAGCCCCGCCCCGATCAGCGCGATACCGACGACGATGAAGTTCGCGCCCGGCGCGAGCGCCTCCGCCATCGAGAGCAGCAGGCCGGCCGTCAACAGCAGGAGGGGAAGCGTGTCCGGTCCGATCAGCCCGGATTGGAGGAGCGATCCGGACCCCAAGAGCAGATCCATGTCCGGACGTACGGCCGCGGCGGTATAAGTGGTGGTACGCGTGCCGAGCCGTCGGCGGCCGAGCGACCGGCGCGGCACCGGAAACTCGGAGGCAGCTCAGAAGCCGAACAGCAGGACGCCGACCGTGATCGCGACGCCGAGCGCGACGAACACGGCGTTCTCGACGTCGATCGATCCGGGCTCTATCGGCTCGTCCTCGGGGGTGCCGCTGTCCTCCGTGATACCGTCCGGTCCGACGTCGTCGACGGCGAACCGCCACTGGCGCTCCTCGTCGCCGTCGGCGTCTCGGGTCTCGTTCGCCCGGCTCCGCGTGTCGCCGACAGCGGCGTCGTCGCCGTGGGTGGCGTCGTCGCCGGCAGCGGCGTTGTCGTCGGCGGCGTCCTCGTCGCTAGACATACCCGTCAGTAGGCGTATCGGGGCTAAATGGCTGGCGGGTACGGTTCGGTGAGAAAACGAGCTACCGCTTGCGTGCCGCCGCGATAACGTCGCCGTCGTAGACGATGCCGCGCTCGCCGTCGAGCGTGACCACGGTCCCGTCGACGACGGTCTCGGGGAGCGTCGCGCCGGAGGTCATCGGAACGCCGAGCTCGCGGGCGACGACCGCGGGGTAGCCGGTCATCCCCTCGCGGGCGTCGACGATCCCCGCGAGCGCGCCGAGGTCGCCCGAGAACTCGCCCTCGAACTCCGACCCGAGCGCGACGATCGATCCTTCGGGGACCTCGCTCAGGTCGCCGTCGTCGACCCGGTAGACGGGCGCGGCGACGCGGCCCGCGACGACCGCCTTCCCCGTCACGAGCGTCTCGGCCGCGACGTGGACCTTCAGCGTGTTGGTCGTGTTCGTCCCCCCGAACTCCGTTAACATCCCGGAGAGCACGACCAGGGTGTCGCCGGACGAGGCGCCGCCGATGTCGAGCGCGGCGTCGACCGCGTTGTCGAGGATCGTCTCCATGTCGTGTGCGTACTCCGTCAGGACGGGGCGGACCCCCCACGAGAGCGCGAGCTGTCGGCGGACCCGGTCGTCCGGGGTCGTCGCGACCACGGGAACGCCCGGCCGGAACATCGCGGTCTTGCGGGCCGTGAAGCCGGACTCCGACACCGAGACCACGGTGGAGGCGCCGATATCGCGGGCGAGGTAGCGCGCCGAGCGCGCCAGCGCCTCGGTCCGGGAGCCCTCCGCGGCGGTCGGGACGCGCTGCTCGCGCGTCTCCGCGTACTCGTCGCTGGACTCGATCTCGCGGACGATGCGGTCCATCGTCTCCACGACGTTGACGGGGTCGTCGCCGATGGCGGTCTCGCCCGAGAGCATCACCGCGTCGGTGCCGTCCAGGACCGCGTTGGCGACGTCGGAGGCCTCCGCGCGAGTCGGCCGGCGCGAGTGGACCATCGAGTCGAGCATCTCCGTCGCGGTGATGACGGGAACGCCCGCGTTGACGCACTTCCGGATGATCCGCTTTTGAACGACGGGCACGTCCTCCAGCGGGCACTCCACCCCGAGGTCGCCGCGCGCGACCATCACGCCGTCCGCGGCGTCGACGATGCCGTCGAGGTTCTCGACCGCGCCGGCCCGCTCGATCTTCGCGACGACGGGGATATCCTCGCCGCCGCGCTCCTCCAGCTCGTCGGCGATCTGGTAGACGTCGTCGGCGTCGCGCACGAAGGAGGCCGCGACGAAGTCCGCGTTCATTCGGACGGCCAGGTCGAGCTCGGCCTCGTCCTCGGGCGTGATCAGGTCGACGTCGATGGCGACGCCCGGAAGGTTGACGCCCTTCCGCGAGCTGAGCTCCCCGCCGGAGACGACGGTGGCGACGACGGACTCGCCGTCGACGCGCTCGACGCGGCACTCGATCCGCCCGTCGTCGAGGAGGACCGTGTCACCCGGGCCGGCGGCCGCGATGGAGTGAGTGAGTCCCACGCGCTCGGGGGTGGCGTCGTCGCCCTCCGCGAACGTCACCTCGGAGTCCGTCGCGAGCGATATCGGCTCGTCGAGCTCCGCGGTGCGGACCTCCGGTCCCTTCAGGTCGACCATCACCGCGAGCGGGTCGTCGACCGCGTCGTCGACCGCGCGGGCCCGCTCGATGACCTTTTCGCGGTGGGCCGTCGTCCCGTGGCTGGCGTTCAGCCGGACGACGGACATCCCCGCGTCGGCGAGGGCGCGAATCGTGTCCCGTTCGTCCGAGGCGGGACCGATCGTACAGACGATCTTGGCGTTACGCATACCGCCGGGTTCGGCGGAGGGACGCAAAAAGGCACACGGTTGAGTCGGGAGCGAGTGAACGTTCGTGAGGATCGCTCGGGCCGCGGTCTCGATCCCGGGGCGGGCGACTCAAGGCGTGAGCGCGATCGATAACGCGAGGGCGGTCACGCCGACGCCGAGGAACATCCGGTTCGCCCGCGGGTTCGCCGCCGGCGTCAGATCGAGCGTGACGTGCCACGTCCGGAGGGGACGGAACGGCCAGATCCCCATCGGCGTGATCGCGTCGCCGGCGAGGTGCGAGCAGAGGGAGAGGACCGTGACGCCGCCGACGAAGGCCGGGGTCCACGACGGGAGCGCGCTCCCGGTCGCGCCGCTCGCGAAGAGGACGGTCCCGCCGCCCGCTGGAAGGGCGAGCGCGGCGGCGGGGGCCGCGGGTGAGCCCGCAGCGGTCGCCGACCGACCCCG
>NZ_JARANT010000136.1 GCF_029889805.1 Halorubrum sp. Boch-26 | reverse complement strand
CCGCGGCCTCGGGACCCGCCGCGGCAACCCTCGCGGGTGGGGCGGCGGCGCCGGCCGACTCGACGGCGTCGACCGGCGGCGGTGACGGCGTCTCTCTCGCGATCGCGGCCGACGAGGCGGCGGAATTCGGCGACGCGGCGCCCCGAGAGATCGACGGCGCGTTCAGCCGACCGACGTACACCGGGACCGCGGGTGAGCCCGTGGAGATCAGGCACGTCGTCGGCGCCTCCGGGGACGACAGCGCGTACCTGTTGGTCGGCGGCAATCGCCTCACCGATTCCGGCGGAACCGTCGGGTTCGTCGACGTTCTCAAGGTGACCGGCTCGTCGACGACGATCAACACGCGGCTCATCGGGACGAACGAGAGCAACGTCGACAGCTGTGGCACCTCCGGCGTGGACTGCGACCTCGAGTTCAGAAACGAGGACGGCGACGTGATCGCCGAGAGCCTCGCCAACCTCTCTAAGGCCGGGGCAACGGGTGCGGGCGGCCTCGCGCGACCGTTGGTTCCGGAGCGATACCGGCTCGCGATCACCAACGGCACGTTCGTCGTCCGCAGTTCCGGCGCGGTGGATCCCGTCAAAGTGGCCGCGGAGTCCGACCTCGTGTTGCGACAGCCGACGTTCCACGACGAGGTCGAGGTCTTCACGACCGCGGACGCCGACGTGATCGCCGACGGCGAGGGAGAGGGGACCGAATCAATGGGCGCCCTCAGGGAGAACGGCCTCGACCGCACGGCGGTGACGAAGGGCGACCGCGTCGTGCTCGGCTTCGAGTCGACCGGGATATGGGGCGCGATGTCGCACTTCGCCGAGAACCGGACGGGCGAGCCGATCGAGGCCGGGACGACGATCGATCACCGCGTCATCGCCGACCTCCTCGAAGCCGAAGAGGGCGTCTCGCTACGGGTCCGACAGACGAACCCGGGTCGGAACGAACGCCGGACGGAGCTCGGCCTCGCAAACGCCGACCCGGACGACGTGACCCTCTTTCTCGCGGAGGGCGAGGAGCTCGAACGCGGGGACAGCGACCGGGCTCCCGGCCGCTTTTATCTCGCGATAGACACGAGCGACGGCGGCCCCTTCACCCAAGACATCGAGCCGGGCGACGAGTTCTCTGTCGAATTCGCTCTGGAGGGGACCGAGGGGGAGCAGTACGCGTTCAGCGAGAGCCGAGAGCCGCCGGCGGCGTTCGACGCGGCGTCGGCAACTGACGAGCGAGTATCGGAGCAGTACCCCTACCACGGGACCGCCGATGGGCGTGTCAACGCCGAGGCGTCGTTCAGCGTTCGAGAGCGGTACCTCCGGTACGACAACGTCACCGACGATCGCACTATCCTCGTCGAGACCGACGACGGGACCATCACCGGGACGACCTCGATCCTGCCCGCGGCGGAGCTGTCGGCGACGATCGTCCGAGACGCCAACGAGACCCCCTCCCGGACCGAGTCCGAACTGACGATGTCGGACGGGAACTTCTCCTTAGACAGCGGACTATCCGGCGTGGCTCCCGGTACGAGGGCGAGCTACCGCCTCTACCGGGGACAGTCGTTGCGGGACAGCCGACCGATCCTCGTCGTCGCAAACGCGACGGCCCCCGATCGGCTGCGGTTGGCGAGCGAGACGACGACGAACCTCACGGTGACCCGCGGCGAGTCGCTGGCGGACCTCTCCGCGACGGTGCGGAACATCGGGCAGCTACGGAACCGGGAGCGCCTGACGCTCGACGTCGACGACGGAGCGATCGTCGAGGAACGGCACGTCACGGTCGCGCCACAGACATCGAAAAACGAGACGTTCGGGGGGCTCAACGCCGACCTGGAGCCGGGCGAATACCCGTACACGCTCGCGATCGACGGGGACAGGGTGAACGGAACGCTGATCGTGGAGGCGGATCCCGCGGTGACGCGCGTCAACGAGAGCGACGCGGACGACTCGGAGTCGACCGACGGGGCGGAAGGAAGCGACGCAGGCACCGACGGTGACGGTGACGAATCGGACGACGCCGACGGCGACGCGTCGAACCGGGACGATCCGGCCGGTGAGAGTCCGAGCGAGGAGCCGCCGGAAGGGGACAGCGGCGATGGGGAATCCCCCGACGAGGGGCCCGCGACGCTCTTCCCGTTCGGGATCGGGACGCGCGAGACGTTCGGCGGGACGGTCCTCGTCGGCGCGACGTACATCCTCGGCCACTGGGTCTGAGAGCGATCGCGTTACCGAGTCTGTGGGCGACCCCGATTCCGGCGGCGGCGAGAGCGCGGTCTCGCTCGGCCGTGCACGGTCGACTGCCGGCGGCGTTGGTTCTCATCGCTGAGAACCGCGGGGGAGTCGTTAAGTGACCGCTGGCCCGCCTTCGAGACAACCATGGCAACGCGCGTGCTTATCGCGGACGACTCGGAGTTCATGCGGAACCTCCTTCGGGAGATCCTTGAGGGGGAGTTCGAGATCGTCGGCGAGGCCGAAAACGGCGTGGAAGCAGTTAACATGTACGAGGAACACGGCCCGGACCTCGTGATGATGGACATCGTGATGCCGATTCGCGACGGGATCGAAGCGACGACGGAGATCCTCGACGACAACCCGGGGGCGACGGTGATCATGTGTACCAGCGTCGGTCAGGAGGAGAAGATGAAGGCCGCCATCAAGGCCGGCGCCGAGGGGTACATCACGAAGCCGTTCCAGAAGCCGAACGTGCTCGACGCCATCGGATCGGCGGTATAATGCGGGTCGATGTCCGGGCCCTCGGCGCGTGCAATCGGCTGGCGGAGCGCGGGGCGGAGCAGGCCGCCGGCGCGCTCGCCGACCTGACGGGGACCGACCTCGCGGTGGAGGTCACGGGCGCGAGCGTCGCCAGCGGCGAGGACCTCGCCGAGGCGTTCGCGGGTCGCGAGTCGATCGGCGTGAGCGTCGGGCTCCGCGGCGGACTGGACGGCGAGGCGGTGCTGGCGTTCGACGCCGCCAACGTCGACGCCCTGCTCTCGCTGCTCCCCGGCGGCGCGTCGATGGAGCGCAGCGCGGTGACCGAGGTCGGCAACATCGCGCTCGGCGGCTTCCTCGACGGCTGGGCGAACTACCTCGGGAAGGCGATCGACATGACGCCGCCGCGCTACTTCGAGGCCGACGGCGCCGCCGTCCTCCCGGACGGGGCGCTCGCCGGCGACGGCGTGTTCCTCTTCGAGAGCCGGCTGGACGCGACGACGACCGACCTCGACTTCTCGATCTACATGCTTCCCGACTCCGGCCCCTTCCGCGATCTCATCGTCGGGAAGACGGCGCCGGCCGCGACGGCGGGCGCCGAGGCGACGGGAGACAGGACCGCCGGCGAGACGGGCAGCACCGCGGTCCCGTACGAGTCGCTGTCGACGTTCTCGTCGCTGGCAAAGCGCGGCTCGTCGAACGCCGCCGACAACATCTCGATGATGACCGGACTCGACACCACCGTCGACGTGAGTCGGCTGCGCTTCGTCCCGCTCGCGGATGTCCCTGCTGAGGTCGGCGTCGAGCCCCACGCCGGAACCGTCTTCGAGCTTCAGGGGGAGCCGAGCGGCTACCTCGCGATCCTCTTCGAGGAGGATTCGGCGGCGGCGATCGCGGAGTCGATGCTCCCGAGCGAGCCGGACGAGCCGCTCGGGGGGATGGCGGAAAACGCGCTCTGCGAGCTCGGTAACGTGATGACGAGCGGCTTCATCGACGGCTGGGCGAACGTGCTCGGCACCTCGATCACCCACTCGCCGCCGGAGTTCGTCCACGATATCGGCTCGGCGGCCATCAGCCCGCTGGTGGCCAAGCTGAGCCGACGGCAGGACTACGGGTTCGTCATCGACGCCGCGATCCAGACGGAGGGCGTGCAGGCGCGGTGTGACGTGTACGCGCTCCCGGACGAGCGCGAACTAGCGCGGGCCCTCGATCGCCTCTCCGAGACGTGAGCCATCCTTCGTCGTCCCGCGGCCGCAGGTCGCGAAACCGCGGCGGTGCTACCGGAGACGTTCCCGCCGAGCGGCGAATCAAGGTCGGCGTCGGCGAACTGGCCGTCGCGACCGGCGGCGAGACGCTGACGACGAGCGGGCTCGGATCCTGCGTCGCCGTCGCGCTCGTCGACCAACAGGCGGGCGCTCGCGGACTCCTTCACGCGATGTTACCGACGGTCGACGAGGCACGGACTAGCGCCGCCCGCCGGGGAAAATACGTCGACGCCGGCATCGACACGCTCGTCGACGAACTCGTCGACGCCGGCGCCGTGCCCGGGCGGCTGGAGGCGCGCGTCGCCGGCGGCGCCGAGATGCTCGATCTCACCGACGCGGTGGGGCCGCGGAACGTCAAGCGGGCCGAGCGGCACCTCTCGTCCGCCGGCGTTCCGATCGTCGCCGCCGACGTCGGCGAGAACGTCGGACGGACGGTCCGGTTCAGGGCGGACGGGGGGCTCGTCGTCCGAGCGGCCGACGGGTTCGAGCGGACCATCTGAGCGGGAACTCGTCCGCCAAGCAGCGAGAGCGGGCGTCTCGCTCGTCTCCGCAGGAGTGAGGCGTCTTCTCACTGTTGATATTTTGAGGGGTGAATTGAAGTGTGTTCTGCGGGTGGTACTCGGTAATGGGCCTCGAACTACCGGTGTGGGGAGCTCCAACGGCCACCTGGATAGTCGCCACGCTGGGGCTCGTCGGTGCGAGCGTCCTCGACCGCTTCCTCGACGACGGCGGCTCCGACGACGACGACTCCGGAGGCATGGGCGGCGACGATGTTTTTTTTGTTGGTGGATGTTTGGGTGGTGTGGGGGGTGGGGGTGGGGGAGGCAACA
>NZ_JARANT010000135.1 GCF_029889805.1 Halorubrum sp. Boch-26 | reverse complement strand
TCGCCTCGGGGCCCCCCGAGATCGACCGCGGCCACTCGTCGGCGTCGAGCGTTGCGGGGGTCGGCTCCGGGACCCCGCCGACCTCGTTTATCGCCTCCTCGACGGTCGGCGTCGAGTCCCCGAGGTCGCCGCGGCGCATCCGCCGGAAGGTCGCCTCCGCGGGCGCTCGGCGACGAGCCGCGGCCTCGTCGGTCTCGGCGGCGACCGCGTTGACCGCGACGGTCCCCGTCGGCTCGTCGGGACCGCCGGGGAGCGCGCCGGGGTCGAACGCCTCGCGGTAGGCCGCGAACGCGCGCTCCGCGAACCCGGGGCGGATGAAGCCCGCGAAGCAGTACCGGAGTCCGAGACCGCCGGCGATCTCACCGCTCGCCGGGCTCGACCCGAGCACCCACGGGACGGGCGGCCCGTCCCCGGAGCGCGGGACGCCGAGGTCGGCGTACTCGTGCCCGTCAGGGTAGTCGTCGTAGAGGTGGCTCACGAGCGCGCGGATCCGCTTCTCGTGGTCCTCGTTCGGGGTCTCGACGCGGCGGCTCGTCCCGAGCGCGCGGTCGACGGCCGCCGAACCGTTCGCCCGTCCGATCCCGACGTCGACGCGGCCCGGCGCGAGGCCGTCGAGCGTCCCGAAGGCCTCGGCGACTTTGAACGGGCTGTAGTGGTTGAGCAGGACGGCCCCGCTGCCGATCCGGATCGCGTCGGTCGCCGCCGCGAGCCGGCCGAGCAGCACCTCCGGGGTCGTCCCCGCGAGGCGGTCGGTCCGACCGTGGTGCTCGGCGACCCAGAACCGCGAGTAACCGAGTCGTTCGGCCTGTTCGGCGGCGGCGACGGTGTTGGCGAAGGCGTCGGCGGCGGTCCCGTCCGCGGGGACCGGCGAGAGGTCGACGACGGACAGATCCATGTCCGGGCTCGGCGACGCCCGATAGTAAGGGTTGGGCCGGTGGCGGGATCGTGGGGTTCAGGCGACGGGATCGTGGGGTTCAGGTGGCGGGATCGCGGTGTTCGGGGCCGTAGCTACGAGTACGAGGAAGCCGGCCGCTACGGAGCGCGAGAGGAAACGAGAGATCGAGAAAACGTCGTCGTCGTCAGTGGTCGCCGGTCTTCGACTGCCACGCGTAGTCGCGGCGCTTCGCGGACTTGCCGAAGCCGCAGGAGGAGCAGCGCTCCTTCTTGACGTGGTAGGACTTCTCGCCGCAGCGGCGGCACTTCACGTGAACCGTCTTGTTCTTTTTCCCTTGAGAGGGCGTTCCGGAGCCGGTCATGCTTTGATTGTGACGACGTTATCGCCGCGTATAATCGTTGTGTCTTCGATCGCGACGGCGAACTCGCCGTCGAGTTCGTCGTCGACGCGGTCGCCCACGCCGTCCTCCGGCTCGATGACGACGTTCATGTGCTGGTCGTAGCCGGCCAGAATTCCGTAGTAGGTCGTCCCGTCCTTCAGGTGTACCGTCACCGGCTCCTCGAGCGACGCTTCGAGCACGTCGAGGGGTCGTCCACTCATTGTACGTATCGGCGCCCGTCGCGGTAATAAAAATACCGGGACGCGAGGGGCACAAATCGCGGCGGTCCCCGTTCACACGGGCCGAAGCGGCCGGGGACCGCCGTGTTACCGGGGGAATCGGTCGCGACCGAACCCGGGTGTTTTTAAGACGGGCTCCTGTATCTCGGGACACCACACTCCCGCGGGACACGGTGGGCCATCGTCGGCTCGGCCGTAGCGGGGCCTCAACGACGCGCGGTCGGACGAAGCGCTGACGGCTCCTTGCGGGGTTTCAGTGATGAACGCCGTTCAGGCGTTCGACATCGACAAACCATGGAAATCGAAATTGCGACACTCGGCGGCTACGAAGAGGTCGGTCGACAGATGACTGCGGTCCGAGCGGGCGAGGACATCGTCATCTTCGACATGGGCCTGAATCTCAGTAAGGTCCTCATCCACGACAACGTGGAGACCGAGAGCATGCACAGCCTCGACCTGATCGACATGGGCGCGATCCCGGACGACCGCGTCATGAGCGAGTTGGAGGGCGACGTCCAGGCGATCGTCCCCACCCACGGTCACCTCGACCACATCGCGGGCATCCCGAAGCTCGCCCACCGGTACGACGCCCCGATCGTCGGCTCCCCGTACACGATCGAGCTGGTCAAACAGCAGATCTCCGACGAAGGCAAGTTCCAGGTCGACAACGACCTCGTGAAGATGGAGGCCGGCGGCACGATGGCCATCGGCGACTCCGAGCAGGTCGAGATGGAGTTCGTCAACGTCACCCACTCGATCATCGACGCGATCAACCCGGTCCTCCACACCCCCGAGGGCGCCGTCGTCTACGGCCTCGACAAACGACTGGACCACACTCCCGTCATCGGCGACCCCATCGACATGGACCGGTTCCGCGAGATCGGCCGTCAGGACGAGGGCGTTCTCTGTTACATCGAGGACTGCACGAACGCCGGCCGCAAGGGCCGGACCCCCTCGGAGTCGTACGCGAAAAAGCACGTCGAGGACACGTTCACCTCGATGGAGGACTACTCGGGCGGGATCGTCGCCACGACGTTCTCCTCCCACATCGCTCGCGTGAAGACTCTCGTCGAGTACGCCCGCGAGATCGGCCGGCAGCCGGTCCTGCTCGGGCGCTCGATGGAGAAGTACTCGGGCACCGCCGAGCGACTCGACTTCGTCGACTTCCAGGGCGACATCGGCATGTACGGCCACCGGAAGTCGGTCGACCGCGCGTTCAAGCGGATCATGAAGGAGGGGAAGGGGAACTTCCTCCCCATCGTGACGGGCCACCAGGGCGAACCGCGCGCGATGTTGACCCGCATGGGCCGCGGCGAGACCCCGTACGAACTGGACGACGGCGACAAAGTCGTCTTCAGCGCCAGCGTCATCCCGGAGCCGACCAACCGCGGGCAGCGCTACCAGAGCGAACAGCTGCTCCGCATGCAGGGCGCCCGCATCTACGACGACATCCACGTCTCCGGCCACCTCCGCGAGGAGGGGCACTACGAGATGCTGCAGGCGCTCCAGCCGCAGCACCTCATCCCGGCTCACCAGTCGCTGGAGGGCCGCTCGCCGTACGTCAACCTCGCGAAGTCGCAGGGGTACAAGCTCGGTCGTGACGTCCACGTCACGCAGAACGGGAGCGTCATCCAACTCGTCGAATGACGAGCGAGACGAAGGAGGCGCGGGTGCTCGACGCCATCCGCGAGCGGCGTGACCTCGTCAACGCCGCTATCGACGAAGAGCTGCCGGTACAGCACCCGGAGCGCCTCTACGAGGCGACGCGGTACATCCTCGAGGCGGGCGGCAAGCGGCTCCGACCGACGGTGGCGACGCTCGCGGCCGAGGCCGTCACGGGCACCGAACCGATGGGTGCCGACTTCCGCGAGTTCGCCGCCCTCGACGGGACCGAGGTCGACGTGATGCGGGCGGCGGTCGCCATCGAGGTGATCCAGTCGTTCACCCTGATCCACGACGACATCATGGACGAGGACGACCTCCGGCGCGGCGTCCCCGCCGTCCACGAGAAGTACGACACGTCGACGGCAATCCTCGCCGGCGACACCCTCTACTCGAAGGCGTTCGAGTTCATGACCGAGACGGGCGCGGCCCCGGAGAACGGGCTGGAGGCGATGCGCATGCTCGCGTCCACCTGCACGGAGATCTGCGAGGGGCAGGCGCTCGACGTCGCCTTCGAGTCGCGAGACGATATCCTCCCGGAGGAGTACCTTGAGATGGTCGAGCTGAAGACCGCGGTCCTCTACGGGGCGTCGGCCGCGACGCCGGCGATCCTGCTCGGCGCCGACGACGAGGTCATCGACGCGCTCTACAAGTACGGGATCGACTCGGGACGGGCGTTTCAGATCCAAGACGACGTGCTCGATCTCACCGTCCCCTCCGAGGACCTCGGCAAACAGCGCGGCTCCGACCTCGTCGAGGGAAAAGAGACGCTGATAACCCTCCACGCGCGCCAGGAAGGCGTCGACGTCGACGGGCTCGTCGACGCCGACACCCCGGCGGAGGTCACCGAATCGGCCATCGAGGACGCGGTGGCCGCCCTCGAAGCGGCCGGCTCCATCGCGTACGCCCGCGAGACGGCCGAGGACCTCACCGCGCGCTCGAAGGAACACCTCGAACTGCTGCCCGAGAGCGGCTCGCGGAGCCTCCTCGAGGACCTCGCGGACTATCTAATCGTCCGCGGCTACTGAGCGGCACCGGCGATCCGACCAGCGTCGAGCGCGGGCGGGCTCCGGCAACGGCGGTCGACCGCGATCCGGCGGCGTCGTCCGCAACGGACACCGCTTTATCCCCAGTCGCCCTCTCCCGGTCTGTGTCCCGGTACCGAGACGTCGTCCTGTTCTTCACCCTCGCTCTCCTGTGGGGCGGCTCCTTCGTTGCCATCGAGGTCGGCCTCGACTACTACCCGCCCGTGCTGTACGCCGCCTACCGATTCGACGTGGCGGCGCTGGTGCTGGTCTCGTACGTCCTCCTCACCGAGGCGGGTCCGCTCCCGCGAACGCGCGGCGACCTGATCGCGATCGGCTTCAGCGGGGGGCTCTCCGTCGCCGCCAACAACTCGCTGTTGTTCGTCGGCCAGCAGTACACGACGAGCGGGATCGCCTCGATCACGTACAGCCTCGTCCCGATCGCGACCGCGGCCGTCGCGGCCGCGTGGATCGGGGGCTCCGACCTCGACGCGCGTGGGACCCTCGGCGTGGTCCTGGCGTTCGTCGGCGTCGGGCTCGTCGCCCAGCCGGATCCCGCGAACCTCGCCGGCGGCGTCACGATCGGCGTCGGGCTCATCTCGGTCGGCGTGATCGCGGTCGCGGTCGGCAGCGTCGGGCGCCGACCCTGTCACGATAGACCGA
>NZ_JARANT010000134.1 GCF_029889805.1 Halorubrum sp. Boch-26 | reverse complement strand
ACCCGCGAGCCTCACGAGGCGGTCGTCCGGGTACCGATCGCCGGCGAGGGCAACGGCGGGGTGTTCTTCCCGCCGTACCGGCTCTCGCGAGACGGCGCGTACATCGGCGCGCGCTTCCTCGAACTGCTCGCGACCGGCGGCGACCCCGTCAGCGAGGCCGTTGCGCCCTACGCCGACTACCACTTCGTGCGTCGGAACGTCGAGTACGCGGACGGCGGCGAGCGCGGCGACATGCTCGCCGCGGCGCGGGCGTACGTGGAGACCGCCGACGCCGAGCCGAACACCACCGACGGCTACCGTCTCGACTACGGCGACGCGTGGGTACTCGTGCGCCCGTCGGGGACGGAGCCGAAGATCCGGATCTACGCCGAGTCCGCCGACGCCGACCGCGCCGAGCAGCTCGCGACGGATATGCTGGTCGCCGTCGAGAGCGGCCGATAGCGACTGTTACTTATCAATTACACCTGGCGCGCGCCTCCGAGCGGTCGCCGTCAGCGACTGCGAGGAGCGCGTGCGAGGGAGGCGGTGGGCCGGCGCGGCCCCGCCCGCGCCGGGCCGTCCGCCGAGGTTGGGGAGGCGTGAGGTGCCGTGCGGTCGCGGTCGGGTGGGACTCAAAGGGGCAGTCGCGAGGACGAAGCCCGGCGCAGTAAGCACTACAGGGCGCGAGCACAGCGAGCGACCGAAGCGCGCAACAAGCCGCGCGAGTCCTCGCGACTGGGGATTTAGGGGTGGTTTCCGTCGATCTAGTAGCGACTATTTATAAGCGAGCGACTGGGGATTTAGGAGTGGCTTCCGTCGATCTAGTAGCGACTATTTATAAGCGAGCAACTGGGGATTTAGGAGTGGTTTCCGTCGATCTAGTAGCGACTATTTATAAGCGAGCGACTGGGGATTTAGGAGTGGCTTCCGTCAATCTCCAGTCAATCGGTTATAACCGAGCGAATAAGTATTCAAGAGAAGTCGTCGCAGAGACGACGCCTAATCGAGCTCAGTCGAGCGCCGCGAGCGCCTCGGCCGCCTCGCGAGCCGCCTGCAGGTGGTCGCGTGCTCGTCGAGGATCGTCCGTCTCCGCGGCCGCGGCGGCGAATCGATTCAGGGTCCGGGTCAGCGACGCCCGAGCGTCGGCGACGCTCCCGGAGCCGGCGGTCGCCGTCGCCGCGGTAGCGTCCGCAGTCGCCGTCGCCGCGGTAGCGTCCGCAGTCGGGTCGGAGCCGGTCGCAGTCGACTCCGGCGTTCGAGCCGCTCGCTCGAGTCCGGCGGGCGACTCCGGCGTTCCGACGGGCGACTCCGGCGTTCCGACGGGCGGCTCGGGACTCGTCTCCGCCGAGCCCTGATCGACCCGCCCTGTCCCGGCCGTTCCGTTCTCGCTGGTCGCAGTGGGCGACGCTCCGCCGCCCGGCGTCGTCGCCGAACCGCCGGCGGCGCCCGGAGTTTGACCCGCCGCGGTCCCGGAGCTTCCGGCGCTCTCGCCGTCCTCGGCGTCCTCGGCGTCGGCCGTGTGGCAGGTCGGACAGAACTCCTGCCCGTCCTTCCGGAAGATCGGGTCGCCGCAGTCGTCGCAGTGGCGGTTCGTCATCGTCGCTCCCTGTAAGAGGAGCTCGGACATCCGCTGGGTGTGCTCGCGCTTCTCCTCGTCGTCCGCGAGCTTCTCGCGGAGCTTCTCCCGTTCGGCCTCCTTGTCGAACCCGTCGCTCATGGATGGACGAACGTGGTTGACGAGCAAAAGTCCGGTGGGCTCGGGACGGCCGCGTGTCGAGGGGCGACCGCCGAGAAGGGCGACGACGGTCGGGCCGGTGCCTACTCCTCGGTGATCGTGCGGTCGTCGGGGTCGAGCTCGCCGCGGTGGATCTTCGAGCCGTCCTGCGCGACCTGCCGGCCGAGGACCGCGCACTTCACCCGCATCGGGGAGATGTCGACGCCGAGCATCTCCGTGACGTCGTCGGTGTCGAGCGCGTGGAGCTCGTCGATCGCCATTCCGTGAAGCCGCTCCGAGAGCATGCTCGCGGAGGCCATCGAGATGGCGCAGCCGTCGCCGGTGAAGCGCACCGCCTCGATCGTCTCGCCCGCCTCGTCGAGGTCGACATCCATCCGGATCGTGTCGCCGCAGGAGGGGTTCTCGCCGACGTGCGTGAAGTCCGGCTCCTCGAGATTCCCGTAGTTACGCGGGTTCTTGTAGTGATCGAGGATCTGCTGCCGGTACATGTCCGAGCCCAGTCCCATATCGGTCGCAGGTAGGCCGGTGCGGGTCAAAAGGGTTCCGTCGGTTGCGGCGAATTCGGGCGTCGACTCCGGGCGACGAAAAGCCGACTACTCCTTCGAGGGAGGCGCTCCCGCGGACGATCCCGGTGTGTCCGGTGTGATTGTGGTCTGCGTGCGGGAGGTCCAGGCGTCGTCGTCGACGAGCCCGCGGAGCCGTTCGAGGATGCGGTCGTACTGGCCGGGTTCTGACCGCTTCGAGAAGTAGGCGTCCGCACCGGCCTCGAGCGCCCGCGCTTCCGTCTCGTTCTCGCGGCAGGTGGTGTGGAACACGACCGGCACGTCGCTGCCCCGCTCTCGGAGCCGTTCGACCAGGTCGACGCCGGAGCTGTCCGGGAGCCGCTGTTCGGTCACGACGGCGTCGACCGCGTCGACCGCGTCGAGCGCCGCCACCGTCCCATCGACCGACCGGACCGCAAACCCGTCGGCGAACCGATCCGCGAACGCCGCCAGCAGCTCAGCGGAGCGCGCGTCCGGCTCGACGTGAAGCAAGGTGACGGAACCGCCGTCTTCCGCCGGGTCGAGGGCAGCGGCGGTGTGGGTGTCTGTCTGAACATCGGATGCGGTGGAAGATCGTGTGGAGTCTGTCATAAGCTGGTGAAACCGACGCAACGTCGCCAGGCGGCTACGACGGACATCGTCGCGCTCACGCCCTCGCCGAGCGCCACGAACTCCCGGCGCCGGAAGCCGTCGTCGGGAGCGTCCTGAGTGCGGTCGTCGCCCGTCGTCCGCCATCGGCGTCATTGTAACTCACCGAACACCCTCCGTACACGTATAAAATAGAGATCCTCACCCCGAATTTACCCGGATTAAGCCCGTTTTATCGTCGAGTGTCACCGTCATTTATATACAGCCGACGACCACCCCGGCGATCGCTCCGACGACGGGTACGATTCGGCGTTATCGACGCCCGCGTCCTCGACCGCGCGCACGGTCCGTCGGGCGGCGCGCGGACCGCGTCGCCGCCGACCTTCCCGGGCAGGGTGGCCCGTCGCGTCTCGATGAACGGGTCGAGCGCGTTGTTACCCCCCCTCAGAGGCCACCGGAACCGTTCGTGTTAGAGCTCGTCGAACGAATCGGTGGCGGAGCCGTGGTTCCGGGAAGCGAGAGCGCGGGCCGGACGACGGGGCGATCCGGTCGAAGGGCCCGATTATCGAGTGATAGCACACGTACCGGTCTGTTTCGACGGTTTCGGCGCGACGCCTCTCGGAGACGCGGAGACGTAAGCCGCGGAGCGGGCCTCGCAGTTCGACGCGGGGAGCGCGTCAGGCGAACAGGTCGCGCGCCTCGCCGACGGCCTCGACGAGGGCGTCGATCTCCTCGACGGTGTTGTAGAGGTAGAAAGAGGCGCGCGCGGAGGCGGACACGCCCAACTCGTCGTGTAGGGGCTGCGTGCAGTGGTCGCCGGCGCGGATCGCGATCCCGTAGTCGTTGAGGATACTGGAGAGGTCGTGCGCGTGGACGCCCTCGACGTTGAACGCGACGAGCCCGCCGCGGTCGTCGCCAGGCGGGCCGTAGATCTCCACGCCGCCGAGGTCACGCAGCTCGTCGTAGGCGTACTCGGCGAGGAGGTCCTCGTGGGCCTCGACGCGGTCCATCCCGATCTCCTCTAAGTACTCGATCGCCGCCGCGAAGGCGATGCCCTGCGCGATCGAGGGTGTGCCGGCCTCGAACTTCCACGGGAGGTCCTCCCACGTGGAGTCCTCGAAGGAGACGCGCCGGATCATGTCGCCGCCGTAGAGGTACGGCTGCATGGACTCCAACAGCTCCTCGCGGCCGTACAGCGCCCCGATACCGGTCGGGCCGCACATCTTGTGCGCCGAAAAGGCGAAGAAATCGACGCCGAGCTCCTTCACGTCGACCGCGCGGTTCGGCACCGACTGCGCGCCGTCCGCGAAGACGTACGCGTCGTGGTCGTGCGCGAGGTCGGCCAGGTCGGCTATCGGGTTGATCGTCCCGAGCGTGTTCGAGACGTGGACGACCGACACCATCTGCGTGTCGTCGTCGACCAGCGCCGCCGCGTCGTCCATGTCGAGCCGCCCCTCGTCGGTCACGTCGATGAATCGCACGTCGGCGCCGGTCCGCTTGCCGATCTGCTGCCACGTGACGAGCGAGGCGTGGTGTTCCATCTCGGTGAGGACCACGTTGTCTCCGGGTCCGAGCTCTTCGAGTCCCCACGCGTACGCGACGAGGTTCATCGCCTCGGTCGTGTTCTTGGTGAAGACGATCTCCTCGCGCCCCGATGCGCCGACGAAGTCGGCGACGGTGTCGTGGGCCTCCTCGTACGCGACGGAGGCTTCCTGGCTCAGCTGGTGGATCCCGCGGTGGACGTTGGCGTTGTAGCTCCGGTAGTAGTCCGCGATGGTGTCGACGACGGGGTCGGGCGTGTGCGAGGTCGCCGCGTTGTCGAGGTAGACGAGCGGCGTGTCGTCGCCCGGTCCCTCCCCCGGCGACTCCGGATCGCCGCCGACCTTCCGGTCGAGGACGGGGAAATCGGCCCGGAGCGCCTCCACGTCGAACGGGTACTGCTCCTGAACTCCCATTACGCTGAGTTGGGCCCCGAGCATTAACACATCTTCGGTTCGATAGGTGTTGCGGATAACTCGGAGCGATACTGGGGGGTATAAACTGTCGCCGTCGGCCGGGCGGTCGACACCTCCAAAGCCCCAGCCGACCACACAGCGACCGCACCTCCCGCCTCCCCGGCCTCGTCGGACCGGCGCGGTCGCGCCGGTCCGGCGCCCGCGTGCGGGCATCGCGCG
>NZ_JARANT010000133.1 GCF_029889805.1 Halorubrum sp. Boch-26 | reverse complement strand
CTGGGAAGCGACAGCGACGCGGTCCGGCGCCGAGCGGCCGAGTTTCTCGGCGAGGTCGGCAGCGTCGACGAGCAGCCGACGGTCGACGGGCTCCTCCGTGCGGCGACCAGCGACGACGACGCGGAGGTCAGAGGGGCCGCCGTCGACGCGCTCGACGAGCTCGGACAGGAGGCGCTCGAACAGCTGCTCAAAGAGCTCACCGGCACCAGCGGCTCCGAGGCGGAGTGGGTCACCGCCCGTAAGTTCGCCCGCGCGCTCAGGGCCGACCGCCCGGAGCTCCGGATGGCGGCCGCGAACGCGCTCGGCCGGCTCGACGACGCGAGCGGGCTCCAGCACCTCGTCGAGGCGCTCGACGACGAGGACGCCCGGGTCAGGCTGCGCGCCTGTCAGGCCTGCGGGACGTTCGCGGACCAGCGCTCGGTTCCGGGCCTCACGGAGCGGCTCGACGACGACGACCCGCGAGTCAGGCGGGCCGCGGCGAACGCCCTCGGAAACGTCGGAACGGATCAGGCGCTCTCGCCGCTGCTCGACCTCCTCGACGCCGGCGACGAGTCGCTTCGGCGCATCGCCGCCGGCGCGCTCGGAAAGGCGAACAACCCCGAGCCGGTGGAACCGCTGGCGCGGGCGCTCGGCGACGAGAGCGCGGTCGTTCGCAACGCCGCGGTGTACTCGATCATCGAACTGCTGTCGAACGTGCCCACTCAACAGAGTCACGCGGTCCGCGACCGCGTCGTCTCCGAGCTGAAATCGGCGGACGACGCCACAGTTGTCGAGCCGCTCGTCGAGATCCTCACGGACGGTCAACAGGACCGCCAGCGGCGGAACGCGGCGTGGATCCTCGGCCGCGTCGCAGAACCGGAGTCGGCGATAGCGGTCGAGGCGCTCGCGGACGCGCTCGCAGACGAGGACCCACAGACCGCCCAGTTCGCGGCCACGAGCCTCAAGAGCCTCGGCGGACCGATCGTCGAGGACCGGCTGCTCGACCGGCTCGGCACCGAACACCCGGAAGAAGCGCGAGCGAAGGCGGTGTTCGTCCTCGGTCAGGTCGGCGGGCAGGAGACGCTGAACCGGCTCGAAGACCTCACCGACGACGAGAGTTCCGCGGTCCGAAAGCGGGTGTTCTCAGCGGTTTCGAAACTCCGGGCGGGGGTTCCGTAAATGTCCAACGGCAGCGGCGAGTACAAGGTCACGGATACCAAGGGACGGTTCGCGGTCGCCGTCCGCGACGGACGGAAGGTGAGCGACGTCTCGTGGACGCCGGGTCGGGTGCTCCTCTCGAATCGGCGGCTGATACTCGCGGGTAACGATGGGAAGCGCACGGTCCCCCTCTCGAAGCTCCGGGGACTGGGCGGACGCCACGACGCCAACCAGTCGGTCGCGCGCGTCTCTAACTACGTGAGTTTCGACCTCGGCGATCAGGTGCTGTTGGTCGCCGCGTCCGACCACGAGTCGTTCGAGCGCGACGTCTACCGGGCGCTGCTCGACCAGCGGACGGTGACGGCCAAACACCCCGCGATCGAGGGCGGCGTCGTCCAGGAGACCGAGTGGGAGCAGGCCCGGGTGAAGATCGACGAGAACGGGCTCAACGCCGCCTTGGAGAGCGGCGCGTTCGTGAAGTTCGATCTCGACGACATCAGTGGCCTCGACGCCGCCAAACGCACGGTCAACGGCGAGAAGAAGCCCGTTATCGAGGTGTCTCACACCGACGACGAGGGAACCAGTATCGAGACGCACGTCGCCGGCGACCCCAACCGGATGCGGTTCGTCGAGGCGTGGCTCCGGAAGGGCGAGGAGCGCAGCTCGACGAACGTCGACCTCTCCAGTCGCGACCGAGAGGTGTTGATGGCGCTGTATTCCGGCGTCTCGCCGTTCGAGATCCCGTCGTTCCTCGGGATGGACGTCGACGCGGTCGAGGAGACGTTCGAGCGGCTCGTCGAGCTCGACGTGGTCGAAGAGGTCCGCGTTCGCCGCGAGGTGGCGCTCAACTCTCGCGGTCGCAACATCGCCAGCGAAGCGATGAACGAGCAGTAGGCGCACCGTCGAGTTGGGGCCGTAGTGCGTGGCGAACAGCCGGCGCAGCCGCTTCTCCGCGGCGGTGCGCCGGGCTCCCGCCTCGGCCGCCGCAGAGGACGGATCAGCTCACGGGCGCGTTGGCCGCGGTATCGGTTATGAAACGACGGCGCGCCCGCGTCGAACCACGCTTAAGTCGCTGCCCGGCCGAATGGGCGCATGAGCTACGAGGCGGTCTGTTTCGACCTCGACAACACCCTGTATCCGTATCCGCCCTGCAACGAGGCGGGCAAGCGGGCGGCGCTCGCGGCGTTCCGCGAGAGCGGGCACGAGATGGACCGGGAGACGTTCGACGAGCTGTACGCGACCGCTCGGCGCGAGGCGAAACGGGAGACCGCTGGTACGGCCGCCTCTCACGACCGACACATCTATTTCAAGCGCGCGCTCCGGCGCCACGCGGGCGAGCGGGACGCCGCGACCGCGCTCGCGCTCGGCGACGCCTACTGGGAGGGATACGCGTCCGAGATGGAACTGTGCGCCGGGGTCGAGTCGGTCTTCGACGCCCTCGCGGCGGCCGACACCAACGTCGCCATCGTGACCAACCTCACCACCCGCGTTCAACTCCAGAAGCTCGCGCGGCTCGGGATCGACGACCGGATCGACCGGCTCGTCACCTCCGAGGAGGTCGGCCGCGAGAAGCCGAGCGCGCTCCCCTTCGCGACCGCCCTCGCGGCGTTCGACTGCCGGCCGAGCGAGGCGCTGATGGTCGGGGACAACATCGACGCCGACGTGGCCGGCGCGAACGCGGTCGGGATGGACACGGCGCTGTTCGCCGCCGACGGCGACGCGCCGGGCGACGAGCTCTCGGCGCAGCGGCGCCCGGACTACCGCCCGGACGCCTTCGCCGACCTGACGGAGGTGGCGCCGTGAGCCGGGGCCCGACGGACCCCGACCTGCTCCGCGACGCCCGCGAGGCGGTCGTCGAGTACGCGCCGGCGCTCGCCGACCTGACGCCCGGTCGGACCGGGAACCTCAGCGTCCGCGACGGCGACGCGGTCGCCGTGACGCCGACGGGGGTCCCGTACGACTCCTTCGACGCCGACGACGTGCCGGTCGTCGGCCTCGACGGCGAGCGGCTGGCGGGCCGGATGGCGCCGTCGAGCGAGGTCCCGATGCACACGGGCATTTACAAGCACGACCGGCCGGGCGCCATCGTCCACACCCACTCGCCGTGGGCGACGACGATGGCGACGCTCGGTCGGCGGCTCCCGCCGGTCCACTACATGATCGTCTCGGTGGGCCGCGAGGTCCCGCTCGCCGACTACGCGCCGTACGGCACCGAGGAACTGGCCGCGAACGCCGTCGCCGCGATGGCCGAGGCCGACGCCGACGCGGCGATCCTCGCGAACCACGGGCTGGTGGTGACCGGGGCGGACCTGGAGACCGCGATCGAGAACACGCACCACGTCGAGGACCTCTGTCGGCTCTACCTCCGGGCGTCGGCGGTCGGGGAGCCGACCCTCCTCACCGACGACCAGCTGGCGACCGTCGAGGAGCGGTTCGAGAGCTACGGGCAGCAGCCGGACGCGGGGTAGGACGGGACGCGGAGTGCGGCCGGCCTCTCGGGCAGTCGCCCGGTTTTATAAATACCCGGACGGCTACCGGATCGGTATGACCGAGCACGAGCCGGCGGCCGCGGTGCGCGAGACCGCCGAGGCGATCGCGACGATGGAGATCCGCGGGGCGGCGACTATCGCCTCGGCGGCGGCCGAGGCGCTCGCCGAGCAGGCTCGCGCGGCCGCGGCGAGCGGCCCGACCGCGAGCGACCCGGCGGCGTTCCGCGCGTCGATTCGCGCGGCTGCGAGGGACCTCCGCGAGACGCGTCCAACGGCCGTCTCCCTGCCGAACGCCCTCCGATACGTCCTCCAGCGGATGGAGGGAGACGAGGTCGATCGGCTCCGCCGGAGCGTGGTGGACGCGAGCGAGGCGTTCGTCCGCCAGCTCGACCGGGCGCAGGAGGACCTCGGGCGGGTGGGCGCCAACCGCCTCGCCGACGGCGACACGGTGATGACGCACTGTCACTCGACCGACGCGCTTGCGTGTATCGAGGCGGCCGTCGAGCAGGGGAAGTCGATATCGGCGGTGGTCAAGGAGACGCGCCCGCGACAGCAGGGCCACATCACCGCCGAACAGCTCCGCGACGCCGGCGTCCCCGTCACCCTCATCGTCGACTCCGCGGCGCGGCGCTACCTCGACGAGGTCGACCACGTCGTCGTCGGGGCCGACTCGATCGCGGCCGACGGCGGCGTGATCAACAAGATCGGCACGTCGGGGCTCGCGGTCAACGCCCGCGAGCGCGGCGTCCCGATCATGACCGCGGCCCAGACGATCAAGCTCCACCCGGAGACGCTGACGGGTCACACCGTCGAGATCGAGATGCGGTCGGAGAGCGAGGTGATCGAGCCCGCGGCCCGCGAGGAGATCGGTGAGATCGCCGTTGAGAACCCCGCGTTCGACGTGACGCCGCCGCGGTACATGGACGCGATCGTCACCGAGCACGGCCAGTTCCCGCCGGAGAGCATCGTGACGCTCATGCGGGAGCTGTTCGGCGAGGGCGCCGCGGCGCCGTGGGCGGAACCATGAGCCGGGACGGGAGCGGCGACGGGGAGGACTGGGACGAGGAGGTCGCGGAGTGGGACGAGGAGGTCTCCGAGTGGGAGGCCGACGACTCTGATTCCCCCGACGGCACCCGATCGACCGGCGACGCCGACCCGGTTGACGAGGACCCCGACCTCGCGCCAGAGGAGTCGGGCCGCGTCCCGAAGGTGATCGCCGCGGGCCACATCAACTGGGACGTGACGATCCACGTCGACCGGCTGCCGGAGCCGGACGGCGAGACCCGGATCGACCGCCTCGAACAGTCCGGGGGCGGGAGCGCGGCGAACGTCGCGGTCGGGCTCGTCGACCTCGGCGGCCAGTCGGTCGTCTACGGGAGCGTCGGCGGCGACGAGAAGGGCGCGTTTTTGTTTTGCTGTTTGGTGGGGGGTGTATTGTTTACACCTAAAAAACTA
>NZ_JARANT010000132.1 GCF_029889805.1 Halorubrum sp. Boch-26 | reverse complement strand
ACCGCCCCATCCGCCTCCCCTGCCCCGGCGGTGGGCCGGCGTGGGCGGGGCCGCGCCGGCCCGCCGCCTCCCTCGCACGCGCTCCTCGCACCCTGCGGGCGCTCGAAGGCGTGCGCCACCGCACCGCGTTCATTTATAAGCGATCGTCGCCGTCGCTCGTATCCTCTTAAATACTATTTCACTGCCGACGACTGTGACACCCACTCCCGCTATCGAACACCGCTATGTCCGTACTGACCGTAGCAGTATCAGAATGGATCACTCGCTGAGAGTTTCAACAGATCCGATGTTCCCCGACCGGTAGTTTCAATCGGCGATCCGCCGAACCCGTGACGTGTGACCGTTCCAACGAAGACGCTCCCGAGCGGCGCCGAGCTGCCGGCGCTCGGCCTGGGCACGTACGACCTCGACGACGACCAGACGGCCGAGAGCGTCCGCGCGGCGCTCGACGCCGGCTACGCGCACATCGACACCGCGGAGGGGTATCACAACGAGGAAGTCATCGGCGGCGTCCTCGCGGAGTACGACCGCGACGAGGTGTTCCTCACCTCGAAGGTGCTCGCGAAGAACCTCAACTACGAGTCGCTGATCGACTCCTGCGAGGCGTCGCTCGAACGGCTCGGCACCGACTACCTCGATTTATACCTCGTCCACTGGCCGAACCCCGCGATCTCGCTGCGCGAGACGCTCCGAGCGATGGCGGAGCTCCGCGATCGGGGGCTCGTCCGCGACGTGGGCGTCTCGAACTTCAGCGCCTATCAGCTCAGCTGCGCGCACCACGTCTCGGACGTCCCGATCGCGGTCAACCAGATCGAGTTCCACCCGTGGCTCCAGCGCCCCGACCTCGTCGACTACTGCCGCGAGTCCGACACCGTGATCGAGGCGGCGGCGCCGCTCGCGCGGACGGACGTGTTTGACGACGAGGTCGTCGCCGAGCTCGCCGACAAATACGACAGGAGCCCCGCGCAGGTCGTGCTCCGGTGGGCGGTCGACAACGGCGTGGTCCCGCTGCCGCGGTCGTCGACGCCGGACCACGTCCGGGCGAACGCCGACCTCGACTGGGAGCTCGACGCGGCCGACCGGCGGCGGCTCGACGAACAGGACCGCGACGAGCCGGTGTACGACACCCCGGCCCGCGACTGGACGAGCGACGTGTACGGGATCGAGCAGTAGGAGGGCCCGCGCTCAGCGAGCGACGCGGCCCGGAGTCACTCCGCGTCCTCGTCGAGCGTCACCGGGCGGCCGGTCTCGGCCGACTCGTAGATCCCGTCGAGGGCGCGCGCGTCCGCAAGCGCGTGCTCGCCGTCCGGGTGGAACGGCTCGCCCGCCAGCAGCTGGTGGCCGAAGTACGCGAACTCCTCTTCGATCTGGTGGACCTGGTCGAAGTCGACGTCGACGCGGGTGCCGTCGCGGACGACGGCGAACCCGCGGTCCTCCCGCTCGTAGAATGCCGGGTCTAAGAGTAGTCTGGCGTCCGTCCCGGTGACCTCCAGTCGGCTCGCGTGCTGTGCGTTCTGGCTCACCGAACACAGCGCGTCGACGCCGCCCGGGAACTCCAGCCGGAACGTGGCGTCCTCGTCGACGTCGGCGAACGCCTCGTGGCGCGTACGGGTCCGCCCGGAGACGCGGACCGGGTCCGAACCGAGTACGAACCGGGTCGTGTTGAGCGGGTAGACGCCGAGGTCCATGAGCGCGCAGCCGCCGGACAGCTCCGGGTCGAGCCGCCACTGGTCGTCGTCGCCGCCGAGCTCGCCGAGCATCGTCTGCGACATCGTCGCGTGCACGTGGACCACGTCGCCGGCGACGCCCGCGTCGAGGAGGTCGCGGAGCCGACGGACGGCGGGGTCGGTCTGCATCCGGTAGCCGACCATCAGCGGCACGTCGGCGTCGTCGCACGCCTCGACGAGCCGGCGCGCGCGGTCCGGCGTCGCCTCCAGCGGCTTCTCGCAGAGGACCGCCTTCCCCTGCGCCGCGGCGGCCCGAACGTACTCCAAGTGGGTGGCGTTCGGCGTCGCGACGTACACCGCGTCGTACTCGTCGGCGGCGGCACCGGCCCGGAACTCGTTCGGGGTGACGCCGGTCACGTCGCGCTCGGCGGCGACCGCCTCGACCGCGTCGGCGTCGATGTCGGTGACGACGGTCGCCTCGGTGTACGCCGACCGGGCGATGCCCGGCAGCGCCCAGTCGCGAGCGAACCAGCCGAGGCCGACGACGGCGATCCGAACAGGGTCCGTGACGGCCTCCGGATCGAGCGTCTCCCAGTCCCGGCGCGTGAACTCGTCGAGGTACTCCGCGAGAGCGGCTTCCATGTCGGGACGTCTGCGCGGGGGCGTCAAATAACTACGGCGACCCGTTCGACCAGCTACGGCGACCCGTTCGACGCCCTCACCACGGCCGGTCGTTCACCACGGGCCGTCGTAGTTCACTCGCGGGCGGTCGGCGTCGACGCCGAGGTCGCGGAGCGCCGCGGTCGCGTTCTGGACGGGCGAGGGGGACGGCCGGTCGAGCGCGTCCGTCGTCGCCTCGGCGAACCGGACGGTCCAGTCCCCGCCGACCACGACGGTCGCGCGGCGCGGAATCTGGGAGTGCCCCTCCCACGACTCCGCGACCAGGCCGTACGAGTCGGCGACCCCGCCGTGGAAGTCGGAGACGACGGGAAACGGGAGCTCGAACCGGTCGGCGTACGCGAACCCCGCGTACAGCGAGTCGCCGGTGAGCGCGACGACGGCGAGGTCGTCGCGCTCGTGCCAGCCCGCGTCCCGCACGGCGGCGAACTCGGCCGTGCAGGTGGGCACGAAGTTCGCGGGGGCGAAACAGAGCACGACCGCCGCGTGGCCGTCGACGACCCGGAACAGCTCCAGTTCCGCGGCCGTCTCGCCCGTGACCGCGGGGGCGATGAAGTCCGGCGCCTTGCGGCCGACGTCTATCATGGATGACACGTGCGGACGCGGTCGATAAATACCCACCCCGACCGCTCGGCGTCCATCGAGGGTGAAGAGATGTCGGATAATCGGATTAGACGTCTGTATGAGTGCTGAGAGCACTGCACACAGTGTAAGAGCTTTACGTGTAGCCGGCCGATGGAGAGCGTGTTCAGCGCTCACGCTGCGACCGCGCTCGCCCTCGTCGACAGCTACGGGGCCGTCGCGGTGTTCGCCGTGTTCGCGCTCGAAGGCGCTCTCGTCGGGAAGGTGCTCCCGGCGCGGACGCTGTTCGTCGCCGCGGTGGTCGCCGTCGGCGTCGAGGCGATCGCGGTCCTGCCGGTGTTCGCCGCGGCGGTGCTCGGCGCGACCGTCGGTCAGTCGGTCGTCTTCGTCGCCGTCCGCCGGTTCGACGCGGACCCCACGGCGCTCCCCCTCGTTCCGGTCAGCGACAGCGCGATCGACGGCGCGGGCCGCTGGTTCGACCGGTGGGGACTCCCCGCGGTGGCGGCCTCGAACGCGGTCCCCGGCACCCGCGGCTGGCTCGCCGTCCCGACCGCGAACGCCTCGTCCGTCTCCGCTCCGCGGTTCGCCGCCGCGTCGCTGGTGGGCTCCGCCGCGTACGTCGGCGCGCTGCTGGCGGTCGGGATCGCGGTGGCGCTCGGCTTCGGGAGCGCGGCCGAGCTCCTCGGCGCCGAGTGGATCGCGGCTTTATGAAATCGTCCGCCTCCCCGCCCGTCAGTTCTTAAATAACCGTCCCGTGTTTCTTGTCCGGCAGGTCCTTCTCCACGTCCTCGTAGAACGCGAACCGGGCCGCGAGCTCCTCGCGGAGCGTCGACGGGGCCACGATCTCGTCGATGACGACCTCGCTGGCCATCCGGTGAATGTCGATGTCCTCGCGGTACTCCTCGCGGAGCCGCGCCTCCGTCTCCGCGCGCTCCTCGGGGTCGTCGATCTCGGCGAGCTTCCGGGCGTAGACGGCGTTGATCGCGGCCTCGGGGCCCATGATACCGATCTCGCCGGAGGGGAGCCCGATCACGCTCTCGGGGTCGTAGGCGGGCCCGCCCATCGCGTAGATACCCGCGCCGTACGCCTTCCGGGTGACGACGGTCTGCTTCGGGACCGTCGCGGACGAGGTGGCGTAGATCATCTTCTTCCCCTTCTCCAAGATCGCGTCCTTCTCGACCTGCGAGCCGGCCATGAACCCCGGCGTGTCACAGAGGTATAACAGGGGGATCTCGTAGGCGTCGCAGGTCCAGATGAACTCGGCCGCCTTCTCGGCCGCGTCCGGGAAGATGGCGCCCGACCGCTCCGTCGGCTGGTTGGCGACGACGCCGACGGGACGCCCGTCGATCCGGCAGAACGCCGTGACTATCTCCGGGCCGTACCCCTCTTTCAGCTCGAAGACGGACTCCGCGTCGGCGACCCGGTCGAGCAGGTCGCGCACGTCGTACGGGCGGTTCGGCGACTCCGGGATCAGCTCGTCGATTCCCTCCGGGGAGAATGCGGGGGGCCTCGTCTCCCGTTTCGGAGGCTTCTCGCCGGCGCTGTCGGGGAGATAGCCGATCAGGTCGGCGACCAGTTCGCGGGCGTGCTCCTCGTCGCGGGCGACGAGGTCGGCGGAGCCGGACTCCTCGGCGTGGACGCGCGGACCGCCGAGGTCGGCCATCTCGATCTCCTCGCCGGTGACCATCTTCACCATCCGCGGCGAGGCGATCGCCATCGCGGACATCCCCTCGACCATCACCGTGAAGTCGGCGAAGACGGGGGTGTAGGCGGCGCCGGCGATACAGGGGCCGTACAGCACGCAGATCTGCGGGACCGCGCCCGACAGCATTGAGTGGTTGTAGTAGTACTTCCCGATCCCCTCGCGGTTGGCGAAGAAGCCGCTCTGCTGGTCGATCCGGCCGCCGGAGGAGTCCATCAGGTAGAGCACGGGCTGGCCCGTCTTCAGCGCGCGCTGTTGCATCCGGAGGAACTTCTCGACGCCCTTCGCCGCCATCGACCCCGCCTTCACGGTGAAGTCGTTGGCCATGAAGTGGACATCGCGCCCCTCGAACTCCGCCGCGCCGGTGAGCAGGCCGTCGCCCGGGAGCCGGTCGCTGCCGGAGTCGTCGCCGGAGTCGTCGCCCTCGCCCTCCCCGTCGTCGCCCTCCAGTCTAGTAAACTCAGAACCGAGCGCGCGG
>NZ_JARANT010000131.1 GCF_029889805.1 Halorubrum sp. Boch-26 | reverse complement strand
GTCGCCGACGGCGGAACGGCCGAGTCGCCCGAGCCGGCCGCCGGGTCCGAGCCGGCCGCCGGTAGCGACGACGGAGACGGCTCCGGCGAGACGCTCGCCGTCGAGGACTTCGAGAGCCACGCCCGCGGCGTCTCCGGCGTCGTCGACGGCGTCGAGGTGGTCGTCGGACACCCCGCCCTGTTCGACGAGCGCGGCTGGACGGTCCCCGACGCGGTCCGGGCGGCGGTCGCCGAGGCGCGCGACGTTGGACGCGTCCCCGTCGCCGTCGGGCGCGACGGCGCCGCCGAGGGCGTCGTCGTGGTCGGCGACGAGCTGCGCGAGGGGTGGGCGGAGACGGTGACCGCGCTCGACGACGCCGGCGTCGACGTGGTCGTGCTGACGGGCGACGACGAGCGCGCGGCGACCGTCTTCAGCGAGCACGACGCGGTCGCCTCCGTGTTCGCGGGCGTCCCGCCCGAGGGGAAAGCCGAGACGATCGAGCGGCTGAAGGCGAGCGGGCTGACGGTGATGGTCGGCGACGGGACCAACGACGCGCCGGCGCTCGCCGCCGCGGACCTCGGGATCGCGCTCGGCGGGGGGACGGCGATGGCGGCCGACGCCGCCGACGTGGCGATCGTCGACGACGACCTCGGCTCGGTCGCGACCGTCTTCGAGCTCTCGCGAGCCGCGGGGCGGCGCGTGAAGGGCAACATCGGCTGGGCGTTCCTCTACAACGCGGTCGCCATCCCGCTCGCGGTGACCGGGCTCCTGAACCCGCTCTTCGCCGCGGTCGCGATGGGGGCGTCCAGCCTGCTCGTCGTGACGAACTCCTCGCGGGCGCTGCTGGAGTGACGGCCGACGGGAGGCCACGCCTCAGTACGTCAGCACGACGGTAAGGAGCCACCCGACCCCGACAACGGCCGACGCAACGGTCGGCGAGCCGGTCGGTTCGGTCGGCGGATTTCGGAAGAGGACCTCATAGAGAATGAGCGTTGACACGAGGCTCCCGCTGGCGAGCCCCTGATGAAGGGCGACGGCGGGGTGTACACCCGCCGCTGCACCGACGATCATCGCGGCGGCGATTGCCCCGAGCAGCCAGTCGTAGTAGCTCACCATTCCCACGTCGATACTCGAAGCTCGGCCGTGAAGTATCGCCCGTCGTTTCTCGCGAACCGACAACCGGGAACGCGGACCGATCGGGGGGCGGGAACCGCAACCGACTTTCCCCTCACGCGACTACGCTCGGTCATGTCACAGCGACAGCGGTCCTTCGACGCACCGACCCGCGACGGGATGCCCGTGCTCGGGCTCGGCACGTGGGAGAACGACGACCCCGCGCAGTGTACCGAGTCCGTCAAGACGGCCCTCGAAACCGGTTACCGCCACGTCGACACCGCCCAGATCTACGGCAACGAGGCCGCCGTCGGCGACGGGATCGCCGCGGCCGACGTCGACCGCGACGACGTGTTCCTCGCGACGAAGGTGTGGATCAACCAGCTGGCGCCCGAGGACGTGGCCGCGTCAACGCGCGAGAGCCTCCAGAAGCTCGGCACCGAGCACGTCGACCTGCTGTACGTCCACTGGCCGGCGGGGGCGTACGACCCCGCGGAGACGCTGCCCGCGTTCGCGGAGCTCCGCGACGACGGACTCGTCGACCGGATCGGCGTCTCGAACTTCGAGCCCGAACACCTCGACGCCGCGACCGACGCGCTCGGCGAGGCGCCGTTCGCGAACCAGGTGGAGATGCATCCGCTGCTCCGGCAGGAGGAGCTGCGCGAGTACGCCGACGCCAACGGCGTCGAACTCGTCGCGTACTCCCCCCTCGCCCGCGGGAACGTGCTCGACGACCCGGCGATCACCCACATCGCCGAGAAGCACGGCGTCAGCGCGGCACAGGTGAGCCTCGCGTGGCTCCGCGAGAAGGGCGTCACGGCCATCCCGAAGGCGACGGGCGAGGACCACATCGCCGACAACTGGGCGAGCCTCGGGCTCGAACTTGACGCCGAGGACGTCGAGGAGATCGACACCCTCGGCCGGACCGACCGCCAGCTGAACCCGGACTTCGGCCCGGACTGGTAGACGAGCGACGACGCACTTTTAAATGACAGCGGTGGCGCGTGCCTCCGAGCGGCCGGTAGGCCGCGAGGAGCGCGCGCGAGGGACGCGGCGAACGTAGTGAGCCGCGAGGCTGGGGAGGTGTGAGGTGCTGTGCGGAGCGGTGCGGGGTGGGGCTCAAAGGGGCAGCCGTGAGAGGGGCGCAGGCGACGCAAGGACCGTAAGGAGGGAGTGATAACGACCGACTGAGGACCGCAGCGAGCGTGCGCCCCTCTCACGGCTGGGGCTTTGGAAGTGTTCTCCGCCGATCTGACATCAATTATTTATAAGTGAGCGGCTGGGGCTTCAGGGACCCCCACCGTCGATCTCGTATCAATCGTTTATAAGCGAGCGGCTGGTGAGTCTGGGAGTTCGTCGACGGTTGCCGTCGACAACTTATAAAGAACCGATCCGCAAAATCGACCGACGTACAGTCGTTACGCGCTGTCCTCGGGCGTCGCGAAGCCGACGCCGCCGGCGAGGATCGCCGTTCCGGCGAGGACTGTCGCGCCGAGGACGACGAACCCGTCGGCCGGACTCAGCCCGGCGATCGACGCCGCGACGTCCACGACGAACACCGTGACGAACAGGCTCAAGACGGCGAACGCGAGCATGACGAACCCGGCGAGCAATGCGCTGGCTAACGAGCCGAAGGCGTCGAGAATTCCCATAACACGGTGGTTATCTGCCGCGTATAAATAAGTGGCCGCATCCGGGTGGCATAATCGAAGTACCGAGACGATCCCTCCGCGGGCGACCGTTCGATCTCAGACGTGCTCGGCGAGGAAGTCGACGATCTCGCGGTACGCCTCGATGCGGTTCTCCAGCTTCGCGAAGCCGTGGCCCTCGTCGTCGAAGATCAGCTTGCGGACCGGGACGCCCTGCTCGCGCGCCTCCTCGACGATCTGCTCGGCCTCGCCCACGGGCACCCGCGGGTCGTTCTCGCCGTGGAGGACGAACAGCGGCGCGGCGATCTGATCGATGTTGTTGATCGGCGAGATCGACTCCAGGAACTCCCGGTCGTCCGCCAGCGAGCCGTACTCGGCCTCGCGCAGCGATCGGCGCCAGTCGCCGGTGTTCTCCAGGAAGGTGACGAAGTTCGCGATGCCGACGACGTCGACGCCGGCGGCCCACAGGTCGGGGTACTCGGTGAGCGCGGCGAGCACCATGAACCCGCCGTAGGAGCCGCCCATCGCGACGACGCGGTCGGGGTCCGCCTCGGGGTGGTCGTGGAGCCACTCGACGCCGGCCCGGAGGTCCGCGACCGAGTCCATCCGGTTCTCCACGTCGTCGAGCGCGGCGTACGCCTTGCCGTATCCCGACGAGCCGCGGACGTTCGGCTCGAAGACGGCGTACCCGCTGTTCAGCAGGTACTGCTTCACCGAGGCGAACGAGGGCCGGCGCTGAGACTCGGGGCCGCCGTGGATGTCCACGACGACGGGGTAGCCGCCTTCGGGCGGTTCCGTCTCCGGAACGGAGAAGAACGCCGGGATCTCTCGGCCGTCGAAGGTGGGATAGTGGACGGGCTCGGGCTCGACGAACGTGTCCGGCGGGATCCCGGCGGTCGAGGCGGCGGTCCAGCGCTCCGTCTCGCCGGTCGTCGCGTCGACGACGTAGACGTTCGCGTTGCGGGTGCTCCCGGTCGCGGTGATCGCGAAGCGGTCGCCGTCCGGCCCGAAGCTCACGCCGCCGGCGACGCCCTCGGGGAGATCGGGGGCCGGGAAGGGGTCGATCCGATCGGGCTCGACCAGCTCGCCGACCGTGATATCGGTGTAGCCGTCGACGTTTCGCGAGTAGACGACGCGGCGGGACTCCTCGTGGACCGCGACGCCGTCGACGTTCCAGCCGTCGTCGCCGCCGGGCTTGGCGCGGGCGTCGTCGCCGCCGCCGTCGTCGCCCGCGCTCGCGCCGCTTCCGCGCCCCGGGCTTTCCCCGGACGCGACCACGGAGAACTCCCCGCTCGCGAGGTCCAGCCGCTCTAGGCGAAGCGTGTCGCTGTCGCGGTCGGTGACGAGGTACAGCGAGTCGCCGTCCGGTCCCCACTCCGGGCTGCCGTACCGCACGTCGCCCTCGTGGGGCGTGTGGTGGGTCAGGCCGCCGCTCGCGACGTCGAGCGTGTACACGTCGTGGTTAAACGAGGACTGCGCCTCGTGGACGATCAGGCGGTCGTCGCTCGGCGACCAGCCGGCGACCGAGAGCCAGCCGTCGCCCTCGTACACTCGCTCCGCGCCGTCGCCGGTCGCGTCCCGGTCTTGGACGTACACGTCGAACACCGACTCGTCGCGCCGGTTCGAAGCGAACGCGAAGCGGTCGCCCTCGGAGTCCCAGCCGCCCCACCGGTGTTTCGCCTCGGGGCGGTCGGTGAGGTCGACGATCTCGCCGGACTGGTAGTTGAGTCGGTACAGCTGGGCGCGCTCGTTACCCCCCTCGTCCATCCCGAAGACGGCCTCGGCGCGCTCCGGCGAGGAGTCGACGAAGGAGACCGACTCCTCGAAGAACGTGTGCTGTTCGGGCCACCCGAGCGGCTCGTCGACCGACCACACCTGCCCGGTGCCGGTCGCGTTTAACAGGAAGGAGAGCCGCCCGTGGGGACCGAGGTCCGCCCCGCCGGCGTTCCGCACGTTGAGGTACCGTTCGATGTCGTAGCGGTGCATGGGGTCCGATTCCGGCCGCGGTGTGAAACAGTTTCGGGTGCGAAACGGGCGGCGAGCGGGCCGCCTCGGCGTCTCCGCGTCGTCTCCGCGCGGAACGCGCGCTCCCGCTCGGCCCCGCCGCGATGCCGTGTCTTTTTATCCGGGCCCGCCGTCCGGTCGGCGTATGCGCGTCGCGTTCGTCTCGCTTCTCGCTCCGGGCCACGGCGACACGCCGGCCCGGGCGCGGACGCGGCGGGTCGCCCGCGGGCTCGCCGCCCGCGGCCACGAGGTCGTGTGGCTCTGCGCGCGCTGGTGGGGCGGCGACCACGACACGTTCGAGGAGGGTGGGATCGAGTACCGCTCGGTGACGGCGGACCCGTCGCCGACGGCGTTCGCGGCGCGGCTCCCGCTCGCGCTCCGCCGGGCGAACCCCGACGTCGTCCACGCGGTCAACAGCCCGCCAACGCCGGGGATCGCCGCGACGCTCGCGGGAACGCTGGCGCGGACGCCGGTCGTCGTCGACTGGTGGCGCGACCACCCCGCCGACGCCGCCCGACGCTACCGGTGCCACGCCCAGTCACATATACCCAACAG
>NZ_JARANT010000130.1 GCF_029889805.1 Halorubrum sp. Boch-26 | reverse complement strand
GGCGACGACGGTGCGAGGGAGTCGCGAGCGAAGCGAGCGACGAGGCTGGGGAGGCGTGAGGCGCGGTTGCGGTGCGGTTGCGGTGCGGTCGGGCGGGACTCAAAGGGGCAGTCGCGAGGCGGTCGCAGGCGACGTAAGCACCGCAGGGAGCGAACGAAGTGAGCGACTGAGGAGCGCAGCGAGCGTGCGTCCGCCTCGCGACTGGGGCTTTGGAGGTGGTCGCCGTTGATCCACAGTGTTCTATTTATAAGCGAGCGACTGGGGCTTTGGAGGTGGTCGCCGTTGATCCACAGTGTTCTATTTATAAGCGAGCGGCTGGGGCTTTGGAGGTGGTCGCCGTTGGTACTCCTTCGACGAGATTCGACGTTCGAGTCTGATCTCCGCCGCTATCACAGCGTTCAAACCCGCCGTATCCCACCACCACGTATGAACGCGGACCGTCGGATCGCCGCCGTCGAGGAGGTTCCCGAGGACAGCACGCTGCTCGTGACGCTGCGGCCCGTCGACCCCGAGAGCGTCGACGAGGGGGAGGGCGACATCGGCGAGGCCGAGGACGGCACCCCCGAGGCGGAGGCGGTCCTCACGCGGGCGGCCGGCGAGGTGCGCGCGTTCCGCAACTACTGTCAGCACTGGACCGACGTGCGACTCGACAAGGACGACGGGGCGTTCGTCCGCAACGGCGAGGTGTTCTGTCAGAAGCACGGCGCCACCTTCGAGGCCGACGGCGGCTACTGCAACTTCGGCCCCTGCGAGGGCGCCGTGCTGGAGGGCGTCGACGTGACCGTCGACGGCGACGGCGTCTACCTCGCCGACGACGCCTACGAGTTCGTCCGGCTCGGCCACTCGCGCCGCGACGGCGACAGCGGCGACTCGCGGATCGACTTCACCGGGAACTGAGGCGGGACGGTCGGGTCGGAGCGAACCGCGAGCGCGCGTCGACGGCGGCGCGCGCTCGTCGGAGACTACAGCGGCTCTTTGGGTCACACGGACGCATTTATTTCACCCCGACGAAGCGCCCGTATGAGCGACCTGAACTCCTCCCGCCGCCGGGTCCTCGCCGGGGCACTCGCCGCGGCGCTCGGCGCGATGAGCGGCTGTCTGGACGGGTCGGTGACCGCCGGCCCCGGCGACAGCGAGCGCGTCCGCGTCCTGCGGCTCGCCGTCGACGAGGTCGGAGAGACCCTCCGGGAACGCGCCGTCGTCGATTCCGACGAGACGTCGCCTCGGTGGGACGAGGCGGCGTTCGAGGCCGTGCGCGCGGGCGACTCCTACACCGTCCAGTATCGGAAGCCGTTCTTCTCGACCGACGAGGATCCGACACACGCCGTTCACGAGGGAACGTACTACCGACTGGGCTCGGTCGTCGTCGACGAGGCGGAGACGACTCGCCCGGTCCTCCGACTGTTCGGCGTCGAGGAGCGCGACGCCGAGGGCGCCGGAGAGAACGACACCGAGGACACCGGGGAGAGCGACACCGCGGTCGTCGACGCGGAGACGCTTCCGACGGGCGATCGGCGCGCCGTCGAGATCGCCCACTTCGCGGCGCGGGCGCGGGGGAACGTCGGCGGAATCCCGGTCGGACTCGTTGAACGCGGCGGCTACGTCTACCGAAACGAGGACGCGGTGGAGGCGAGCGCGCTGCTCGCGGCGGACGGGCCGAACCGCGTCTCGTATCGGGACACGGCGTATCGCCTCGCGGTCGACCGAGAGCGGTTCTACGAACCGGTGTACCGCGCCACGGGCGAGGTGGTCGCGTCGTCGCCCGAGCGGATGGAAGCGATCCTCCGGACGCACGAGGTCGGCCCGCGCGTCGCCGAGGACGACCTCTCCGCCGACGCCCGAGAGGTGATCGTGCGGGCCACACAAGGCGGGTACGAGGAGTCGCACCCGTACTCCGACGCCTACGAAGAGGTCCTCAGCGCCCTGCACGAGCGGCCGTACCTCGACGGCGACATCCGGAAGGACGCGGCTCCCCGACTGACCGACTCCGAGATGGTCCGATACGGGGGTCGGTACTACGACTACCGACTGGTGTTCAAGCCGGCCGACGGCGACGAGTAGTTCCGGGTCGACCGTCGCGTTCGGAACCGTCCCCGAAAACGCATTTAAAAACGCGTCCGTCCGCTCGCTCCGCCGGCGTCGTCGCGCCCGAGCGCCTTTTTCAGGAAGCTCATCCAGCGCTTGCGGTCGGCGGCCTTCTGGCGCTGCGCCTCGGTCTCCGGGGCGGGGGCGTCGAGCCCCTCTAACGCCTCCAGCGCGCGGTCGATGCCGATGATCGACGCCGCGAGCTCCTCGCCGCGCTCGTAGCTCACCTCGTTCTCCTCGATGGATTCGAGCCGCGCTAACCGCTCTCGCCTGAGGTTCCGCTTCGCCCGCTCGACGCGGTCGCGCTCGCCGGGCGGGACCGAGTCGCGCCGCTTGATCTCGAAGACGAACGACCTGAGGTCGATCTCCTCCTCCTGGACCTCGATCTCCTCGGGGATGTCCGCGCCCACCGTCGCGGCCTCGCGGTTGACCCGCTCTAAGAGCCCCTTCCGCTCGTACTCCTTCACGCCCGACTCGTAGGGGCCGGCCGCACTTCGCTCCTTCGGCGCGGAGCGGGGCCGCCTTCCCGCGTCGCGACCCACGCATCCCGTGAAGGGACGAGGTTAACCCGACCGCGCCGCAAGCGACCCCCATGGAACCGCTCGAAGCCGAGCTCTCGCGGGCCCGCGAGCTCGACGTCGACGACCTCGCCGACGCCATCGAGGCGATGGGCTTCGAGTGCACGCGCTGCGGCGGCTGCTGTACGGGCTACGCGCCCGACGAACCCGGCGGCGCGCCGGCCGGGGAGGGGGTCAGCGAGAGCGGCGAGAGCGACGGGAGCGGCGAGAGCGACGACGGATGTCACGGCGGCGACGCCGACCCCGCCGACCGCGAGCCTCACACGGCCACCGTCTTCCCGGGCGAGATCCGCGAGGTCGCGGCCGCGGCCGAGGAGCGGGTCGGCGACTCGTACGACTGGCGCGACGTGGCCCGCCCGATGCCGTTCGGGCTCTCCGAGGGCGACGACGGCGAGCCCGCCGGCGAAACGTTCGAGTGGGCGCTCGCGACCGACGACTGCGGCGACTGCACCTTCTACGAGGAGAGGGACGGGCGGGGGGCCTGCGCGGTCCACGACTCCCGGCCGCTCATCTGTCGGACCTACCCGTTCAGCGTCGCGCTCGACGGGACGAGCCAGCCGATGGGCGAGGCGGTCGACGCCGAGGGGGTCGTCCGCGCCCACGAGTGCGAGGGGCTCGGCCGCGACATCTCGCGCGAGGACGCCGAGGCGCTGGCGGCGTCGCTCAAGGAGCGCGCGGTCCGCGAGCTGGAGGAGGCGATCAGCGTGCGCGACACCTACGACCCGACGGCCGCCGAGCGGGCCGCCGGCGACGTCGTCGTCTTCGACTCGGAGGGCCCGAAGGAGGCCGACGGGACGCCGGTGGACGGGGGGTGAACAGTCGGATCTGGTGGCCTCACACCACGTCCAGCGACGCGTCGACGTCGGCGGCGATCGCCTCTCTGGCCGTTTCGTCCGGGAGCGTGAGCGGCGGTCGGACCCGGGGGTCCGGGATGAACCCGCGGTGCGCGGCCGCGACCTTCGTTGCGGGTGCGAACCCGTGGTCACCGCACCGGTCGAACAGCGGGGTGATCGCCCGGCGGTGGAGCGCCAACGCGCGCTCGTCGTCGCCGGCGCGGAGCGCCTCGCCGAGGGCGACGAAGACCTCCGGGATCACCTGCGAGAGCGCGTTTATCCCGCCGTCGACGCCGAGCGACGCGCTCGGGTACAGCAGGGCGTCGACGCCCTGGAAGACGGTGAATCCCTCGGGGGTGCGGTCGACGGCGGTGTCGATCGACGAAATGTCGGCGCTGGTGTCCTTCAGCCCGACGATCGCCTCGCGCTCGGCGACGGCGGCGAGGACGTCGGGGTCGATCGGCTCGCCGACCGTCGACGGGATGTCGTAGAGGAACACCGGGAGGGGGGCGTCGTCGGCGACCGCGTCGAGGAACGCCCGCTGTCCCGCCGGCGCCGTCGAGGTGTGGTAGTACGGGAGGGTGATCAGCCCCGCGTCCGCGCCGGCCGCATTCGCGGCCCGGAGCCGGTCGAGAACACCCGAGACGGTCGTGTCCGCCGCGCCCGCGATCACGGGGACGCCGCCGTCGGCCGCCTCGACCGTCGTCTCGATCACCGTCCGGCGCTCGGCGTCGGTGAGGCTGGCGAACTCGCCCGTGGTACCGCAGGGGACCATCCCGTCGAGACCGGCGTCGACGAGGGTCGAGACGTGGCTCGCGAGCGCGTCGGCGTCGACGTCGCCGTCGGCGTCGAACGGGGTCACGATCGGGGATGAAACGGCGCCGTACCGGTACTCGAAGTCGTTCATGGAACCCGATTCGAGCGGCCGTGAGAAAGGCCTTGGTCCCCTGGCGGTGGTTGCCGGAAGCAGACGTGACGGCGTCGTCCCCGAGCGCTGCTCCGCACACCGCAGTTAGTCCGCGCTGACGGTCCGCTGATCGGGAGCGGTCCCAGTGTCGCCGCCGCGGTACCGGCCGCGCAGGGCGAGCGCGAGCGCGCCGAGTCCGAGCAGCAACACGAGGAGATCCGCGAGGCCGCCGACCCACGGTACGAGGCCGATCGCGGCGACCCCGATGACACCGACGAGGAGCGCGATCCACCGGTTCGGCCTACCGAGTCGGTCGAGAATCAACGACCCGAGGGCGTACCGGCCGTACACGGAGGCGACCCAGATCGCGGCGAGGTACGCCGCGACGCCGACGAGCGCCAGCGGGATCCCGACGACCGTGATCGCCACGAGGACGAGGAGGATCGGCGTCCCGATCAGCGCGAGCAGTCCAACGCCGCCGCTGCGGAGCGAGTCGCCGCCGACGCGGGCGGCGACGTCACGCGAGAACCGGGGGAAGGCGAGCAGGAGGACCGCGCCCAGCACGAGGTTGACGGCGATACCGTACACCGACCCGAACCACGACGGCGCGAGGTCGGAGCCGAACGCGACTCCCGTGTCGCCGCGGAGGTCGGTGTCCTCGACCACGCCGCCGGCGACCGTCGCGTCCGGGCTCTCGGTGAACTCATCGGCGTCGTACCGGAACTCTCCGCCGACATCCGCGTTCGGGCCGAGAACGACCGAGTCGGCGGCCGCGCGAACGTCGCCGCCGACCGCGCCGTCGACGGTTATCGAGCCCGCGCCGACGTCGAGCGAGCCGTCGATTCGGCCCGTCTCCGTCCGCTCGAAGGAGGCTGCGACGGCCTCGCCGCAACGACCGACCGCGC
>NZ_JARANT010000013.1 GCF_029889805.1 Halorubrum sp. Boch-26 | reverse complement strand
CGGACGCGCCGGCGGGCCCCGAGCCGGTCGGCGATCGGTCGGGGAGCATGGGAGAGCCGTCGGCCCGTGGCCCGAGCCGCGGCCCGTGCGGGCCGTCGTCGGGGTCGATTCGGCGGCGGGTCCGGTAGTCGGTGGAGCGCTCGACCGGGGTGCGGCCGATCGCCGAGATCATCTCGACGTAGTCGTCGAACGACCGGTACTCGCCGTACTCGCCGCCCGCGCGCTTCGTGATCTCCTCCGAGAGGATGGTCCCCATGAAGTCGTCGGCGCCGCAGTTGAGCAGCTTCAGCCCGTGGGCGTCGCCCGACTTCACCCACGAGGCTTGGACGTGGTCGACGTTGTCTAAGAAGAGGCGCGCGACCGCCACCACGAGCTCGTCCTCGTCACGCGAGGGGCCGGAGTCGACGACGCCGTGCCGGTAGAGGGGGGTGTTCTGGTGAATGAACGAGAGCGGGACGAACTCCGTGATCCCGCCGGTGCGGTCTTGGAGGTCGCGGATCACCTGCAGGTGCTGTGCGCGGTGCGCGACCGTCTCCACGTGGCCGTACATCATCGTCGAGGTGACGTCGAGGCCGACGTTCATCGCGCCCTCCATCGCCGCCACCCAGTCGTCGGTGCGGATCTTCCCCGGGCAGATCACGTCGCGGACCTCGTCGACGAGGATCTCCGCGGCGGTGCCGGGCGCCGAGTCGAGCCCCGCGGCCGCCAGCTCGCGGTAGACGCGCTCGTACTCCCAGCCGGTGCCGCGGGCGGCGTGGTACGCCTCCTCCGGGGTCATCGAGTGCAGGTGGACGCCGCCGACCGACATCGCCTCGAGCTGGTCGACGTAGGTGCCCGGATCGGTGGCGTACAGCTCGGGCGGCTTGTAGTTCACCTCGCTCGCCGGGTCGTCGTAGCCGGCGAGGATCTCGTGGTGCTCCTCGCTCAGCGCCAGCGCGGGGTGGAGGCCGGAGACGGAACACACCTCGTAGATCCCCATGTCGAGCGCGTCCTCGACGACCTCGCGGGACTCCGCGGGGGTCTTGGTGAAGCCGGCGTGGTCGGCGTCGCTGTCGGCCTCGAACGCGTGCGCCGAGTCCTTGAAGTTACAGAACAGACAGCCCGTGTTGCAGGCGGTCGTGACGTTGTTGTTGAGGTTGGCGACGAACGTCACTTCGTCGCCGACCTCCTCGCGGCGCCGGCGGTCGGCGGCTTCGAGGACGGCCTCCTTCCGGACCGAGTCGATCCCCTCGGTGTCGGTGCCGGTCGCGAGCAGCTCGGTCGCGTCGTCGACGGAGAGGCGGTCGCCGTCGCGGGCCTTCGCGAGGGCGTTTTCGAACGACTGGTCGGTGGACGGCTCGGCGAAGCCGAAGTCGTCGTCGAGATCGGCGGCGTCGCGGTCTGTCGCGTCGTGGTCCCGCGCCGGGTTCATCGCGTGTGTCTCTCCGTCCCACGGATAAAAACGAGACGGTCACGACACCCCCTTCTCAGAAGTGTGATGCGCGCCGCGAGCGAGGTTCCAGCGGGAACGGAGGTGACGGACCGCCGTCGGCGACGTGGGTTATCGACCGCCGAGAAGCGTCGTCGTCGATACGTAAACGACTGACGAGGCTGGGGAGGTGTTCCCCGCGGAGGAGTCGATCACCGAAAGCCGAGCGGCCGGGGCGTTGACAGTGATCACCGCGTCGTTGAGGAAGAGATGCGACGGATCTGCTCAATAGCACTGCTCGTCCCGAGCGCAGTCAGGGAAGCTAAACCGCTCGACGCCGTACGCGGCGTACATATGCAGTTCTGTGACGACTGCGGTTCGATGATGGTCTCTCAAGACGGGGAGATGGTGTGTCAGAACGACGACTGCGGCGGCACCGCCGAGCGCGACGAGGCGCTCGCCGCCGACTTCGAGTCCACCACGGAGCAGACCGGCGACGAGGTGATCGAGACCGAGGAGGGCGCGAACTTCGAGGGGAAGCCGACCGCGACCGATGTCGTCTGCGACGAGTGCGGCCACGGCGAGGCGTGGTACACGATCAAACAGACCGGCGCCGCCGACGAGCCCCCGACGCGCTTCTTTAAATGCAAGGAGTGTGGCCGGCGCTGGCGCGGGTACAACTGATCGGATCGCTCACCGATTTCGCGGCGACCACCGCCAAACCCTCAGCCGCTCGGTTATAAGTAGCAGAACACGGATCGACGGTACCCACCGCCAAAGCCCCACCCGACCGCACCGCGACCACACCTCACACCTCCCCAGCCTCGTCAGTCGCGTTCGGTTATCAATCGCCGTCCAGCCGCACTCCGAAAAACGCCGCCACGCGCTCCCCCACGTCGCCCGCGCGCCCCACGAAGAAGTGGTCCGACTCGAACGCCTCCGTCTCGATCCCGAGCTCCTCCGCCCGCTTCACGACCGGCTCCCAGTCGGCCGTCGAGTCGCGGGTCGCGTACAGGACCCGGGTCGGCACGCCGAGGTCGACGAGCCCGCCGAGGGCGATGACCGCGTCGACGTCGGGATTCAGCCGCGCGGTGGGCGCGAGCGCGCAGACGCCGACGAGCCCGGGACGCGAGGCGGCCGTCACGAGCGCGACCGTGCCTCCGAACGAGAAGCCGAAGAGTCCCACGCGCTCGTAGCGCGCGGTCGCCCACGCGACCGCGTTGTCGGCGTCCGTGCTCTCGCCGTACCCCTCGTCCCAGTCGCCGTAGTCGAAGCGGAGGCAGTCGATCCCGCGCTCGCTCAGCGCGTCGCTCGCGGCGGTCAGGCGCACGTCGCCGCGGTGGCCGCGCTGCTGTGGGTGCGGCGGGCAGGCGACGACGACCGCATCGGATCGGGCGTCGTCGCTCGCAGCGGTGTCAAGACTCGCGCGCACGTTGCGGCCGCCGGGGATGAGGACGGTGTCGCTCACGGGTTCGAAAACCGGACCGCCGCGTCAGGGCACCTGCGTCACGCGGTCGACGTCGTCGAGAGCGGCGAGGTCCTCCGCGAGCGCCTCCTGGTCGGCGCCGGCCTCGTAGTAGAAGACCAGGTCGAAGGTGCCGTCGCGGAGGAGCTGCTGGCACTCCCAGACGAACTCCTCGCCGTCGAGGGTGAGGCCTTGGAACTGGTTCGAGGAGAAGCTCGTATCGTCGTTGCCGGCCTCGATGTACGCCTCACCCTTGTCGGCGTGGTCGGCGATGACGCCGTTGATGGCGACCGTGAGCTCGTGCATCTCCAAGTCCTCCTGCCCGCCGAGCGTCGTGTGGACGATACAGCCTCGGAGTTCGATGTCTCCCGGCTCCAGCAGGGCCTTCGTCCGCGTGTAGAGGTCGGAGTCGACGGTCTCGCTCATGGGTCAGCGTTCTGGCTCCGGTGATAAACGGGTGACGGTTCCCCGCCGGGCCCGGGCTCGGAGACTCACCGTTGCAGCGACACGACCACGTCCCCGCCCGTGCCGTCCGATTCCCCCTCTCCGGCCTCGACCGCGACCAGCCCGTCGTCGGCGAGGTCGCCGACGAGCCCGCGGAGCCACTCCCGCCCGTGCTCGCCGTCGGGCGCGTAGTCGACTCGGATCCGGGGGTCGAGCTCGTCGAGCGCCAGCGCGTCGTACTCGCCGAGCGTCCGGACCACGCGCCCGCGGAACTGCCGGCGGCTCCCCTCGAAGCTCGGCTGCTCGGGCACGTCGGGCGCGGTGAAATCGCCCGTCTCGTACGCGTGACACCGCCCGCGCCACGGGCAGCCGGCCTCGTCGCAGCGCGGTGTCGTCCCGCAGGCGACGCCCCCGAGCTCCATGATCGCGTTGTTCCAGACGCGTGACTCGCCGTCGGGCATCACGCGCGAGGCGACCCGCCCGAACGCCGCGTCGTCGTCGGGGACCGCGAACGCACGATAGTTGGCGAGAGATACCATAGATCCGGAGAAGACGCAGCCATCCGTCTCCAGAGAGGTATTATCTAGGCTACGATTCGTCTACTATCGAGCTGATGTAGTCTTCGAGCGTGTCATAGACTGGGTTGAACTCGGGAAGATCCGCAACCAGGTCGGGGAGGGTATTCTGCCACCCGTCGCGGATTTCATCCCGTTTCTCCCCGGGAAGTCCATCTCCGAGGTCGATGTCCAGACCGTCGTGTTCACACTTTCGCGTGAATGCTGGAAGAATAACTGAGTCATCAACGTCAGTCTCGGTAATCATCCGATAGAGATCGTAGTAGTCACGGGCCTGCGATCGCTGATAGAGCGCTCGCAACTTCTCTGCGAAAATCTCCTCCAGGCTGTACGCGGCCAACTCGAATTCGGGGACATCTTCGTAGCTGTGGTGATGGCTTACCGAATCGAACGCCACGTGTTCGTCGATCATCACGTCCAGACTCGTTGTGTTCTTGTGACCGAGAACAGCGTTGTACTGGATATCGATATCGACGTAGTGTGTCGGATACGCTTCTTTCTGTAGCTCGCGGTGTTTGGTCACCTCGAAGTCGATGCCGGAGGCTCTGGTAGCGTCTTCCAATACGTCTCGCAACTCCGCTTCGCTCCCCTGGTACTCTCCCTCGACACCGAAATCAAGATCCTCCGAATAGCGCCACGTCTCCGGGAAGTACAACTTACTGAGCGCAGTGCCGCCCTTGAACAGCAGGTTATCGCCGTACTGGCTCGTGTATATCGCCCAGAGGATCCACGAATTGACGTAGTTCTTCTCCGCGTAGCCGAGTCGAACATCCAGCTCTCTGGCCAGCCGTCGGAGGTGCGCTTCGGAAATCATTATGAGAAGTCCTCCGGCTGGAACGACTCGGGGCCGACATTCAGGCGGAGCTGGTACGTGCTGTTGCGGGTTCCCTTCGCTTCTCTCGTCGGATCAAGCAACGGGTACCCGGTCGTGAAGTCCGCAACGAGCTCGTCGTACTCCGGCATACCGATGTCCAACTGGTCGGCGAGGTAAACGATTCGTTTCGTCGCGGCACCGTTCCCAACTCGCCGCAGATACTCAACGACCCGCTTCCAGGAGCATCGCGTTTCTGCCGCGTTCTGCATTGCCTTTGCAAGCTCGTCGATGCCTCCACAGAACTCCGGATGGTCAGCGCAATCGACCAGCGTTTTCTCGATACTCGAAATATTCACTTGGGTAGACCCAACCGCAGTCGGTTGATAGCCGAAGAACTTCTGTTCAGTGACTGTCACCGGTTGATAGGTAACCCCGTGGATTTCACGCTCTTGGGCGCGTTCTGTCGTCACGATGTACACAGTACGGGACAGCTGCTCTGTAAGCCCGTGATGGTTCATCGCACTCCAGTACCCGATGTACATCGGCTTGACGAGTGCGGACGCGATCACGAACTCGTGTTCGGTATACACGGCGTTCTCACCCGCAGCGAGCGGCAGGATGAGATACTTCCCGTACGCGATCCGCTCAAGCCAGCCCTTCTCCTTGAGCGTATACGCCATATCCTTGGCTGACTTCCGAGGGATGTCCATGACATCCGCGATGTCACCGATGGTGATGATCTGTTGGCCCTCGCTTGCGAGCCGTGAGAGCGCCTGCGATTCACGTGTTGACAGGCTCTTTCTTTTAGTGTCTTTCTTGTTTGTGGGCTCCATAGCCGCTTAGCGTACATAGAATCTAAATCTGAACGGAAATAAAGGTACTCGTTGAGATTGGGTTTACCGAAAGTCGCCTTGATAGACGCTCAAAATACATAGACACAAAATAGAGTGTGAAATAAAATCGGCCTTCTCGTATGTGAGTCGTTCAGCGGGCCTAAATCAGACTACTGGAGGCGAGCAGTTATCTGATCGCCCCTTTCCTCGACTTGGATGAGACCGTCGTCGGCGAGGTCCGAAAGGAGACCTCGCAGCCACTTTCGCCCGTGCTCACCGTCAGGTGTGTAGTCCACTCGGATCCGATGACCAAGCGTGTCCAGATCCATCTCGTCGTGTTCACCGAGAAGCCGAACGATCCGTCCACGGAACTGGCGACGGCTTCCCTCGAAGCTCGGCTGAGTGGGAACGTCGGGCGCGGTGAAGTCGCCGGTCTGGTACGCGTGACACCACTCGCGCCACGGGCAACTTACCTCGTCACACCGTGGTTTCTTCCCGCAAGCAACGCCGCCGAGTTCCATAATCGCGTTGTTCCAGATTCGGGACTCTCCGGCCGGCATGAGGGCGTTCGCAACGGTTTCGTAGTCCGGATCGTCCGCATTACGGATTTCTGCAAACGCGCGGTGGAGCACGCGCTTCACGTTGGTGTCGACGACCGCGTCGCCGTTGTTAAAGGCGAACGACGCCACCGCGTTGGCGGTGTACGGGCCGACGCCCATCAGCTCCTGCAGTTCCGCGGGCGACTCCGGGAACTCGCCGTCGTAGTCGTCCTCGACCTGTTCGGCGGCCTCGTGGAGGTACTTCGCGCGGTTGTTGTAGCCGAGCGAGTGGTCGGACCAGAACGCGACCACGTCGCCGCGGTCGGCGGCGGCGAGGTCGGCGGTCGTCGGCCACTCGTCGAGGAAGTCCTCCCACGCGGGGACCACCCGATCGAGCTGCGTCTGCTGGCTCATCACCTCGCTGACGAGGATCGCGTACGGGTCCTCGGTGCGCCGCCACGGGAAGTCGCGGTGGTCGGCCTCGTACCAGTCGACGAGTCCCTCGCGGACCGCGTCGAGGCCGGCCGGGAGCTCCGGGGCGTCGCCGTCGGTGAGGCCCTCCGTGCCGCCGTCGGCGCGCAGGGGCGTACCGCCGTCGCAGTCGACGACGGACCCTCCCGCGGCCGCGTCCGGATCGGTCATTACCGGTGCTCAGGTCGGCGCTCGTTTATGAATGCTGGTCCTCGGTCGGCTCGACCGAGACCATCGAGCGCGGGTCGCGGTCGGGGCCGGGGTAGTCGCCGCTACCGACCTCGGGGTAGAGGCTCTCGGCCGAGAACACGGTCGCGAACGCCCGTGGCTCGCGGACGCTCACCGCCATCCGGTCCCGGAGCCCGGCCGCGGCTCCCGGCCCGGTGAGCGACGTATCGAGGCTCACGACCTGCATCGCGGCGCCGCGGTACGCCGACGCCAGCGCCGGGTGGTCGCCCGGGGGATGCGCGACCGGCTCGCGCCACGCCTCGACCGCGTCGCGCCAGTCGGCCGCGAGGCCGGAGTCCGCGAGCGCGGCGATCACCGCCTCGGCGTCGTCGAGGAGGGCGTCGCTGGCGACGAGCGTCGTCCACGAGTGCGCGCGCAGCGCGTCGAGCGCCTCGCGGGCCGCGCCGCCGACGAGGAGATCCGCCGCGAGTACGTCGGCGTCGGCGACGACGCGGGCGGGGCTCGGCTCGCGGTCGAGCGGGGAGATGTCGCCCTCTGCGTCGTCGCCACCGGTGCCCGATCGGCGCTCCGCGAGCGCCGCGCGAACCGCCTCGGCGCTCGCGTCGTACGCTGCGCCGCGGTCGAACAGCTCGTCGAAGGTCATTGTCGGTGGATCGAGGGCGAGGGATATCGGGCTTGCGGCCGACGGCGACGGCTTTGAGAGGGAGGGCCGTCCGCGAGAGAACCGAAACGGGCCTCGCCCGTGATTTGAACTCGGAGTCTTCCTCTCACCGACACGATATCGACGCGTTTCGTGGCCCCAAAACGACTCTTCGACCGCCTTCAGACAACACGGTTTCAACGCGCTTTCAACTCCTATCGGCGTCTCAACGTTCGGTCGACTGGTCCCTGTCGTGATCCAGCGCGTCCAGATCCAGATCCAACGACTGTGACGGTGTGGAATCGGTAAACGAGGCGAATCCGAACTCGTCGGTATTCCCGTCCTCGCCGTCACGGTACTCGTACATGAGGTTCCCGTCGACGACGGCGTAGATGTCTTTCGTGGTGTCGTGAATCACCCGCTTCTCGGAGTCGATGGCGATGTCGACCAGATCGACCAGCGCTTCGACCGGGACACGAGCGTATTTTCCTGTCGTCGGGATGGTTCCCCGAGAGATCCACTCGACGTACCGCACGCGTTCGTACTGCCGACGGAACTCGTCGAAATCACCGATCTGCCGTCTGGTGTGCCAAACGCCCACTGCGAGGCTTATCGCCCCGAGACCGCCGAGACTGGTTCCCAGATCGCGCGGAGAGACGCGGCCACCAGAGCCGAAGAGACCACTCGCCGTTTCGCCTCCGGCGACGGTCCGCTGTATCGTTGTCACGTTCGTCTGTTGGTCCCGCTGCGGGGTCTGCAGTTCGTACACGCGGTCGGTAACCGTCAGCGGAGCCACAGCCGTCGTTTGCCCGTTGTATCTGTCGGTGTGGTACAGCGCGTTGGCCGTGACCTGCGCTTCGATCGTACCGATGTCGCCGGCTTCAGTGGTCACGTTCGACAGCTGTTCGCGGGCGAGCTGTTGGACATCGAGCGTGGTACGGGTTCGCGCGGTGCCGTTTGTCACCTCCTGAGTATCGATAGCGAGGGTCTGTGAGTCCCGCCAAAAGACCTCTCCATTCCGCGTTGCCGACAGCTCGAGGACGACCTGCTGTGTGACCGAGACGGTTCGGTCGGCCGGCGTCGACGTGACGGCGATCAACTCCACTTCCGGGGTTGCCGTCCGGAGGTACACCGGCATATCGGTCAGCGTCTCGCTCCGATTGTACAACGACGTGTTTCCGGTTACCGTCGCCTCCGTCGACAGCGTCGTCTCGACGGTCATCGAATCGGTCTCGACGGCGACCGGTTGTGGTTGCGGCTCCGAGGCGACGCCGGCCGCAACGCTGCCGACTGCGATAACGCCGACGAGAAGCAGTACCGGTACGAGACGGTGCCAGTACTTGATACAGAGGTATTTTGCTCGAAGCTGAAGGTCGCTCGTCATCCGATCGACCTCACAACGGTGAACCGTTCGTTCATACTACTACAACCGGCATACGTGTCAAAAAGTGTATGCTAACCCGACTGTGAGCGGGCCACTTACCGCCGGGTAAGTCAGTCGGAGGCCTCACCGCAGCGGACGATCACGACGCTCTCCCAGCTCACGTCGATTCGTTCACCGTTCCACTGCCGTCGGCCCTATCCGTGACCACGATGCGTTCGCTCTGGACCTCGCCAGTGCTGTCGAACAGCCGAACCGTGATCTCGAAGCGCTCACCGGTTCGCTGACCGCCACTTTTGAAGCTGATCGTGTCGCTCCGTGCACTCGACTCTCTGGTTATTACGCCGTCACTCCGGTCGAGATTCCTGATCTCGACTCCGACCCGATCGAACGAGCCCGTGTCGTTCGCGACGGTGTAGCTGACGGCGTACTCCGCTTTTCCCCCCTTAGCGCTCGTCGTCTGATCGACGATCTCGGTGTTCCCGAAGACGAGCGTCGAGTCCGCACAGCCGCTCGTATCGACCGTCGTCGATCGAGTGGCACGCCCGCTGAACTGTCCGTTTGCGTTCGCGGAAATCGTCACGGTCAGTTCGCTCTGCGGAGACTCACAGCTAACGCTGGCCGCCGTCGTAATCGAGTCGCCAGGGCCGAGCGTTGCTCGACTGTTCGACAATGCGGCCGACGCAGACACGTCGACAGTCAGTGTTCGATTGAGTTGGTTCGTCACGGTGACGAGCCGGTCCTCACCGCCTGCCCGTACGCTGTCTGTGACATCGATACCGAGGAAGCCACCGGTGTCATCTACAACCGGGGCCGCGGCTCCACGATCGACCGAGCCAGTCGTGAACGCCACTGAGGGTGCGGCCACGAACCCGGAGACGAGAAGCCCGATTACGACCCCGACGACGAGGAGCAGTGCCCAACTGCCGCCTCCGTTTCGAGACCGCGAGCGTGACCGTCGACCGAGGGTCATCGACGACCTCCGAACGTGCGCTCAAGCCGACTTCGACTGCTCCGAAGCGGCACTGTCGAGTCGACGAGCAGCCAGTAGATGACGTACAGTGGCAGGACGCCGGTCACCACGGTCGCGATCGCCGCGACCAGCGGGTGTATCTCGTGGAGCAGTGTGATGATACCCTCCGGCAGCGTCGCAGGGTAGGGATGTATCCGGATGCTCGTCGAGTGGGACCCCGCGGTCTCCGGCGCCGTAATCCGGGTCTCGACGGTCCGGCTCGACGACTCGAACGGTTGCCATGGAAGCCAGCCGGCGGCCTCCCCCGGCGGTTGGCTGCCGTCAGCCACGCCTGGCTCCAGTGTCGTGCGGACGATTTCCATTCCGTGGGCCTCGGTGACGACGTGTGCGAACGGCGATGTTGTCATCTGGAGTGAGATCGATTCGGTTTCGCTCTCGCCGACCGTCAGCGTCGACGGGAGCGGGGTCGGCTGTTCGGTGACTGTGTAGACCTCCGTCTGCCCGACGGCCCCCATCGAGACGAACGCGACACTCACAACGATCACCAACACCAGCACCGGGAGAACGACCTCCCGACTCCTGAGGACGTTTTTCCGCGTCCTCCGTCTGTCGGACCCCGAACTGGTCAGCAGGTAGGCAGCGAGTGCGCCCGCGACCAGATACCAGTAGCTCGTGATCGCCCCGATCACCGTTCCGAGATACGGGATGACGACCAGACTCCCTCCGAGCGTTAGGAGTTTTCCCGACACGTCGGACGGACTGACGAGGGAGTAGCCCGACGCTTGGTCAGTCGAGGGGTTACCGTCGCCCTTGGTGACGATACCGTCAGGAGTCACCTGTGTCGCCCGGTGTGTTACGTACGTTGACCGCTCCTCGGAGTAGAACGTGATGACATCTCCGGGCTGAACTGTCTCGACCGGGACGAGGACGTACCCCTCGTCGGTGTCGATTGTCGGCGACATACTGTCCGAGGAGACGTACGAAATCTGGACAGGTGCTCCGGCTGGCAGGGCAAGTGCTACGAGGACCAAGAGCCCGACAGCGATGCCAGCTTTGTGTATCATTGGTGTCTGGAACGTCGGAAATGGAGGCGGTCGGCGCGGTTACTCAGTAGCTGCTTGCGACGGAATTAGGCGCCACCTTCGACGGTGTCGTCGATGCTGAATCCGAGCGTCCCCGAGAGGTCCGCATTCGGACCGAGAAGGTCGGAGCTGTGGCCCGTATCGACAGTGACGACGACGTAGTAGGTGGTGTTGGCCGGAGCGCTCCACGATGCGGTCGTGCCCGAGGCGCTGATCGTGTCGACGAGAGTGCCACTGCCGTCGTAGACCTCGAACTTGAGGTTGTCCTCGGCGGTGGCGTCAGTGGTGTTGGCTCTGTATTCGGTCTCGATCACGTGGGACTCGACGTCGTTGTTCGTGATCATGAACGCCTGTGAGGCGGTCGGGTCGGCGGGGTTGCCCAGTTCGAACAGCGCGTTCGTGTTCGCGCCGCCTGCCGTGCCCGCGGTGAAGTCGATGCCGAGCTGGCCTTCACCGTCTTGGAACACTAACTCGCCGGAAGTGCCGTCGGTAAGGCCGAGCAGTCCGGCCTCGTCGGCGACGACGTCAACGTTTGCTTGCCGGTCGACCTGTGCCGTGGTGAACGCACTCGTGCCAACGGAGACCCCAGCGACAAGGAGCACTCCGGCAACGAGCAGCGTTTTCGTAAGCTGTGACATTACATGCAATTCAATGTGAGCGCCACGTATATACATAAGCTAACTGATAAGTTAGCAGCCGTGTTACCCGGTGGTAAGTGGGAGCCGAGATCGACGGTCCCGCGCGGGAGCGTCGGCCCTGCGATCCGAACAGCGGGGGTCGACACAAACGTCGACCGTCGCTGGTGTACTCGACGGCTGACCTCTTCGAGGGAGAATTGCAGATCGGAACGAGCGTCGTGCTGAGGCTCCTCGAGTCAATCGAATTCCGCGATCAAACGCCGACCCTCACGTCGTCTTTGACGGGCTCAGCGTGGACGCGGCGAGTCCGATTCACGATCGGGACAAACCCCGAATACCCCCGAGAGTGACCCACGACGCCACCGACATTTCATTCCGCCGTCTCGGAACCCGACGCGGTTCCCGAGCCATCCCCGCTCCTCTTCGACCGATGCGATCGTCCGGCGGGTTCAGAACTCTGTTCCGTCCTCGCAGTAGTCTCGTACCGTCTCGGTGATCGGCTCCCGGTTGGAAATCGACTGCCGGATTCTGTCGAGTGCCTCGGCGTTGATCTCTTCGTCCTGCGGGAACCGGCAGTTCCGCCCGAGAACTTCGAATTTGTCGGAGCCGAATTGCTCGCAGAACCGCTCGTTCGCATGTCTCAGTGGATTACCGCTCACACTGGTGTCTCCGATCGTGATTCCGGTCGGTTCGTCGTCCGTCGCCCGCGCTTTTGCCCGGAGTTCGGACTGCTGTTCGACGCGATCGGTGATGTCGCGGGAAACGAAGAGGTGTTGGCCGGGGACGATGTTCGCGGTTCCGGTGTACTCGACGGTCCGTTCGCACCTATCACCGTCGACGATCGTCATCGTGTCACGCGTGGTTCCGTTCGCGAGGAACGACTCCCACGTGGCGTCGAAATCGAAGTCGTCCGGGAGGAGCTCGGGGACCGACTGACCGAGCAGTGCCTCCTTGGTGGCGCCGTAGAGATCGGCCGCCGTCGAGTTGGCGTCGATAATTCGCCCGTCGTCGTCGGTGATTACCATCGCATCGTTCGACTCCTCGAAGGCTGCCCGGTACTGATCGCGTGCCCGCGTGCATTCCGGAACCCGATCCTGTCCCGTCGGCATCGAGTCGGCAGGCGGCTCTGTGGCTTGCGGAACCGACACGGTCATCCTGGTTCCGTCCGCGGTCACCGTCGACTCGACAGTGCCACCGTGGCCGGTGACGATCCAGTGGACGATCCAGAGGCCGAGACCGCTGCCGTGGACAAGCGGTGTTTCGGCCTCGTTTTCGAGTACGTCCCGTTCCTGTCGAGGAAGCCCCGGTCCGTCGTCGGTGACATGAACCGCAACCGCAGTCGGCGTCTGTTCGACCTCGACAGCGACGGTCGGACTGTCCCCGCCGTGTTTGACAGCGTTGTCGAGTAGCTCTTTGAGCGCCCGTTCGAAGTTCGGACGGACTGGTGTCGTGAGTCCCTCGCTGGCGTCGACAGTGATCGACGCCGCAGGGGTCTCGTCGTCGGCCGTGCTAACGACACGCGCAGCGAGTGCGCCGATATCGGTCGGCTCCCGCGAGGCCGTCTGATCGATAACCGACTCGAGGGTGCGGGCCTTGTCGCCTAGCTTGATGAGTTTGTCGACGTTTTTGAGAATCAGGTCGCTACGGAGCTCGGACTCCAACTGGTCGGCCATCGCTTGGGCGTGCCCTCGGATAACCGTCAAGTTGTTCCGGAGATTGTGCCGAAGAATCCGGCTGAGAACGGTCGTGAGGTTGGCCTGATTTCGAATTTTCTTCTCTTTCCGATCGCATTTAAATTCGTCTCCCAGCACTCGCGCCAACAGTTCTGCAAACAGCAGCTCCGCGTCATCAAACGGCCTGCTCCGTGGCTCTTCGGAAACAAAACACACTGTCCCACGCTGTGTTCCGTCGACGATGAGCGGCGTGCCGAGATAGCAGTGGCAGCCGAACGTTTGATACCCCGGATCGTCGGCAAACCCCTGATTTGGGAGGTCGTGGAGAGCGATCTGCGTGTCATCCTCAGTTGTTCGCCGACAGTAGGTAGTCGAGAGCTCGCGGGGGCTGTGCTCCGGGACGCCCTCGGGTATTTCCGTACTAACGATCGGCTCCCAGTAGTTGAATTGCTCGTCGGTCACCGCGAGGTAGCCGAAGTCGGCCCCCAGATACTCGATCCCAAGGTCGAGTGCGTCCGTCGCTTTCTGTTGAGTGGACGTGTCTTGGCGAACAATCTCGTCAAGCCGGTTTCGTGCTGTGTGAACAGTGGGGTTAGCGCTACTCATCTGAGTTGACTTCCCGTCTAACACCGGTCGTCGACCCCGTCGTGAGACGCTCCTGTCTCGACAGGCGGAGTTATCTGTTCGGCACTGACGGTGCGTGTGGTCGGCTGGTTGGGTGGGCGATCGATGGTCACACGGCGTCGAGACGAGCGCCTCCGCTTCCCCGCCGCGCACGGCTCTGAATCACACCGTCGGGTGTGCACCGAGTCTGCGGATAAGTACCGTATGATCATACACAAAGGGGGTGTCTGGTATACATAAACGTGGGCGAACACTGCGGTAAGTACCCTACTAACGTACATCTCAGTGGCTAAGCTAACGGTAAGTACCTCGATTACCTCGAAGTTAGCGACGTTATATATACGAGGTTCGAAGACGTTTCAGCAATGTATCATCAGTTGGAATGCTTCCCCAAGCGGGCGGTTATCTAATGGTTCCGAACGTCGCACAGAGCCAAGACGGCGAAAAACTGCGTGTCCTGTTTGTCGGAACGCCCCCGATAAATCTGCAGGAAGCGTGTGACGAGTCCTGTACTCGGCCGGTCGACATCGATGTCGTCACCGACGGTCGGGAAGCAATCCAGTGGCTTACTGATACCAGCGACGGTGAACCGTCAGTCGACCAGCCACGGCCGGACCTCGTGTTGCTGCAGTTCGATTTCGAGCTGCCCGACGGGATGACCGTCCTTCATGCGATCAAATCCAGCCCGCGTCTCGAAACACTGCCCGTGATCGTCCTCAACCCCGACGAGAGTAATGTCGACATGACGTACGAGGCCGGCGGGAACGCACATGTCAAGATCCCGCAAACGTCTGAGAGATACGTCGACCTCATTGGATCGATCGAACAGTTCTGGTTCGAGTGGGCGGAGTATCCGGCAGAGTCCTTATATTCTGCTGAGTAGATGTATGAATATGACTGATTCACACACAAACGAGACACCAGTGGTTCCGGAGTCGCTTCTCGACAGTGTCTCCCTGCTCTCGAAAAAGTGGCATCCGGCTATCGTCCGCTGTCTGTCCAACGACGACGGCCTCGGATTCAGTGACCTCGAGCGTCGGCTCGATGGTATCTCTGCGAAGGTACTGACCGACGCGCTGACAGATCTCCGAGAGTACGAGATCATCGAGCGTCACGAGATCAGCCAGAGTCCGCTCCGCGTCAACTACACGCTAACCGAGCGGGGCAAAGAGCTTGACGACGTGATCGAATCGCTCGCCGACTGGGGCGAAACCCATCTCGCCGAACCGGAGACCGAACAGGTCGTTTTGGTCGCTGACGACAACAAGCGCATCAACACGATGCACACCGCTTGGCTGGAAAACGACTACACCGTCCGGACAGCCAATGACGGCGAAGAGACGCTCCGGAATCTCGACACCGACGTCGGTGTCGTCGTCTTGGATCGCCGAATGCCGGGCCTCTCCGGCGGAGAAGTTCTCGACTGGATTCGGTCTCAACGGTACGACATCCGCGTCGTCATGGTGACCTCCGAAGATCCCGACTTCGAGATTCTCGACATGGAGTTCGACGAGTACCTTACGAAACCCGTTCGCCAAGACGAACTCCACGCAGTGGTCGCGGATCTCTTCGACCGCCGAGAGTACAGTACGGAACTGCAAGAGTATCTCGGGATTCGGTCGAAACTCGCGCTGTTACAGGTCGAGTACCCCGAGGAAACTCTCGAAACGAACGAGCTGTATCAGCGCCTCCGGAGCCGACTCGATGAACTCGAATCCACGGGCATCGATCTCGACGATGTCGACGCCGAGGCGATCGAACGCCTCCCGATCGGAGGCGCCGAATGAGCGCTGATATAACCGACAACTCGGTCGAAGACTGCACGCCCGGGAAGATACTGGGTCGCGTCGACGAGGCGATCTGTGCACTCAACGGCGACGGTGAATTCACCTTCGTCAACGAACGGGCGGCAGCGATGTTGGAACGGTCACCCGACGAACTACTCGGCCGAGACGTCTGGGAGGCCCTGTCGGATATCAGTGAGACAACCGTCGAGGAGGAACTCCAGCAGGCGCTGTCGACACAGACGTCGACCCGGTTCGAAAGCTACCAAGAGGAGCTCGACCGTTGGGTCAAGGTGTGCATCTATCCGGACGAAAACGGGGCCACGGCGTTTTTTTACGATATCTCCGATGAGCGCAGCGAACGAATCGACGCACAGCGGCAACGTCGGCTGTTCGAGACCGTCTTCAAGGAGACCGAAGACGCCCTCATCGTTGCCGACACCGACCGCCGGATCACCGAGTTTAATCCAGCGGCTGAACGGCTGTTCGGCTACGAGACAACCGAAGTGATCGGCGAGGAGACGCGCCTCCTCTACGCCGATGAAGCGGAGTACGACCGCCAAGGAGACCGGCGGTTCAACGACCAGGCCCCCGTGCGCGAGGAGACGTATCTGAGCGAATACGAGCGAGCCGACGGAACGACGTTCACCGGTGAAACCTTCGGGACGGCGCTCAAAGCCCCGGACAACGATACGCTGGCGTTTCTCGGCTCGATCAGAGATGTCAGCGCGCAGATCGAGTACGAACAGGCGCTTGAATCCCACAACGACGCGCTCGCAGCGTTTCACGACATTTCGACCGACGATGACCGGTCGGTCGGCGAACGGATCGACGCAATTCTCGAGGTCGGCAGTGAGTATCTGGGACTCGACCTCGGCATTTTCTCGACCATCGACGGCGACGAGTACACCGCCGAAAGAGTCACCGCACCGGACGACGCGATCCGGCCGGGCGATCAGTTCGACCTCGGTGAGACGTTCTGTGATCTCGTCATCGACACCGAGGAACTGGTGGCCGTGGCCAACGCCGGCGACAGCGAGCTAGCGGCCCATCCGGCCTACCAGTCTCAGGGTCTCGAATCGTACATTGGTACCTCGGTGGTTGTCGACGGCGAGCGGTACGGTACGCTCAACTTCTCACAGACAGCCGCACGTCAGCGACCGTTCACGGAGGGCGAACGCACGGTGGTGCGTATCTTCGCCCAGTGGATCGGCAAGGAACTGAGTCGACGGCAGAACAAACAGCGGGCGGCCGCAAATCGCGACCGGCTGCGCCAGATCATCGACCTGTTGCCACAGTTGGTGTTCGCTAAGGACAGGGACAACGAGTACATCCTGGTCAATCAGGCGCTTGCCGACGCCTACGGGTCGACCGTCGAAGAGGTCGAAGGCTCGACCGACGCCGATTTCGTCACGTCGGAAGCCGAAGCCAAACAGTTCCAAGAAGACGATCTCGCGGTCATCAATTCGGGCGAGCAAAAAGTGATCCCCGAAGAGCCGCTGACGAAAGCCGACGGCGAGACGGTAACCCTACAGACGACGAAAATCCCGTACGATCCCGTCGACCACGACAGGGAGGCCGTACTCGGCGTTGCAACCGACGTCACAGACGCCAAACAGCGGGAACGAGAACTCGAAGAGATATCACAGCGACTCACCGTTGCCTTGGAGGCCACGAACGCGGGCGTCTGGGAGTTGAATCTGGAGACCGAGGACGTGGTCTGGACGGAATCCATGGAACAGCTGTTCGGTCTCGAACCCGGCGCGTCCGACGGGACCTACGAGGAGTTCTTAGAGCCCGTTCATCCCGACGATGTCCCTACGGTACGGGAATCACTCGAATCGGTAACCGCGGACGGCGACACGCTGCAAGTGGAGTACCGCATCGAACAAGACGATGGGACGCAGCTGTGGATCGAAGCCCGCGCCGAACTGCACGCCGGGACGAACACGACGCGTCGACTGGTCGGGATCGCGACCGATATCACCGAGCGAAAAGAGCGTGATGCAGAAATAGAGCTCCAAGCGGCGGCCATGGAGGTGGCGATGGACGGTATTGCCATCCTTGATGGCGACGAGTACGTCTATATGAACCAAGCCCACGCCGACATCTTTGAGTATGACCCCGAGGAACTGCTCGGCTGCGAGTGGCGAGACCTCTACGGTGACGCCGAGATCGAACGGATCGAAACCCAAGTGTTTCCGGAACTCACCGAAACCGGGTCGTGGCGAGGCGAAACCCGCGGCCGAAAGCAGGACGGGACCCTTGTCCACCAAGACCTCGGCCTCTCGATTCTCGACAGCGGTGAGTTGATCTGCACGAACCGGGATATCACTGCTCAAAAGGAGCGCGAACAGGAACTCATGCGACAGCGAACCCGCATTCGAGCCCTGTTCGACAACTCTCCGGACGGCATCGTGATTCACGACGCCGAGGGAGCCGTGTTCGATGTCAACGAAACGATGGCCGAGTCGCTCGGTTACGACCGGGAGACGCTCTGCTCGATGCACGTGGCCGAATTCGAAGCGGGGATCGACCAGTCGGAACTCAGCTCCATCTGGTCGGAAATGGAACTGAACGACATCCTCAAAGTGGAAGGCAGACACCGTCGACGGGACGGTGAGACGTTCCCTGTCGAGGTGTGGGTAAATAAGGTCGAAGTCGGCGGGGACACTCGATACATTGCTGTGGCCCGCGATATCACCGAGCAGAAACGCCTCGAACGTTCCCTCCGAGAAAGCGAACAGTCGGTCCGGGAACTCACCGGTATCGCCTCGGATACCGACCGGGGGTTCGAAGCCAAACTCACGGCCCTACTGGAACTTGGGACCGAACGGCTCGGCATCCCGTACGGCTTCTTGAACAAGATCGAAAACGGCACACAACACGTCATTCAGGCCGTTGGCGATCACCCTCAGCTTCGGACGGGAGCTTCGGCCCCGAAGTCGGAGTCGTACTGCCGAAAGACCATCCAGCAAGCCGGACCACTTGCTATTCAAGATTCGGTCGCCGAAGGGTGGAAAGACGACGCAGCCTACAAACGGTTCGATCTCGGCTGTTATATCGGCGGGACCGTCACCGTTGACGGCGAGATGTACGGCACGCTCTGTTTCGCCGATCAACACGCTCGTGAGCACGAGTTCACTGACACGGAGCGCGCGTTCGTGAAGCTACTCGTACAGTGGGCCAGCCACGAACTCGCCACGGAGTCCTTCGAGACGAAGCTGCACGAGATCAACGAGACGGCCCAACGACTCATGGCCGTGCCGTCCACGTCACAGATCGCATCCATCGCGGTTGAAAGCGCCAAATCGATCCTGCAGATGCCGATGACCGGTGTCTGGTGGTACGACGAGGAACGTGAGACGCTCGTTCCGGAGGTGATAACTGAGGAGGCCAGCGAGTACATCGGCGAGCAGCCGACCTTCGAACGGGGGACGGCACTCGCGTGGGACGCGTTCGAAGCCGGTACCGTTCAGATATACGACGATCTCAGCGCGGTCGACGGGCTGCACAACGAGGAGACAGATCTCAACTCCGAAGCCATCGTGCCGCTGGGCGACCACGGGGTCATGATCGCCGGCTCGGCCGAAAACCGAGATTTCTCCGAAACGGATTTCAACCTCCTCGAAGTGCTCTCGTCGACCGTCGAAGCCGCTCTGACCCGTGCAGAGCGCGAAACGGTCCTCCGTGAAACCCAACAACAACTCAAGCAGTCCAACGAGGAACTCGAACAGTTCGCGTATGCGGCCTCTCACGACTTACAGGAGCCACTACGAACGATATCGAGCTACCTCACGCTGTTGGACCGGCGGTACGGCGATGACCTCGACGACGACGCCGCCGAGTTCATCGAGTTCGCGGTCGACGGGGCCGACCGGATGCGAAACATGATTCAGGCGCTGTTGGCCTACTCGCGGGTCGATACTCGCGGGGAGTCTTTTGAGGTGATCGACATCTCGGAACTCTTCGAGCGCGTCACCGCCAGCCTCGATGTCAAAATCACCGAAACCGACGCCACCGTGTCGCTACCGGCAACTGAGGCCACGGTCTTCGGTGATGCAAACCAGCTCTCCCAACTGTTCCAGAATCTCGTCGAAAACGGCATCAAATACAATACGGAGCAACCGGAAATCGACATCTCAGTGAGCCACCACGACGGGATGGTAACCTTCGACGTTGCCGATAACGGCATCGGGATGGAAGCCGACCAGATCGACGAAATCTTCGAGGTGTTCCAACGGCTCCACACCCGCGAGGAGTTCGAGGGAACGGGAATCGGGCTGTCAATCTGCCGGAAGATCGTCGATCGTCACGGCGGCGAGATTACCGTTGAATCCCGACCAAGAGAGGGGTCGACGTTTCGTATCTCCCTGCCAACTGGGGCTGATACGAATGAATAAATCGACAGCCAACTCGTCGGTTCCACACGTGTTTGCTATCGAGGACAATCCGGCCGACATCCGGCTTGTCAGGGAGGGCGTCGACGCCGCCGATATCGAACTCGCCCTCCACGTTCTCAACAGTGGGCAACAGGCGGCGGATAAACTCACCGCAATCGACGCTGATAGCCCGGAAGACCACCCGGATTTAATACTCTTAGACCTGAACCTTCCAGGAAAATCGGGATTCGATCTGCTGGAGGTCGTCCGCAACGAGTCCGCGTTCCGAGACGTCCCCGTCGTGATCGTCTCGAGTTCGGAGAACCCCGACGACATCAACCGCAGTTACGAATTATCGGCAAACGCGTATATAACGAAGCCAACAGATCCAGACGATTACATTGAGATGATCGACGCCACCGTCAACTTCTGGGTCGTCACTGCCACCCGATCAACAGCCAATGAGTAATCCAAATCTCACACACATCCTCCTCGTCGAGGATAATCCAGCTGATGCCCGTCTGATCAAAGAGTATGTCACCGAACAGTCATGGCCAGACATCGATGCCGACACACCGGTAATCGAACACGTAGACCGCCTGGGGAGCGCTCGGAAGACCGCCACTGACGACATCGATATCATCCTGTTGGACCTCGGCCTCCCGGACAGTTCCGGTGTCGAGACACTCGACGAGATGCTTGGAATGAGCGGGTCAACACCGGTTGTCGTCCTGACCGGACTCGACGACGAACGCGTCGGAGTCGATGCGGTCGAACACGGGGCCCAAGACTACCTCGTCAAGGGCGATCTCTCACCTCGACTGCTCCAACAGACCCTTCAGTATGCGACTCGGCGGGAACGACAACAACAGCAACTCCAGCAGCGGAACGCCGAGCTGGCACTGTTAAACCAAGTCGTTCGTCACGACATCCGAAACGACGTGGCCGTGATTTTGGGCTGGGGCGACGGGCTCGAACCCCACGTCGACGAGGAGGGCCAAACCTATCTCGATCGGATGCTGAACGCAGGCGAACACATCACTAGCATCACCGAGACGGTCGGTGATTTCCTCGACGTCTTGGAAGGAACGAGTGACCCTGAACTTCACCCCGTCGACCTCGAAAGCGTACTCACAAACGAGATCGAGAAAGCGCGGTCGGCCTACGACAACGCCACGATCACCCTGACGGGTGACCTCCACAGCGGACTCACCGTCACCGCGACGGATCTCCTCTCGTCAGTGTTTCGGAACCTCCTGAACAATGCGGTCTCGCACAACGACAAACCGAAGCCTGACATCACCGTCCACGTCGAAGAGAACGAGGAGACCGTCTCCGTGCAGATCGCCGACAACGGACCGGGCGTTCCCGACAGTCAGAAAAACGAGATCTTTGGTCGCGGCGAGATGGGGCTTGAAAGCTCTGGCTCCGGTATCGGCCTCTATCTCGTCGACACGCTCGTCACAATGTACAACGGGTCGGTTACGCTCGAAGATAACGATCCAGCGGGAAGCGTCTTTACCGTCACTCTCGAAACGTAGCCGGCCACCTTGGCAGTATTGTCCGCGAACGGCTCCGGTGAATCGCCGGACTGCGTCTACTCTCACCGTTTCATCGCTCGCCTGATGTTGTAGGCCGCACACGTCAGAACGATACCACGAAATCCGCGGTCACACGGTCGGGCCCGCACCGCGTGACCGAGTGTACGCTTCACCATCGACCGCGTTGTCCGAGAGACCCTTTTCGTGCGTGGATTCAAACACACCGGGTACTCGTTCTTGCGTGGTGTACATTGTTTCACCGACGAAGAACCCAGTAACTACCGGACGTAACAGCCAAAGAGAGCCTAGGCCGAGATTTGAACTCGGGGTCTCGTCCTTACCAAGGACGCGCTTTACCGCTAAGCTACCCAGGCGCGCAATCAGTCGTTGACGGGAGTCGACTTTAGTGGTTTCGATTCGGGGGCGTCCCGACACGGAGACACACACCGTCCTGTCGCCGTCGGGCGACCTCACCGGTCCGTCGCGCTCACGGCACGGTCCGAGATGTCCGCGATCCGATCGGCGGTCGCCTCCGGGAGCGCGCGCCCCGGCGGCGGGAACTCGCCGTCGTAGTCGGCCGCCAGCTCGCGGGCGTACGTCAGCAGCTCCTCGGGCGGGTCGCCGCCGGCGGCCGTGGTGCCGGCGACGACCGCCAGTTCGAGGGCGTCGACCTCCAGGCTCCGGTCGAGCGCGGTCGCCGCCGCGGGGTCGGTCCCCTCGCGGTCGCGGAGTGTCTGGTCACGGCCGAACGCGCGCACGACCTCGACCGCGGCGCCGGCCGCGTCGGTACACGCCAGAAGCGAAAAGCCGCGCGAGACGAGCACGTCGGCCGTGAGCACGTCCATGTCCGCGTCGATGTCGGTCTCGCGGGTCGGCGCGGTCACCCACGGCTCCTCGTGGGCCACCGTCCGGGTGAGCCGGAGTCCCTCGTAGATGAGCTGCACGCCTGCCGCCCGGTCGACGACCTCGTCGAGGCTCACGCCGGGGTCGACTGCGCGGGCCGTGACCAGCGCCAGCACTCCGGGCGTCACGGCGGCGTCGAGGATGCGGCGTTCGAGGGCCTCGCGCAGCTGTTCGGGCTCGACGTCCGCGAGCGCCTCGTGTGCGGCCTCACGCGCTCGCGCGGCATCGTCCATTACCATCAGTTAGTCGAGCGAAGGGCAAAGACCTTTGGAAACGACCGGGATACGACACCGTGATCCGCACCCGCACCGACGACCGCGTCCGCGTCGTCACGATCGACCGCCCAGCGCGGCGGAACGCGCTTCGGCCCGAGGACCTGGCCGCCCTCCGACGCGCCGTCGCCGACGCCGAAACCCCCGTCACGTACCTCCGCGGCGCCGGCGACGCCTTCTGTGCCGGCGCCGACCTCGACGCCGTCGCCGGCCTCGCAAGCAGTGGTGGTGATCCCGAGAACGACGCCGACGCGGCGTCGTTCGCTCGCCATGGCCAGCGCACCGCCGCGGCGATCGCGGACGCCGACACGGTCGTCGTCTGCGGGGTCGACGGCGCGGCTCGCGGCGGCGGAGTCGAACTCGCGCTCGCGGCCGATGTCCGGGTCGCGACCCCGGCGGCGACGTTCGCCGAGCCGGGCGTCGAGTTCGGGCTGTTCGGCGCGTGGGGCGGCACGGTCCGACTCCCGCGGGTGATGCGCGAGGGCGACGCTCTCGACTTCGCGCTCTCGGGCCGCGTCCTCGACGCGGACGAGGCGCTCCGGACCGGGCTCGTCTCCCGCGTCGTCGACGACCCCCGCGCGGTCGCCGACGAAATCGCGGACGGCAAGCCGGGCGCGCTGCGGGCAGTCAAGCGTCGGGTGCGCGACCGGCGGGAGGACGCCGTGCAGGCGGACGCGGAGGCCGAGGCGTTCGCCGCCCTCGTCCGGACCCACGGGGCCGAGATCGCGGCGTCGCGGACGGAGTGAGTCCCCGAGCGAATCGGGACGACCCCGCCGCCGTCCCGATGTGACAGGTTTAAGTGGACCTCCGACTAATCATCGAATGCGAAGCACGCACCGGTAGTGTAGTGGTATCACGCAACCTTGCCATGGTTGCAACCCGAGTTCAAATCTCGGCCGGTGCACTTCCGACTGACTCCGTCAGTCGACGTTCGTCTCACTTCGTTCGACGAACTCCTTTCAGTCGTGCACCGCCCTGATTCCCCGCTCGCCGCGTCGCCGGCGCATTTTCACTAACTTCACCCGGCAGCGTTCCGCTCGTCGACCGGCGATAGCCGCCGCGAGAACGCCCAACCGGCGTCGGCGCAAACCTGTTCGCTTAACCGGGCGTGCGTTGTTGATGGGGGTATATGGTTGAGGTCTTGCTCCTCGTCGGGTTCGTGGTTGCGGCGTTCGTCGGGTACAACATCGGTGGTGCCACGACCGGTCCGGCGTTCGGGCCGGCCGTCGGGTCGGGAGTGCTCTCGAAGTCGGGCGCCGCGGCGCTGATGTCGGTGTTCTTCTTCATCGGTGCCGGCACGCTCGGGCAGCGCGTCGTGACGACGCTCGGAGAGGACCTCGTCACCGGGGGGAGCGTGTTCACGCTGGAGACGAGCATCGTCGTCCTCTTTTTCATCGGCGGCGCGCTGTTCGTCGGGAACTTCGCCGGCGTCCCCGCGTCGACCTCGATGACGGCGGTCGGAGCGATCGCGGGGCTCGGACTCGCGACGGGCACCCTCGACAGGGCGGTGATGGGAGAGATCGCCATCTGGTGGATCGTCGCGCCGATCATCGGGTTCTGGGTCTCCGGGGTCGTCGGGCGCTACTTCTATCCGGCCATCGACAGCTGGGTGGCGATAGACAGCACCGAGGGCGCGCTGTTCGAGTTCGACCGCTCCGGGACGATTCCGAAGCCAGTTCTGGGCCCGAACACGACTCGCCGCGAGCTCGTCGGTGGAATCATCGTCATCGCCATCGGCTGTCTGATGGCCTTCTCGTCGGGCACCTCCAACATCGCGAACGCGATCGCGCCGCTCGTCGCGCTCGACAACGTCGAGATGACGCCGATGATCCTGCTCGGGAGCGCCGCGGTCGCGGTCGGGGCGTTCACGATCGCCCGGCGGACGCTCGACACGCTCGGGAACGACATCACCGACCTCCCGCTGACCGCGGCGATCGTCGTCGCCTGCGTCTCCTCCGGGATCGTCATCAGCCTCTCGGCGGTCGGAATCCCGGCGTCGTTCGTCATCATCGCGACGATGTCGATCGTCGGGCTCGGCTGGGGGCGCGCGACGCGGACGGTCACGGTCAAACAGGGGATCAGCGGCGAGAAGGAGCCGAAAGTGTCCGTCGGCGCGCTGAAGGCGGACGAGACGGGGCCGATCGGCGAGGGCGACCCGACCGACATCCCCTCGGCGTCGGACCTGTTCAATCCGAGCACGAGCGCGCGCGTCGTCCTGATGCAGAACGTCGTCCCGCTCCTCTCGACGGTCGGGGCGCTCGTCACGTTCTCCGTGCTGTTCCAATTCGTCTGGTAACGGGCGGAATCTGACGGGAGCGGCAGCCTACCGCCCGAACCGACGCTGTCGGTCTTGGAAGTCGAGAACCGCGCGCAGGTAGTCCCGCTTCCTGAAGTCGCGCCAGTTCACGTCGGTGAAGTAGAGCTCGGCGTACACCGACTGCCAGATCGCGAAGTCGGAGAGCCGCTCCGCGCCCGTCTTGATCACGAGGTCCGGCTCCTCCGGAAACACGAGCCGGTCGGCGATGTCGTCCGCGTCGATAGCCGCCGGATCGAGATCGCCCTCGGCGACGTCGCTCGCGATCTCGCGAACCGCGGCCGCGAACTCCGCCTTTCCGCCGAGCCCGACTGTGATTCTGATCGGGGCGTCGCTGTCGGCGGTTTTGCTGTCGCTTTCTCCGCCGCTGTCGGCATGCTCCTCGTCGCCGTCGGCCGCTTCGTCGGCGTCGTCCGGACCGCGCACGACGAACCGATCCGGCGCGTCGAGCCGGCGGAGCTCGCGCGTGAGCGTCGGGACCACGGACTCGTCGAGCACCGATACCGAGACGGTGACGCGCTCGGCGCCGTACTCCAGCGCCCACCCGAGCGCCTCGGCGAGGGTGTCGAACGCCCCGTCCGCGAGGAGATCCCGCTCGGTGATGACGATCGCGACGTGCTCTGGGGGATCCCCGTCGTGGAGGCGGTGGCGAACGGCGAGGTACGTGTCGTACAGGCCCACGTGCGGTGGTCCCGCCGCCGGGGCTAAAAGCTCACGTCCGCCGACGAGGGGTTTAATTCGCCGTCGGCCGTAGCGGGAGCGATGGCAGACAGCTACCGCGGGGTGTTCGGCGCGATCCCCTACGCGATCCGTCACACCGAGTCGTGGACCATGCGCGTGTACGGGGTCGTCGGCGCGCTCACGGCCGGGCTGATCGCGACCGTCGTCACCCTCGCGCTCGTCGTCTGGATGGCGGAGACGGCCGACGTGCAGGGCGGGACCTTCCTGTTCTCGCGGTCGCTGTACGTGATCGCCGGGTTCGCCGCGGTCGCGCCGCTGCTCGCCCCGCTCCTGTTCGTCGCGCGGCGCCACCGCCGTAGCGACCCCGTGCGACCGGGGTACGACCGGAAGCTGGCGTACGGCGGCTTCCTCTTTCTCCTGTCGCTGTACGTCGGGATGGTGATCTCCGCGCCGGCGGAGCTCCGAGAGCCGACCGAGTCCGTGGTCGTCAGCGCCCTCTACGCGCTCCCGCGGCCGGCCGGCGTCGTTCCCCCGATCGCCGCCGCGCTCGTCGTGTTCGCGGTTCACTACCGACTCCGCGGGGCCGGGGACGCGGCCGACGAGACGGCGTCCGACGGGGAGTCAGCGGGCGGGACCGCGAGCCACGCGGACGAGCCCCCGGTCGACGACGACTGACGCGGCTCGAAACCCGGAAAAGGGTCGGCCACCTATCACGTGGTAATGACCGACGAGCCGGAGCGCACCGACGCAGCGGAATCGAAGGGCGCCGACGGGAACGCGGACGCCGACGGAAAAGAGAGCACGTTCCTCGTCACGCACGTCGAGAGCGACTCGGCAGTGTTGAAAGACGTCCACGACGGACAGGTCCACACGCTGAGCTCGAACCCCGGGCTCGACGTCGACGACGCGATCGAGGCGACCGTCGCGCCCGACCCGCCGATGGAGGTCACGTACCGCGTGATCGAGGTGGCGGAGCGTCGGCGCCTCTCGATCGAGGAGAGCGAGGAGCCCCCGACCGTCCACGAGCGCGAGCTCGCGACGGAGACGCAGACCGGCGAACTCGCGCGCGAGCCGCGTGCGGGCGAGGGGGAGGTCCACGTGCTGACACCGCCCGAAGGAGACACCGAGAACGCGGTCGACGACGTGATCGAGGACCGCGAGGCGACGCTCTCGCGGGCCGCCCGACTTGGGGTGAACCGCGTCGAGGTCCGCTCCGAGCCGGGGGTCGTCAGCGTCCGGTACATGCCCTGACTCAGTCGGGGTTGGCGCCCGACGGACCGGCCGCGCTCTGGACCCGCCAGCCGCCGTCGACGTCGCCGACGCGCGTCTCGTAGCCGACGGCCGTGTCGCCGGTCACGACCGCGGCGTCGACGGTGTCGCGGTCGGCGCCGACGGCCTCGATCCGCTCCACGCGGAACGGCACGTCGAGGCTGTCCCCGCAGCAGCCGACATCGACGAACTCCTCGCGGACGTCGCCGACCGCGACTCGGTCCAGCACCCGAGCGAAGTACCCCCGGTAGCGGTCCGCCTCGACTTGGTCGCGTCCCCAGCCGCTGAGCCCTTCCGGATACGAGAGCACGACGCGATCGGCCTCGGGCAGTTCCATGCGTACTGCTACCACGCCGGTCGGGTTGTTCGTTTCGGTGACCCGCGCCGATCTGACCGGAGCGCAACCGAGTGAGAAGGCTTATTCGCGCCCGCGCAGGAACCGCTATTTATGGTAGCGATCGACGTACCGGAGGTCAACTACACCGAGTACTCGAACCGGCAGCTCGTGGCGATCCCGCTCGCGGTCCTCGTTCTCGCGCTCGCGATCATTCTGGGTTGGTATCTCGTCACGGGAGCGCCGGCGAACCTCGGACTGGCGTTTACCGGCGGCGTCGAGCTCCGGATCGCCGACGACGGTGGTACCGTCGAGGAACGCATCGAAACCGAGTTCGACAGACAGCCCGACTCGATCCGGTCGATCCCCGCGGACGACGTGTTCGTCGTCACCTTCCGCGCGGCCGACGAGGACCCCGAGGGACTGGCCGACGAGCTCGCGCAACAGGCCGACGACGCGGGGTTCACCACGACGGCGATCGACCAGGTGTCCCCGAGCTTCGCCAGCGATACGGCACAGACCGCGATCTTCGGGGTCGCGCTGGCGTTCCTCGGAATGAGCGTGCTCGTGTTCGCGCTGTTCCGGACGTTCATTCCGTCGCTCGCGGTGGTCGCCTCGGCGTTCTCTGACCTGGTCATCCCGATCGCCGTGATGAACCTCCTCGGGATCCAGATGACGCTGGGGACCATCGCGGCGCTCTTGATGATCATCGGGTACAGCGTCGACTCCGACATCCTGTTGAACAACTCCGTGCTGCGCCGGACCGGTGACTTCTACGAGTCGGTGAGTCGGGCGATGCGGACCGGGGTCACGATGACGCTCACGTCGATGGCCGCGATGATCGTGATGGCGGTCGTCGCCTCGCTTTTCGGCGTCGACCTCCTCCGGAACATCGGGATCATCCTGACGGTCGGTCTCTGTGCCGACCTCATGAACACGTACCTGCTGAACGTCTCGCTGCTCCGCTGGTACAAGTTCGAGGGGGTGAAACGCTAATGCTCGAACCGATCAAGAACAACTGGCGGATCCTGCTGCTCGTCGTCGTCGTGGCCGGCGCGTCGGTCGCGCTGTTCGCCCCGCAGTTCGCGCCAGAGACCGCGCCGGGCGAGAACCAGAGCGACGTGAGCCAAGGGATCACGAATCTCCAGTACGGACTGGACTTGGAGGGCGGCACCCGCGTCCGGGCCCCGCTGAAGGGGTACACCGCCACCGGCGTCGACTTCGCGGGCGACGACCCAGCGACGGTCGAACGGGCCGTCGCCGACGAGCTCGACGGGGTGCAGCTCCGCGACGTCGGGTCGAGCCTCGGTGAGGACGAGCAGGCCGTCGAGGTCACCGACCCGTCCGTGAGCGAGGACGAGTTCCGGGCGGCGATGGACGCCTCCGGATACTCCTACGAGAGCGTTCGCCCCGGCGTGACCGGGGAGACCCGCGACCTCACGCAGAGCATCATCGAGGGCAAGATCAACGAGGCGGGGCTCTCCGGCGGGAGCGTCCAACAGGTCCAGTCGCTCACCGGCGAGTACTTCATGCTCGTCGAGGTGCCCGGCGAGGGTCGGAGCGACGTGGTCTCGCTGCTCCAAGAGCGCGGAACGGTCCAGATCGACATCGCGTACCCGACCGGCAACGGCACCGCCGTCGAGGCGGGCGTGCTCACTCAAGACGACTTCGAGAACATCGGGACGGCCTCCCAGCGGGAGACCAGTACCATCTCGTACGTCCCGGTGACGGTCAGGAACACCGCCTCCGACGGCCAGCAGTCGCCCGCGGACGGGTTCCAACAGGCCGTCGTCGACTACGGCTTCCCCTCGGCGTATCAGAGCCAGCAGGACCGCTGCGGGTACGACCCCGAGACGGGCGAAATCGAGAACTCGAACCCCTGCCTCCTGCTCACCGTCGACGGCGAAGTCGTCAACTCCTTCGGGATGGATCCGGGGCTCGCCGACAGCATGGCAAGCGGCTCGTGGGCCCAGCAGGGGAACTTCCAGCTGACCACGCCCGAGTTCTCGACGGCCCAGGAGATCTCGGTCAACCTGCGCGCCGGCGCGCTGCCGGCGGAGCTCGACATCAGCGGCGAGGGGACCTCCAGTACCATCTCGGCCACCCAGGGGGAGAACTACAAGAACTACTCGCTAGTGACGGGGATCCTCGCGGTGTTCGCGGTCGCGGGTATGGTGTTCTTACGCTACCGCGAGCCCGCGGTGGCGCTGCCGATGATCGTCACGGCGCTCGCGGAGGTGTACGCCCTGCTCGGCTTCGCCGCCTTGGTGAGCTACCCGATCGAGCTGGCGGTCATCGCCGGCTTCATCGCGGTCGTCGGGACCGGGGTCGACGACCTGGTGATCATCGCCGACGAGGTGATGAGCGAGGGCGAGGTGAACTCCCGGAAGGTGTTCAACTCACGGTTCCGCCGGGCCTTCTGGGTCATCGGCGCCGCCGCCGCGACGACAATCGTCGCGATGTCGCCGCTGATGGTGCTCTCGCTCGGGGACCTCTCCGGGTTCGCGATCTTCACTATCCTCGGCGTCCTGATCGGCGTCCTGATCACTCGCCCGGCTTACGGCGACATCCTGCGCCGCCTGCTCACGATCCGGTGAGGGGATCCGAGAGCGGCGCCCCGTCCCCTCGCCGCGTCGTTCGGCGCATCGAGACGGACGCGACCCCGACAAACTATTAGTTTAGACGTACCTAATTCAACCACGATGACCGACGGCTGCCACGAGGCGTCCGGCTCGATCGACCCGCGGATCAGGGGACCGGTCGCCGTGCGGGCGGCGCCGTCACGGCGCTCGGCCTCGACCGTCGAACGACGGGGAGACGGGACCGCATGACCTACCTGGAGATACTGATCGTCGCGTTCGTGGCTCAGCTGGCCGTGCTCCCGGGCGAGAAAGTGCAGTTCATGATCGCCGCGCTGTCGACGCGGTACGACCCGAAGGTGGTCGTCGCGGCCGCCGGCTCCGCGTTCGCGGGCTGGACCGCGGTCGAGATCGCCTTCGGGCAGGCGCTGCAGTCGGCGCTACCGGAGGTCGTGCTCGACGCCGTGACCGCGGCGCTGTTCTTCGCGTTCGCGTACCTACTGTACCGGTCGATGCCGGAGCACGACGCCGGACCGGTCGCGTCCAGCAACGGCGGCACGGATCCGACGCCCGCCGGGACCGAGACGCCGGACCCCTCGGCGGTCGACACCGACTACGCCGACCTCGACTCGGTCTCGCTCCCCGGTCCGCTCGACCGGTACGAGGGATCGTTCGGCGGCTTCCTCCCGATATTCGTACTCATGGCCACCGGCGAGTTCGGCGACAAGACGCAGCTGGTCACGATCGGGCTGGCGGTGCAGTACGGGGTGACCTCCGCCATCTGGGTCGGCGAGATGCTCGCGATTATCCCGATCAGCCTCGCGAACGCCTACTTTTTCCACACGTTCGCACACCGATTCGACATGCGGCGCGCGCACATCGCGTCCGCGGCGCTGTTCGCCTTCTTCGGTGCCGACACCGTCCTCTCGATCGTCGCCGGCTTCTCCGTCTGGGAGACGTTCATCGGCGTCGTGAGCGGGGCGGTCTCGACGCTCGTCTAGAAGTCGTCGAGCCCCGACTGCTCGGCGGCCGCCAGCACGTCGTCACAGGTCGACCACGACCGGCGCGCGCAGTCCGGGACATCGCCGTTGTAGGCGACGTACGCCCGCAGGAACGACCGCGTCGTCGGGTCGCTCGGGTAGCCGCTCCCGACGGCCTCGTATCCCGGATACCGGTCGTCGATCGCAGCCATCCGGGCGTCGCGGGCCACCTTGGCGACCACGCTCGCCGCACCGACGACCGGGTCGTCCTCGTCGGCGCCGTGGAAGGCTTCGACGTCGACCACGGGGAGGTCGGCGCTCTCGTCGCCGTCCGCCCCGACGAACTCACCGAGCCGACGCGCGAACCGCGCCTCGCTGGTGTCGCCCGCATCGGCGACGACGCGGACCGGCCCCGCGGGGCGTTTCTCGCTCGTCGCCGGCCCGTCGGTCTCGGCGAGCGCGGCCCGCACCGCCCGCGCCTGCCCGCGGACCGTGAGCGTGTTCATATCGGTGTCGGGGCGGTCGATCTCCGCTGGCTCGACGAGCGCGACGCCGACGGCGACGCGGTCGCTCCCGCGGATCGCCGCGTCTAACGCCTCGCGTCGTTCCGGGGTGAGTCGCTTCGAGTCGTCGATGTCGGCCGGGAGGTTCGACGGCGCCGCCAGCACGGCCGCGGCGACCATCGGTCCGAGCACGGGCCCCTTCCCGGCCTCGTCGACGCCGAGGTACACGCGTCGGTGGTCGTCGGCGAACGGTAAATACGTTCAGAAAGCGGTCGGCCGTCGGTCAGTTCAGTCGATGAGGACCGCGTTGACCTGCCCGGACTGGCCGGGACGCGAGGTGACGCGGGCGCGACCGGCGGACGTGTCGATGATAGCGCCCTTGGTGACGATGTTCCGGCGGGCGTAGTTGACGTTGGAGGGGTTGTCGACGACGTTCTCGATATCGGCCTCGCTGACCTCGCCGTCGTCGGCGACTTGTGCGACGTTCGTCGCGAGCGCGCGGACCTTCCGCTCGCTGCCGCGGGAGTCGATGTACTGGACTCGCGTCTCGCCGACGGTGGTCTCGGCGGGCTCGCGACCGAGCTGGTGGCGCTTCTTCTTCGAGGCGGGCTTGAGTCGGCCGCCCGTCCGCTTGCGCGTGGAGCGTCCCTGGTCTTTCATACAGGTACGAACAGCCAGCGAATACTTGAAGCGTTCGACTCGTCTCGGCAGCGAGGCGGCGCCTGACAGGTCCGAGGGTCCGTCGCCGGTTCTCGACGGCTCACGCGAACTGGCGCTCGAACGAACGGATCCCCTCGTCGGTGCCGACGACGACGAGCTCGTCGTTCGCGCCGATCCGCGTGCCGGGCCCGATCTCCGTCACGGTCTCGTCGTCGCGCTCGATCGCGATGACGGTGCAGCCGGTCTTCTGCCGGACGTTCGCCCGTCCGATCGTCCGCCCCGCAAGCCGCGGTACGCGCCTCCTGACGACCTCGATCTGCTGGTTGAGCGAGAGCACGTCGCGGTCCTCGATGACGGTCGAGGCTGACATCCGCCCGGTGACGGTCGCGAGCGAGAGGACGTAGTCGGCGCCCGCGCGGTGCATCTTCCTGACGCTCGCGGTCTCCTCGACCCGGGCGAGCACCTGCGCGTTCGGCGCGAGGTCGCGGACCACGAGCGCCGTGAACTCAGTCGTCGTGTCGTCGGGCAGCGCGAGCACGACCGTCTGCGCCGACTCGACGCCGGCGGCGCGCAGCGTCTCCGGCTCGGTCGCGTCGCCGACCACGTCGACGCCCTCCGCTTCCTCCCGGTCGACGACCGTGACGGGCAGGTCGGCGTCCGTGACCGTTTCGTCGACGCTCCGGCCCACCTGGCCGTATCCGATGACGACCGTCTCGCCGGCGCCGAACCGCCGCGTGGCGGAGTTCGTCAGATCGACGAGCCGCTCCAGCTGGTCCGACCGCCCGGAGACGAGCAGGACCGTTCCGGCCGACAGCGTCGCGTCCGGCGGAGGCGCCGCGTCGAACTCGCCGTCGACCCACGCGCCGATCACGTTGACGCCGGCGCGTTCACGGATCCCGCTGTCGGCCAGCGTCGATCCCGCGAGGGGGCTCCCGTGCGGGACCGACACCTCCGCCAGCCGCAGGGAGTCGCCGATTTCGACCGCCTCGCCGAGATCGGTCTGGAGCGCGGTCGTCACCTTCGCGGCGAGGCTCTCGCCGAGCAGCGACCGCGGCGAGAGCACCTCGTCCGCGCCGGCGAGCCGGTGGTACCGCTCGCGATCCGGGTCCTCGACGACGCTGACGACGCGCACGTCCGGCGACAGCTCCTTCGCAGCGAGCACGATGCTCGCGTCCACTTGGTCGGAGACGTCCGTCACCAGCGCCCGCGCGTCGGCGAGATTCGCGGCCGCCAGCCCGTCGGTCGACTCCGGGTCCGCGCGGACCACGGTTCGGCCCGTCTCGTGGAGCCGCAGCGCCCGGTCGTCGTCCGGTTCGACGACCGCGTAGGGGATCTCGTGGGAGTCGAACTCCTCGATGAGCGCCGCGGACCGCGAGGTGTTCGAACAGACCACGACGTGGCCGGACAGCTCCTCGTCGAGCGACGTGGGGGCGCTCGTCGAGAAGGCCTCCTCTAAGAGCGGCGTGACGACGACCGGGAGCGCCCCGATCAACAGCACCATGCCCACGAGGTCCATCACGACGATGAACGCGTTCAGCTGCTGGCTCTCCCAGGGCGCGTCCCCGCCGAACCCGGTCGTCGTGAACATTTCGACCGAGAACCGAAGCGCCTCGATCATCGTGCGGGGGTCGCCCTCGTACACCCGCATTCCGTAGCGGTAGACGATCGCGGTGAAGATCAGCACGAAGAGGACGAAGCCGAAGTATCCGCCGACGCGACGCTTCCACGAGTCCATCGGATCGCCGTACATCGTCCATCCACAAAAACGGGGCACGTCCGGCGGCGCCACAGGCGGGGTGCGGTCGCGCGCCCGGCCGAGACGAAGTTCGATGGTTTAACTCACCGTGAGATCTAACGGGGGGACATGGTGCGGGACCAGTCGCGCGAGGAGGATCTGCCGTCGGTTGACGACGTGCTCGACGCGCTGGCCGACGACGCCGCGCGCCGGATCGTGACGGCGCTCACCGAGCCGAAGACGGCGAGCGACCTCTCCGAGGAGTGCGACATCCCCCTGTCGACGACGTACCGGAAACTGGAGAAGCTCACTGACGCCTCCCTGCTCCGGGAGTCGACGGACATCCGCCGCGACGGACAGCACACGACGCGCTACTCCGTCTCGTTCGACGCCGTGACGGTCTCGATCGACGACGCGGACGACGAGGCGGACGGTCCCCGCGATCTCACCGTCGAGTTCTCCCGCTCGGAGCCCACGCGGGACGAGCGGCTGGCCGACCTGTGGTCGGAACTGCGAGAGGAAACATGACAATGTACATCGACCTCGCCATCATCGTGGCAAAGACCGCCATCCTCGTGCTCGGTGGCAGTATCACCTACTACGCGCTCCGCGCGTACGGCAGGACGGGCGACCCCTCGCTGCGCGCCCTTGGAATCGGCTTCGGAACCGTGACCGTCGGCGCGCTGATCGGCGGCGTCTCCCACCAGGTCATCGGCGCCGATCTGGCGGTGGGGATCGCGATCAACAGCCTGCTGACCGCGGTCGGCTTCGGCGTCATCGTCTACTCGCTGTACGTGGAGTGACCGCGCTCGGCTCTCTCTACTCCCGCCGGACCCGGCGACGGGTCCGCCGATTGTCGATGTCCGACGACTGTCGATGTCCGACGACTGTCGATGTCCGACGACTGTCGACATCCGACGAACCCCGTCTTCGGTAGCCTTTTGCGGCGCTCCGCCCTCGATTCGCGTAATGAGCGACGCACGCGAGGAGCTCTCTCGCCGGATCGCCGGCGAGATAACGCTCAGCGACGACCCCGGGGCGACGCTCCGGAAGTGGCGGACCGACTTCGACGTCTCCCAGACCGAGCTCGCCGACCAGCTCGACGTCTCCTCGTCGGTGATCTCCGACTACGAGAGCGGGCGCCGCGAGAGCCCGGGAATCGGCGTCGTGCGCCGGATCGTCGACGGGCTCTTGGACATCGACGAGCGGCGCGGCGGCGGTCGCCTCCGCCAGTACGCCCGCGTGCTCTCGGCGGGGTTCGAGAGCGACATCGTCCACGACCTCCGCGAGTACTCGACCGCGGTGCCGGTCGAGGAGTTTTACGGGGCGATGGACGCGACGGAGGTCGTCCGCGGCGACCAAGACCACGTCAACGGTCACACCGTGATCAACTCCATCGAGGCGATCACGCGACTCTCCAGCGAGGAGTTCTACCGCCTGTACGGGCAGTCGACGAACCGCGCGCTCGTGTTCACGGGGGTGACCCGCGGCGAGTCGCCGCTGGTCGCGCTCCGGGTCGTGAGTCCGACGCCGAACGCGGTCGTCCTCCACGGGATCGAGCCGGAGGACCTCTGGGGGCACGCCGCCGACCTCGCCCGCGTCGACCGCTTCTCGCTGGCGACGTCGACGCGCGACCTCGACGACTGTCTCGCCGACCTGCAGTCGCTGTGACCGCCTCGACCTGACCGCCGCCGCTGCCGGCTCACCACACCACTCGAACCGCGGCCCTGAAACCGCCGGCGCCCCTCCGACCTAGTATGACCGACGAGTACGTCGAGCGGCTCCGAGCCAACCGCCGCGAGAAGGACGACTTCTTCGCCGACCACCCGCAGTCGCCGATCCCGCCCGAGCACCGCGACGGGTTCGACGGGCTCGACTACTTCCCGCCAGACCCCGACTACCGCGTCGAGGCGACCGTGACGGTCCACGACGACCCCGAACCGGTCGAGATGGAGACGACCGCGAGCAATCCGGTCCGGTACCTCCGGGTCGTCACCTTCGCCGTCGAGGTCGGCGGCGAGGAGCACGCGCTCGCCGGCTACCGACAGGAGGGCGACGAGGGCGAGATATTCGTCCCCTTCCGCGACAAGACGACCGGCCAGCAGACGTACTATCAGGGCCGATACATGGAGCTGGAGCCGGAGGGAGAACTCTCCGACGGCGACGCCGTCACCCTCGATTTCAACCTCGCGTACAACCCCTTCTGCGCGTACAGTGAGACGTTCGCCTGTCCGCTCCCGCCCGAGGAGAACTGGCTGGAGATCGTCGTCCCGGCCGGCGAGCGGGCACCCGACATCGAGTAGTCGGCTCCGCGTCGCCGCCTTCCGCGGCTCTCCTCCTCTCCCTCCGCGCTCACTCCCCGCGATCCCGGATGATCATAACCTTCACGCGGTTGACGGCGTCGAAGTCGCGGAGCTGGTAGCTCAGGTCGCGGACGCGCGCCGCGTCGCCGCGGCAGAACAGCGATTCGAGACACCACTCGCCTTGGTGGGTGTGGCTGGTGTTGAGTATCACGTCCTGATACGCGTGCTGGACGCCGTGGAGCTCCCGGATCACGTCGTGGTGGCGGTAGTCGAAGCCGACGAGCGCGATCACCTCGCCGGTCATCGACTCGAGACGCGCGTGTGACTCGACGTACTCCCGCATCGCCTCCCGGACCGCCCGCGACCGGTTATCGATCCCCTCCTCCCGCCAGACGCGGTCGAACGCGTCGCGGAGGTCCGTCGGCACGTTGACGCTCGTTCGCATGGCTCCGGGTTCGCCGCGCCCCCACAAGAGTCCGGGTATTACGATCCCCCGATCCGGTAGTAACAACCGCTATCGGCGGCTCCATCCGAGTCGACGGTAATGCTCCACGGCGAGGCGACCGGACTGCACCTCGGGGCGGTCGCGCTCGGCGCCGTCCACGGCGGCGAACCCGGACACGGCCGGCCGGTCGCCACCCCTGCCGCTCTCGACCGGACGCACGCCCGAACGTACGGGCTCGCCGCGGACACGATCGGTCGCGCCGCAGTTACGATCGAACTCGCCGAGCGCACGGCGTCTCCGACGGAGCCGTGTGAGAGGCCGACAGCGGGCACTGGACCGCTCTGTTATCTTTCGCGGGAAACGTGTTATCTTTCGCGTGGAAAAAGAAGAGCGCCGCGCTCAGTCGCCGTACACGTCTGCGGCCCGCTCGGCCAGCGCCGACGGGTCCGTTCGGCCGGTGATCACGTCCACGGCTTCTCCGTCCTCGAACAGCACGAAGGCGGGGGCCGCGTTGACGCCGACCGACCGGCAGAAGTCCGGCGAGCGTTCGCCGGCGACGCCGCCGACCGCTGCGTCGTCCGGGAACGCCGCCAGAACCTCGTCTAACTCCGCTTTCATCGCTTCGCAGGGGTCACAGAACAGCTTCCAGACGGTGACGACACACCGCTCGTGGCCGTCGATGAAGGCCTCGTAGCTCTCGTCGTCGAGGTGTTCGACCGCGTCGGGTACCGGCGTCTCCGGGCCCAATTCGGTCGCCATCTGTGCCATCGCGGTCAGTTCGAGGGTCGTGTACGAGCCGTCGACGTTCGACCGGAGCGTCAGGAACGTGGCGAACTCCTCGCGAGAGATGTCGAGTTCCGCGACCCGGTCGGCGGCCTCGGCCGCCGAGTCGAGGCCGAACACGTCGGCGACGGACTCGTGGAACTCGTCGTCGGGCATCGGGACGTACGTGTCGTAGTACACCTCCCGATCGGCCTCGAACTCCTCGATCGTGTTGACCGTGTCCGTCTCCGCGTCGATGCGAACGACGCCCTCGTCGCGTAGCGCGTCAAGCAGCGTCTCGGGGGACAGCGTGTCCGCCATCTCAGACACCGAGGTACTTTTCGCGCGTCTCTTGGTCCGCTTGGAGCTCCTCGGCGGGCCCCTCGAAGACGACGCGGCCACGGTCCAGCACGTAACACCGGTCGGCGATCTTCATCGCGGCCAGCGCGTTCTGTTCGACCAACAGTATCGTGGTGCCGTCCTCGCTGATGCGTCGAATCGCGTTCTCGACGGCCTCGATGATCTGCGGAGCCAGCCCCTCGTACGGTTCGTCGAGCATCAACAGGTCGGTGCTCTGGTGGAGCGCCCGGGCGATCGCCAGCATCTGTTGCTCGCCGCCCGATAGCGTCCCGGCCTTCTGTGAGCGCCGCTCGTTAAGCCGGGGGAAGTACTCGTAGATGTCCGACGTGGACATGCCCTCGTCGCGGAAGTTGAGGTCTCGCCACAGCGTGTTCGCTTTGTTGCGGACGGTGTCCGCGAGGTGGAGGTTCTCGGCGACGGTGAGATCGGAGAACACGCGTCGCTCCTCCGGGACCAGCGAGATGCCCCTGACGGCGATGTCCTCGGGCGGCTCGTCGGTGATGTCGGTCCCGTCGAACTGGATGCGACCGCTTCGGACGTCCGGCGGTGTCGCCCCCGCGATACACCGCAACGTCGACGTCTTCCCTGCACCGTTGCGGCCCAAGAGGGCCGTTATCTCGCCGTCGTCGACGCTCAGCGACAGGTCCTGGATGATGTGGCTCTCGCCGTAGTAGCCGTCGATCGCCTCGACGTCGAGCAGCGTCACTCCTCGACACCCCCCAAGTACGCTTCCTGGACGGCCGGGTCGTTCTGCACTTCCTCCGGCGTCCCCGCAGCGATGACCGATCCGCGGTTGAGGACGACGATACGGTCGGAGATGTCGAAGACGATCTCCATGTCGTGCTCGACGAGGAGGAACGTCAGGTCCAGTTCCTCTTTCACCCGTTTGATGAGGTCGACGGTCGATTGCGTCTCGTCGGGTGACATCCCGGCAGTCGGTTCGTCCATCAGCAGCATGTCCGGTTCGGCGGCTAACGCGATACCGAGTTCGAGGCGTCGCTTGTTGCCGTAGTCCAGACTGTCCGCCTGTGCCTCTCGCTCACCGTACAGACCGACCGATCTGAGGACGTCGTCCGCGAGCTCGTCGACCGCCGGGTAGCTGTTCCGGTGTCGGAAGAAGTTGAACCGGAACGAGCCGTGTTCGGCCGCTAACGCGGCGATAGTCGCGTTCTCCTTGACGCTCAGCTCCGGGAAGATCGAGGCCGTCTGGAACGACTTGCTCATGCCCTCTTGAACGACTTGGTGGGGGTCCATGCCGACGATGGACTCTCCCTTGAACGAGATATCGCCGTGACTCGGTTCCAGCCGTCTGGTGACGAGGTTGATGAACGTCGATTTCCCCGCTCCGTTGGGGCCGATGAGGCTTACGCCCTCGCCCTGTTCGACTTCCATATTCACCTCGTCGACTGCCGTGAGACCGCCGAACTGCTTCGTGAGTTGTTCAGTTTGTAGAAGCGTCATGACTCGTCACCTCCGGTGACCTTGTCACGCAGATACTCGACACCGCCCCAGATGCCGTCGGGGAAGACAACGACGGCGACGACGAACACGATCCCGAGGATGAGATGCCAGAACGGGCCGAGCGTTTCGAACCCGCTGACGATGTTCTCGATGTACAGGTACAGGCCGGCGCCGAACAACGGCCCGAACAGCGACCCGACACCGCCAAGCACGGTCATAATGACGATCGCCCCGGATTCGGTCCAGTACAGCGATTCCAGCGGCACGTAGTTCCCCTCGATGGCGAACAGGCTCCCGGCGATACCGGCGAAGGCTGCCGAGATGACGAACGCCATCAGTTTGTATCGCCAGACGTGTAGGCCGACGAACTCGGCCCGCCGCTCGTTCTCTCGGATCGCGCGGAACACGGTCCCGTACGGCGAATGCAGGATGCGATTCGCCATCGCGACCGACAGCACGGTGACGGCGGCCACGAACACGTACAGCATGTTGTCGACCGCTATCGACAGCGGAAACGGCACTCCGCCGTGGAGGTCGATGACGCCCAGTAGCGGGCCAATGGTGACCGAGGTGAACCCGTTTTCACCGTTCGTGAGGAACGCGAGCGGCGACGCCGCGAGGTAGAACGCCATCTGGCCGAACGTCAGCGTGAGGATGGCGAAGTAGATCCCGCCGCGGCGCAGCGACAGGAAGCCGACGACCCACGCCAGCAACACCGCGAACGCCGTGCCGGCAAGCAACACCAGCAACGGTTGGCTGCTGACGCTCGCGCTGAAGATACCGGCCGCATAGGCCGCACCGCCCCAGAAGACGGCGTGACCGAACGACAGCAGTCCGGTGTACCCCAGCAGGATGTCGAACCCGATGGCGAAGATCCCCCAGATGAGCATCAGCGTCGCTAGTTGCGTGTAGCCATCGAGGAAGTTGTTGAAGATGAACGGGAAGACGAGCACACCGACGACCGTTATCAGGACCGTCGAGATCTCCCGTTCGCGGAACCGCGACAGTCTGTCGCCGAGTTCGTCACTGACGTCCGGGTCCGCCTCAGCCGCTGCCGTCGGAGTCGCGTCACGTGGTTCGTCGCTCATGCGACGTCCACCTCCGAACCGAGGAGCCCCTGCGGACGCACCAACAGGACGACTGCCGCGAGGGCGTATATGCCGACTTGGCTCCACGCGGCGTAGCCGGTTTGGATGAGCGCCACCTGCAGCGTGCCGAGCATCAGTCCGGCCACCACGGCCCCCTCAATCTTCCCGACACCGCCGATGACGACGGTCAGGAAGGCCGGCACCAACTGCTCGGTGCCGATGTTGGGGTTGACGTTCGCGAGCGGCCCGCCGACGACGCCGGCCACCCCGGCGAGCGCGGCACCGATCCCGAAGACGACGAGGTAGGGCCGGCTGAGCCGAATGCCCAGTAGCCGAACCATTTCCCCGTCGAGCGTCCCCGCCTGGACGATGAGTCCGAAGTCGGTGTACTCGACCAACGCGTAGACGCCCATCACGAGCACCGCGGTGATCGCGATGACGCCGAGGCGCCATCGCGGGAAGTTCCCGATGATCGGCAGCGCGATCGGTCCGGACGCCCACCCCGGCTGTGGGAACGGTTGGCTGTTCCCGCCGAGCAGCGCTCGGAGCAGCTCCTGAACGATGACCGCGAGCCCGAACGTGACGAGAATCTGGTCGGTGTCGGGCCGGTCGTAGAACGACTGAGCGACGAACCGTTCCATCAGGATGCCGATGATGAACACGATGATCGGTACCAAGATGAGCGCGGCAGTGAACCCGAGGCCGATACCGTACGTTTCGATCCCCCAGTCCGCGAACTGTCCGTTCGACAGCGGCACCTGTCCGGTGATGAACAGCCCGAGGTACGCGCCGATGAGGTATAACGCCCCGTGCGCGAAGTTAACGAACTTTAGCGTCCCGAGGATGATCGACAGTCCGACTGCCAGCAGGACGTATATCGCCCCCTGCTGCAGCCCGTTCAACAGTATGGTTAGTATGTCTGCAAGCACCGTCACGTGTGAGATTCCTCATCGAACGTCGCTCTCGAAAGGGTTTCGGTCCTGACCGCGGGATCTCCAGTACCGGGCAGCGCGACTCCCTGCAGCGTGCCTCCCGAGGCGGTCCCGTGCTGTTCAGCCGGCTCGCTGCGCATCACTCGTCACCGTAGTCTCCAAGTTCACACTCGGCGGCCGGACCGGAGTCACAGCCGTACCCGACGTCGTCTCGGGACGTGATCTGCACGAGGTCGATGAAGTTCCCGCCGGACTGCTCGCTCTCCGGGAGCCCCTGTGCGACCGGAATCGCTCGCTGGGCTTGGTGGTCGCACGCGCGCATTTTCTCCTCGCCGATACCGACGTTGTCGTACTCGTAGTCCTCGAGCTCGCGGATGACCTCGGGCGGATAGAACGTGCCTGCCCGCTCGGCGGCAGCCGCGTACTGCAGCGTCTGGGCGTAGGCGAGTTGGGCCGGCCCGGACGGCACGCGGTCGTACTCCTCTTGGAACGTTTCGGTGAAGCTGTTCGAGGCGTCGTTGTCGATCTGCGAGTCCCACGCGATCGTCCCGAACACGCCTTCGATGGAGCCGCCGGCCGCCTGCGCCATCGGCCGGTTGTACAGCGGAACGACGATCTCCATATCCTCGTCGAGGCCGGCGTCGACGGCTTGGGAAACGGAGTTCGCGCCGTCGAGACCGTAGTGGTTGAGCACTAACACGTCCGCGCCGCTGTTCGCGGCCTCCGAGAGGTACGAGGAGAAGTCGCTGGTCCCCAGCGGAGTCGGCACGCTGTCGAGTGCCTCCCACCCGATCTCCGAGAGGAACTGGTCCATCGACTCCTGTTGGGTCTGACCCCAGGAGTAGTCCGCGTACAACTGGTAGAAGCTATTGTCGGACCCGTACTCGCCTTCGAGTACCGGCGCGAGCGCCTGTCCCGTCATGTACGCGTTGAACATCTCACGGAACCCGTACCGGACGCAGTCCTTCCCCGTGGTGTCGTTCGAGTGGGTCAGACAGGCCATGAACATGACCTTCTCCTGCTGACAGAGGCCCTGCACGGCGATGGCCACCGCGCTTGAAGAGCCGCCAGAGACCATCACGGCGTCGTCTCGATTTATCATCCGCTGTGCGGACTGTCGAGCGGTGTCGGCGTCGGTCGCCGTGTCGCCGTTCACCGATTCGACCGTGTAGCCGAGGACGCCGTCGCCGCTGAGGTCCTCGAAGTCCTCTATCCAGCCGCCTCCGTTGTTGAGGTGCTTCTTCGCCAACTGATAGGCTCGGAGTTCGTCCTGTCCCTCGGACGAATACGGGCCCGACTGAGGGACGTTGAATCCGAACGTAACGGCATCACCCTCGACCGGGAAGTTCCCGAGCGCCGGATAGCTGTCGCCGCCACCACCACCGCCGTCACCGCCATCGCCGTCACCACCGCCGCCGTCACCACCGCCGCCGTCACCACCGTCGCCCGTACAACCGGCTAAACCGGAGAGGCCCACCGCGCCTGCGATACCCGTAGTTTGCAACAACTGTCGTCGACTCACCGAGTTGCCATTGGTTGGCATGATTCACACGGTGGGCCCATTTGTCATAATAGTTTGGGATAATGAATCAGAAATTCCATTTGTGTGACAGGGAAATTAATACACATTGTTGGACCATGTATGTGATAAAATGACACAATTAGACTACTTTTGAGGTCACTTACCGATCCTCTCGTCCAAAAACGCCTTGGAGCGGGTCAGGAGGTCACGTTCGCAGACGGCCAGACCACGTTCATTGCGGAGACCCCGCGACGGTTCGTGGACGAGAGCGATACCTTCAACATTCCCGGGGTCGTCTGCATTTACACCCCCGGTGCGGTCGCGATGGAAGCGATTTCGATACGGTTCACCCGAGACACGGTGAGACGCGCGGGGTTCACGCGGCCCGCCTCCGCGGGCGTCGTACTCGCGCGACGCATCGGAGCCAGTCGGAAACGTCGCGGTGGGATGGCAGAGTGGCCCATTGCGCCGGTCTTGAAAACCGGTAGCCTCACGGCTTCCTGGGTTCGAATCCCAGTCCCACCGTCAGCGCGCGGCGCACCCGCGCACCGTTCAATGTTGTCGAAACCGTTCGTAGTTACGTTCGTGACGCCCGGAGCCGTTGCGGCGATCATCGCAGTCACGACCGATCCGGCCTGAACCGCGAGCCTATCGCTCTCGATCCGGGTCGTCCGATAACACTCATGTCAGGTGACGTGTGGTATCATGTGCCGCATTATCTTTAACAGGTTTCCGGTACATGTTGTTCACAGGTGATACAACGATGAGCTACGAACTCGATCCGTTACCGTACGATTACGACGCGCTGGAACCGCACATCTCCGAGCAGGTGCTCGAATGGCATCACGACACCCACCACCAGGGGTACGTGAAC
>NZ_JARANT010000129.1 GCF_029889805.1 Halorubrum sp. Boch-26 | reverse complement strand
CGACGTACATCCCGACCCGCGCGTCATCGACCGCACCGTCTACCGCTCCGGACAGGAGTACTTCGACGGGCGGTGGTCCGGCGTGTACGTCGTCGACGCGGACGCGGCGGTCGACGGCGCGGCGGCGCCGGACTCCGCCGAGGGCGTCGAGCGCGTGACCGACCGCGACGCCGACTTCGCCGCGCCCGACTGGGGCGACGCCGACACCCTCTACTTCGCCGAGGAAGTCGGCGACGACCCCGACGACTCCTCGGAGATCGCGATCCGCGCGCACGACTTCGAGACGGGCGAGGCCGAACACGTCCACACGACGACCGGGTGGGGCGCCGCGCTCGCCGCGACCGCCGACGGCCGGGTCGCGTTCACCCACGCGGAGCCCGAGCGGGTGTCGATGCAGCCGGTCGACCTCCGCGTCGCCGACCGCGAGACCGGCGAGGTGACCGATCTCACGGGCGATGTCGACCGCGGGCTCGGCTACGCGGCGGCGCCCCAGTGGGGCCCCGACGACGCGACGCTGTACTTCGCGACCCCCGACGAGGGGAAGACGGCGCTGTGGCACGTTCCGGCTGACGGGAGCGCGGCCCCCGAGCGACTCCTCCGGCCGGGGACCGTCTCCGGCGCGACCGTCGGCGGCGACGAGGGCGCCGGTCCCGGCGAGGTGACCGTCGCGTTCGCCGCCAGCGAGTGGGACCACCCGGGCGACGCCTTCGCGTACGACGCGTGGAGCGGCGAGACGACGCGTCTCACGGAGCTGAACGCCGACTATCTCGCCGATCTCGCGCTCGGCGAGCCCGAGGAGATCCGGTTCGAGTCGGACGGGGCGGAGATCCAGGGATGGGTGATGACGCCGCCGGGATTCGACCCGGACGACGAGGCGGGCGAGGACGACGAGGCGAGCGAAGGCAGCGAGGCGGAGGAGTACCCCCTCGCGGTCGAGATCCACGGGGGCCCCCACGCGATGTGGTCGACGGCGGGGACGATGTGGCACGAGTTCCAGACGCTCGCGGCCCGCGGGTACGTCGTCTTCTGGTCGAACCCGCGCGGCTCGACCGGCTACGGCGAGTCGTTCATGCAGGCGATCGAGCGCGACTGGGGCGAGGTGACCCTCACGGACGTGATGGCCGGCGTGGAGACGGTCGCCGAGCGCCCGTACGTCGACGAGACGAACGCGTTCGTCACCGGCGGCTCCTTCGGCGGGTTCATGACGGCGTGGACGGTGGGCCGGAGCGACTACTTCCGCGCCGCCGTCTCCCAGCGCGGCGTGTACGACCTCACCGGCTTCTACGGCTCGACGGACGCGGCGTACAAGCTCGTCGAGGGCGACTTCGACACCGTCCCCTCGGAGGAGCCCGAGTGGCTGTGGGAGCGGTCCCCGACCGGCCACGCCGACGAGGTCGAGACGCCGACGCTGCTCATCCACAGCGAGGACGACACCCGGACGCCGATCTGCACCGCGGAGCTGTACCACCGGATCCTCCGGAAGAACGGGGTCGACACGCGGTTCGTGCGCTACCCGCGCGAGGGCCACGAGCTCTCCCGCTCGGGCGAGCCCGGGCACGTCGTCGACCGCATCGAGCGGATCGCCCGGTGGTTCGACGGCTACTCCGAGTACCACGACGCGCCGCGGGCGCTCGATCGGTCCGACGACGAGGGGCTGAGCGCCGCAGACGAAGACGGTGAAGAGGAGGGCGAAAGCGGCGAAGAGGAGGGCGAGAGCGCCGGAGAGGAGGGCGAGAGCGGCGAAGACGGGAGCTAACCGCTCACTCTCGGTCGTCCGGGTCGAACCCGTCGATCGCCGCGTGGACGCCCTCGACCCACTCGTCGAGCGCGTCGTGTAGTCGCTCTTTCGCCTCCGGGACCGGGATCGCGGTGTACTGGTAGACGTAGCCGCCGGAGTCGAGCAGCCGGCGGCGGCGCTCGACGAGCCCCTTGTCCCGCAGGGTCGACAGCGATCGGTTCACGTTCGATCGGTCCCGATCGAGCGTCTCGGCGAGTTCGACGACGGTACTCCCCGGGTGATCGAGCAGCGTCATGTACGTGCGGCTCTCGTGGTCTCGAACGCCGAACACGCAGGAGAGCACGTGTTCGAACGAGGGGGAGACGTCGCCGACGAGGTCCTCGATCTCGGGGTCGCTCATGGACGCCGTTCGGCTGCGGTCGGGTTAAAAGCCCTCATCGGTGGCGGGGGACCGATCGGCGGGCTGCCGCCGACGGACGACTGCGGGTCGATCCGAGTCAGTCGCCGGCGTCGCTCCCGCTATCGGCGCTGGCGTACCCCATCCGGTCGATACAGCCGCGCATTTCGGCCTCCTCCGCGTGGCGGTGGAGGTTCGTCGGCGTGTCGCAGTGATACGTCTCGCCGTCGTATCGGAGGACGACCTCGTGGCGGCCGCCGGCGACCTCGACGTCGACGAGGATCCGGCGGCCGTCGTTGAGGGCGTCGATGAGCTCGTCGGCCGACAGCTCGCCGGCCTCGACCCGGAGTACCTCGGTCATACTCGCCCTTCGCGGGTCGCCGAATGAAAACCGTTCGGAGTTCGCGTTCGGGTCATGTCATCGTCGAGTCCGGGCCCCCCTCCTTCTCTGGCGGTTCGACGCCCTCCGCGGCGGCGACGTCGTCGGTGCGCTTCTCGGTCTCGACGTGCCAGCGGTCGATCTCGGACTCGTACTCGGCGAGGATGTCGCTCACTTCCGCTTTCAGCTCGTCGTCGTTGACGTTCACCTCGAACTCGAACGTCTCGCCGTCCTCGCCGCGACCGACCTCCTGGACGTTGGCGCTGACGAGCTCGTTGTCGAAGTAGTACGGCGCCATCTGGGTCATCACCTTCTGGTAGACGGTGTCCTCCACCTTGCGGAGCGCCTTGCGGCTCGCCGAGTCGGCCGCGCGGGCGACGTGGCCGATCGACTCGCCCCACCGCTCCATGGCGCTCTCGGTGTCGTTCTCCTCGACCTTCTCGTAGGACTCGGTGAGCTTCTCGCCGGCCGTCTGGAGGTCGTCGCCCGGCGTCTTGCCGGCCTGTTCGCCCTCGCCCTCGCCGACGGACGCCTGCTCGGCGGTCTTCGCCGACACGTCCTCGTCGATGCGCTCGTGGGACTTCGGGCGCCAGTCGTCGAACTCGTAGAAGGCGTCGCCGTCGGCTCCCGTCTCGCGGAGCGCTAAGGCGATCCGCTCGCCGTGCTCGACGACGTCGCCCCAGTCCCCGCGCATCTTGAAGCCGGAGATGCTCTCTTCCATCGCGTGGACCCCCGTAGGAAACGAACGCGTATAAGTCTCTCCGACGCGGCGCGAACCCGCGGTCCGACCGATCGGTCGTCGAACCGCTACTTCCCGTACGAGAGCCGGCGGCCGAACGCGGTGGCGCGGTCCTTGAGGTCGCTGAGGAACCCCCCCGGCGAGATCCGCCGGAGCGACGACTCGTCGACCTCGACCCGCTCGCCCGCGAACGGGTCGTGCTCGACGCGGTCCTCCGAGTCCTTGTCGCCGTTCACCGCGCCCACGACGGTCGACATGGAACACCGGCCGCACGCCTCCGCTTGGATCTCGTCGTCTGACATGGGTATCTCTACCGAACGATCGTGTTCGACAGCCTTAAATCCCGCCGTCGACCCCGCTACGGGGCTTTCTCCGTCGTGTCCGTCGGCTCGAAACCGACCGACTCCGACCCGATGCCGGTCCGCTGCCGGTCCGCCGCCGGCCCGACGACCTTTTCAATCGCTCCGTGGAATTGGTTCACATGGGATACCGCGTCGTCGACACGGACTCGGTGGAGCCGAAGCCAGACCGCCCCTGTGAGTGCCGGAAGCTCTCCGGACCGGGGGGGTTCGACTCCGCGGCGATCAACCGGTTCCGCGCCGAGCCGGGCGAGCAGCTCCCGCTCGCGTACCACTATCACGAGACCCAGCAGGAGGCGTTCTACGTCCTCGACGGGACGCTCTCGGTGGAGACGCCGGAGGGGACCTACGAGGTGCCCGCGGACGACCTGTTCGTCGTCGACCCCGAGAGCCCGCAGCGGGCGTACAACCCGGCCGACGCCGACGGCCCAGTGACCGTGCTGGCGATCGGCGCGCCGCCGGCCGCTGACGACGCGGTCGCCTACGATCCGGACGATGAGTGACGCGGCCGCCGGGGACGACCGCCGCGACCCCGAGGAGCTTCCGGCCGAGATTCGGGAGGGCGTCCCCGACTACGACGACGAGTACCTCGACCGGGTCTCCGACCGGCTGATGTACAGCTACGACCTCGAGAGGGACGTGGTCGTCCACGGCGAGCGGTTCGAGTTCGCGGGGGAGATGCGGATGCGCAACCAGAAGCAGTTCTTCCACCCGGCGCTGAGCTACGCCGACCACGACATTATGGAACACCTGTTCGCGCGCCGGGTGACGAGCCCGACGGTGGGGGAGCTCGAACGGCTCGTCGAGGTCGGTCACGACGTCGCCGACGAGCGGATCACGCCGAACGAGGAGCACTTCGGCACCGACGTCAGCTTCGTCCTCGTCGCCGACCGGATCCCCGAGGACGTCGCCGAGTTCGTCGACGGCTTCCGGGACCGCATCCTGCTGAAACTCGGCTACTACGGGCACTACGAGGTGAACCTGGTCGTGGTCGCGCCCGACGAGGAGGAGCTCGTCGCCAGCGAGGCCGCGGACGTCTCCGGCGCGTTCCGGCTGTGGGAACCCGTCGAGAAACCGGACGAGGGGTTCCTCTCCCGGTTCGCGAAGCGGTTCTGGAAGTGACTCCGATGCGCCGGACCCATTCGCCCCGCTCTCGGCGCGCGTTCCTCGCCGCGGTGACCGGCGCCGCGACGGCGACCGCCGGGTGCGCGCTGCTGCCGGAGGAACAGGAACCCATCGAGGCGAGCGCCGAGCGGCCGGCGTTCCTCCCGGACGCCGCGGTCTCGGAGCGGGGGTACGCGGAGACCCTCTCGACGGAGACGACGGTGACCGTCTCGGCCACGGTCGACCTCTCCGGCGACGTCCAGATCTCGAACACCCGCGAGGTGATCGCCGACGTGTTCCGGCGGGGGTACGCCGACGACGACGGACGGCGCTTCGGGATCGTCACCGCGCCGGCCGTGGCGGTGATCGAACAGCCGGAGGTCGTCCGCGATCCGATCGCCTCGGTGTCTGCCGCACGAGCGGTCGAACTGGCGACCGGCGCGAGCGTCTCGTCGGTCTCCGACTGGCGGAGCGCCGCGACGCGGACGGTGCTCGGCACCGAGGCGGAGAGCGAGACGGCGACCGCGACCGCCGACGGCGCGGACGTCGAACTGGAGCGCGCTCGGGTCCGGGCCGAGGGCGACGCCGTCACGGCGATCGCGATCGCCCCGGCGGGCGACGAGGCGGACCCGCCGTTCGGCGAGGTCTCCCGCGACGCCTGATCGGAGCGCGTCGACGCGCCGCTCCCGACGAGCGGTGTGAACAAGCA
>NZ_JARANT010000128.1 GCF_029889805.1 Halorubrum sp. Boch-26 | reverse complement strand
CACGTCGCGTCCGGCGAGCGACACGTGGCCGCCCCGGCGGGCGCGGAGGTCCCGCTCCCGGCCCACGTCGCGCACGCGCTCGACTCCCGCGGCGTCGACGCCGCGGAGAACGTCGTCCGGCACGCCGTCGTCGCGGCGTTCGACCCGGACGTGACCAAGCGCGACGGCGCCCGCGACGCCGTCCGCGACGTGGCCGCGCAGGGCCCCGTCGGGCTCCTCTCGAACTGCGCCGTGCCAGAGCTCGTCTCCAAGACGCTGATCCGCGCCGGGCTCCGCGGCGAGTTCGACGCGGTCACGACCAGCGTCGGCTGCGGCTGGCGCAAACCCCACCCGACGGCGTTCGAGACCGCGGCCGACGCGCTCGGTGTCGCCTCCGAAACGCTGGTCCACGTCGGCGACGAGCCAGCCACCGACGGGGGGATCGAAGACGTCGGCGGTCGCTTCGTCGACGTGACCGAGACGCCGCTCCCGCGGATCGCGGCCGAGCTCGAAGCCGAGCCGTAGCGTCGTTTCTTCTCGAACTCAGCCGCCTCGGTTTATCTGTAACTGTCTCGATCGCGGGGCAGCCGAGCCGCCCACTCCTCGCCGAGCCGCCCCTCCGCGAGGAGCTTTTCCAGATGCGCGACGACCGTCGCCCGCGCGAGGTCCGCGACGCCGGTCAGGTCCTTCTCGTAGGCGGCGTCGACGACCGCGTCCACGCCGCTCGCGCCGGCCTCGACCGCCTCGAGGACCGCTCGCTCGCGGTCCAGCCGGTGGTCGGTCAGCCGGTCGCAGACCGCCGTCGGGTCGTCGATCGCGGGGCCGTGTCCCGGATAGAGGCGGTCGTAGCCGGCGTCGCGGACGCGTTCGAGGCTGTCGAGGTACTCGCGGAGGTCGCCCTCGGGCGCGCCCACCACGACGCTCCCCTCGGCGACGGCGAGGTCGCCGCAGAGCAGCGCGCGGGGGGCGGCCCCCTCTTCCGCTTCGCCTTCCCCGCCCTCTTCCGCCACCGCGAAGGCGACGTGGTCCGGCGCGTGGCCGGGCGTGTCGACCGCGCGGGCGGCGGTGTCCCCGACGGTCTCACCGTCCTCGAACGTCCCGTCGGGCCCCGCGCCGGTCGCCTCCGCGAACCGGTCGGCGTGGTCCGCGTGCGCGAAGACGGGCGCCCCCGTGAGCCGCGCGTACGCGGCGACCGCGCCGACGTGGTCCGGATGCGTGTGCGTCACCGCGATCGCGTCGATCGCGGCGGTCCCCGGCTCCCCGTTGTCCCTCCTCTCGCCGCTCGCTCCGTCGAGCCCGATCGCGGCGTCGAGCGCGTCGATACGGGCGGCGGGGTCGACGAGTAACCCGCCGGCGACGTAGGCGTTCGTCGTCCCGCCCGGGGCCCGAGTGTCGACCGGGACCGGGACGCGAGCGACCGGCGGATCGGGGGTCGAGGCGGGCATTCTCAGTCGCCGCGGCCGACCGAGGAGCCCTCGCGCCGGTCGAGCAGGGAGCGCGCGGCCGGCCCGGGGCCGGACCCGGCGCGCTCGCGTCCGGGGATCGGCACGTCGACGTCGTCGGCGACGGCGAACCGCGAGAGGTCGGCGACGCCGGCGTCGACCTCCTCGACCGACCCGTACGGGCGCCCGACGACGATGTCTCCGGCCTTGCTTCGGTTGATCCCGGGGATCGCGGTCAGCTCGTCCATCGACGCCGCGTTGACGTCGAGGGGGTACGGGACGCCCGTCACGGAGCGGTAGCCGTGGTCCGTGATCGCCACGTCGATGGCGGTGCCGAGCTCGCGCTCGCCGGGGACGGCGACGAGGAGCGCGTAGGTGCCGAGCTGGCGGCCGAACGTCTTCCCGTCCTGGTGGTACTCCAGGTGCACGTCCGGAAGGACCGTCCCCGGCGGGACGACGCGGTCGAGCATCGGGTTGTCGACCGTCTCGCGGACCTCCCGCTTGTACGCCTGGAACTGGTCTTTGTGCTCCTGGGCGATGTCCGCGCCCGTCTCGGCCATCTCGGTGCCGGCGAACGCCATCACCTGCCGGATGTTGATCCGGCGGAGCATGAGCCCCTCGTCGTACACCGTCTGGAGGAACCGCTTGTTGTGCTCGTACGTCTCCGGGCGCTCGCCGGCGAGCCCGTGGACGAGGTTGATCCCGGGGAGGAGCTTCGGCAGCCGCGGCGAGGCGTCCGGCCCGGTCGAGGGGCCGGTCACCCGGTCGTCCGGGCCGGGCGTCGCCGCCGCGGTGTCCCCCGGCCGCCACCCGCCCTCCTCGTTGACGACGCGGACGGCCTCCAGGCACTCCTCGGCCGTGACGAGCAGGTTGTTCTGCTCCTGGACGACCGGGTCGGCCGATTCGAGCCCGAACGCGGCGGTGTCGCCGGGCGTGTTGTGCGCGGCGATGACGCGGATCGCCTCGCGGGAGGCCTCGGGGTAGTCGGTGATCGTCACCGGGTTCATGTTGTCGAGGTGGAGCGTCTGCAGGTCGGGCGCGGCCTCGCGGATCCCGCCGTACAGCTCGCGGAGCGCGTCGGGGTTCGGCGCCTCGCCGTCGCCGCCGAACGCGAGGATGTCGGCCTGCCGACCGAGCCGGAAGTGTTTGACCCCCCGGTCGGAGAGCGCGTCGACCTCGTCGACGACGGAGCGCGCCTCGCGGAACGCCGGGCTCCCGTACAGCGGCTCCGTGCAGAACGAACAGCGGTAGGCGCAGCCGCGGGAGGTCTCCATCTCGCAGATGAGGTAGTCCGGGTGGTTCGGATGCTGCTCGACGACGAACGCCCCCTTCTCGGCCCACCGGTCGATCTCGGCGTTGTCGCGCATCCGATTGCCGAACCCCTCTAACCCCTCGCGCACGAGGTCGTACGCGGCCGCCTCCACGTCGCCCATGGCGACGAAGTCGTAGTCGAGATCGTCGCGCTCAGTCTCCGTCGCGCCCGCGTTCTCCTCGCCGACGCCGAACCGCACCGGCCCGCCGAGCAGGGTAACGCCGTCCGCGGTCCACCCCAGTTCGCGGACCTCGTCGGGCTCGGCCGGCGTCCCGCCCACGTACTTCCCGGGGACCGTCATCCCGCCGACGTACACCATGAGGTCGGCGTCGGCGACGTCGGCGCGTTTGCCCCGATCCTCGCGAAGCTCGTCGATCGTGTGGTAGGTGATCCGCGACTCGGGGACGCCCGCGTCGACGAGCGCGCCGGCCGTGTACCGCGGGTACGTCGAGATGTACGGGGGGACGCCGAAGTGCGCCGGCTCGTCGACGTAGCCGTCGACGATGGTGACGGAGAGGTCGTTCGGGTCGGGCGGGAGCGAGCCCTGACCCGACGCGGGCGAATCGGTCATGTTGACCCACCGTAGTCGGCCGAGACGGGAAAAGCGTGCGGAACGCCGGGGGACGCCGGATCGCTTATGCTGGAACGCGCGGAAGCGCCGGCCGTGCCCTCCCAGACGCCCCCGACCGGTGAGACGCCCTCGGGCGACGACGCGCCCCCGGCCGCCGACGAGTCCCCTCGCTGGCAGCGAGTCGGAAACTACGTCTCGTTCGCCGCGCTCTGCGCGCTCGCCGCGGTGCAGTTCCTCGGTACCGACCCCCGGCCGTGGGGCCTCGCCGCCGGCTGGGCCGGGGCCACCGCCGTCGCCCTCGGGCCGATCGCGTGGCTCGCCCGCGACCGGCTCCCGCCGGACCGACTGGAGACGCTGACGTACGTCGCCTTCGGCGCCGCGGTCCTCGCGATCGCCGTCGGGCTGGGCGTCGCGCTCGCGTTCGGGGTCCCGTATTACCCGTACGGTCCCGGCTTCCTCGCTGGCGTCGCGTTCGGCACCGCAGTCGTCGCCGCCGCCGAGCGCGCGATTGTTCCGGAGCGGCTCCGCGGCACGGGCTTATAAACCCCGACGGCCGCAAACGCCTCTCTCAGGCGTAGACGACGTTCCTCTCAAGCGCAGACGACGTTCCTCTCAACCGCAGACGACGTCCTTCTCAAGCGTAGATGTACCCCTCGAGCGCCACCGCGTCGGGGTCGTCGAACGCGGCGGCGTCCGTCTCGTAGCTCCGCTCCCACGCCCCGAACGCCCCGACGCAGGCGGCGACGGCGTCGAGCGCGTCGCCGCCCGCGTCCGCGACCATCGAGTCCGCGAGCCCCGTTCCGGATTTATAAACGACCGCGGCCTCCTCGACCAGCCCCTCGGCGTTCCGCCGCCGGCGGGTCGCCGCCGACTCGCCGCCTCCCTTGTAGTTCGTCCGACAGAGGCCGAGTCGGTCCAACACCGCGGCCGGGTACGTCTCGACGACCGTCGGCCCCGGCGGCGCCTCGGGCCGCCAGCCCTGGCCCGCCAGGTCCATCGGCGCGAACCGGACGTCGTCGGCGACGGGTGCGAGCACGTCGCGCATGCCGTAGAAGGCGATCGTGTCGGCGATGAAGCCGTACGGCGACCGCGCGCCGACGGCGGCGTCGGTCCGACGCTTGTCGTACGTCCCCTCGCCGTACCGCTCGGTCAGTCCGACGCAGCGCTCGGCGAACGCGCGGACCGGGTCGCCCGTCCCGTCGGGCTCGTCGCCGTCACCGCCGTCGTCGCGTTCGCCGGCGCCTCCGGCAGCCCCGCCGACGCCGATCGATTCCGGGAACTCGCTTATAACTGACCGCCACGACTCGTTGCCGGTCTCCTCGGCGACGAACCGCGGCAGTCCGAACGGGAAGTCGGCTCCGACCACCGCGCGCTCGTCGAGGGTGCGGATCCACGCCGCGAGCGCCGGGAGGGCGTCCTCGCGGCCGGCGCCTCGGCCGCCGTCGTCGTCGAGGCCGGTGAGCTCGGCGAGCGAGCGGAGCTCGGTCACGAGTAGCTCGTCGCTCCCGGCGTCGATCGTTCCGCTCGCGATCCACGTCTTCCGTCCCGCGTCGTTCGCGGCCGCGCTGAAGTCGACGCCGTGGACGCGGACCGGATCGCCGCCCGCGCGGACGAAGCCGCCATCGTCGCGGATGCGGTCCATGTACGGACGGCCGCCGCCACGCCGTTTAAGCCCTCGCCGATACAACGGTATCGTATATGCCATCGACGATGGAGGTCAAGTGCGAGAGCGACGACTGTGAGCTCGACATGTTCGAGAACCACTACACGTACGACGTACCCGACGATCACGTCGTCGAGGACCTCACGTGTCCGTACTGCGGCGGGACCAACCTCGCCGAGATCGAGGTGTAGCCCGTGAGCGAACTCGTCGAGACCGGGCGGTCAATCGTCCGTCGCGCCCTCGAGAGCGTCGGCCGCGGGTGGAGCAAGATGCAGGAGCGTCGCCCGCTCTCGTACGACCTCCTCGAGAGCGACGACGCCTACCTCGTCGTCTTCGACGCCCCCGGCGTCCGCGGCGAGGACCTGAACGTGACGTTCCTCGATCACACCGTCGAGGTCGAACTCGACCGGTTCCGCGACTTCTACGACGGCTACGAGATGCTGTTCCCCGGACGGGGGATCTCCCTCTCCGGGAGCGCGGACCTCCCCCGCGA
>NZ_JARANT010000127.1 GCF_029889805.1 Halorubrum sp. Boch-26 | reverse complement strand
CGATCCGACCCCGACACGGTCGCGGCGCTCGCGGGGTCGTATCCGACGGTCGAGTTCGACGCCGAGCGCCCGACTCGCGGGGCGGTCGCCGACGCGGTCGCCGCGGCCGACCGCTCGTCCGCCGTGGACTCGGAGAGGCTCGTCCTCTACCAGACGGGCGCCGTCGGCGTCGAACCGATCGTCTACGTGCTCGCGCCGACCGCAGCCGACGCGGCGCAGGTCGTCCGGGACCTGCTGTAAGAGGGGTTCCCGCCGGCCCCGAACCAGCGGGCTTTAGGCCCGTATCCACGATACCTCGATACACGCACCACATGAGCCACGAGGACTTCCCCACGGATGACCCGGCGGTGGTGACCTGTGGACTGCCGTACGCAAACGGCGACCTCCACATCGGCCACCTCCGCACCTACGTCGGCGGCGACGTGTACAGCCGCGCGCTCGAGCGACTCGGCCAGGAGACCGCGTTCGTCTCCGGTTCGGACATGCACGGGACGCCCGTCGCGGTCAACGCCGAGCAGGAGGGCGTCTCCCCCGAGGCGTTCGCGCTCGACTGGCACGAGCGCTACGCCGAGACGTTCCCCAAGTTCAACGTCGAGTTCGACAACTACGGCCACACCCACGACGAGACGAACACCGCGGTCACCCAAGGGCTCGTCCGCGACTTAGCGGAGGCCGGCCACGTCTACGAGAAGGAGATCATGGTCGCGTACGACCCGGTCGACGACCAGTACCTCCCGGACCGCTACGTCGAGGGGACGTGCCCGTACTGCGGCGCGCACGCCCGCGGCGACGAGTGCGACGAGGGGTGCCAGCGACACCTCGAACCCGGCGAGGTCGAGGACCCCGAGTCGACGATCACCGGCAACCCCGCCGAGTACCGCGAGCGCACCCACAAGTTCTTCGAGGTCTCGGAGTTCTCCGACTACCTTTCCGGCTTCCTCGACCGGCTGGAGGGGACCTCGAACGCGCGGAACCAGCCCCGCGAGTGGATCGAGCAGGGGCTCCAGGACTGGTGTATCACCCGCGACATGGACTGGGGCATCGATTACCCCGGCGGCGAGGCGACGGAGTCGACTCGGGAAGGCGGTGAAACCGCCGACCACGACCTCGTCTTATACGTCTGGGTCGACGCCCCGATCGAGTACATCTCCTCGACGAAGCAGTACTCCGAGCGCGTCGGCGCCGACGCCTTCGACTGGGAGGCCGCGTGGAAGGAGGGCGCCAGCGGCGCCCATCCCGAGGGCGGCGAGGTCGTCCACGTGATCGGCCGCGACATCATCCAGCACCACACGATCTTCTGGCCCGCGATGTTAGAGGCGACCGACCATACCGAGCCGCGCGCGGTGATGGCGAGCGGCTTCGTCACTCTCGGCGGCAAGGGGTTCTCGACGAGCCGCGACCGCGCCGTCTGGGCCGACGAGTACCTCGACGAGGGGTTCCACCCCGACCCGCTGCGCTACTACCTCGCGACCAACGGCGGCTTCCAGCAGGACGTCGACTTCTCGTGGGAGAAGTTCCGCGACCGCGTCAACACCGAACTGGTGGGGACGGTCGGCAACTTCCTCTACCGCTCGCTGCTGTTCGCCCACCGGAACTACGACGACGCGCCCATCGCGGACGCGACGAGCGACGAGGTCCGAGCCCGCATCGAGGAGGCGATCGACGACGTCGAGGCCGCGGTCAACGACTACTCCGTCCGGGCGCTCGGCGACGCAGTCACCGATCTCGCGCGCTTCGGTAACGAGTACATCCAGCGCAGCGAGCCGTGGAACCTCGTCGACGAGGACCCGGACGAGGCCGCGCAGGTCATCCACGACTGCGTCGCGATCGCGAAGGCGATCGCGGTGCTGTTCGAACCGATCGCCCCCGAGAAGTGCGAGCGCCTGTGGGACCAGCTCGGCGAGGAGGGATCCGTCCACGAGGTCACCGTCGACGCCGCCCGCGAGGGGCCCGCCGGCGACCTCGCCGAGCCGACCGAGCTGTTCGAGCAGATCGAAGACGAGCGCGTCGAGGCGCTCAACGAGAAGCTGGAGTCGCGGGTCGCCGAGGCCGAGGACGGCGGCGAGGGCGACGCCGCGAGCGATTCGACCGACGAGGAGACGACAGACGGCGACGCGACCGACGACACCGACATGAGCGATATCGAGCCCATCAGCGACGACCGCATCGGCTTCGACGACTTCCAGGAACTGGACATCCGGATCGGCCGGATCGAGGAGGCCGAGGGGATCGAGGGCGCCGACGACCTCCTGAAGCTCCGCGTCGACCTCGGCGCGGAGACCCGGACGATCGTCGCGGGGCTCAAGCAGCTGCACGACGTCGACGACCTGCCCGGAACGAAGGTCGTCGTGCTCGCGAACATGGAGAAGGCGGAGCTGTTCGGCGTCGAGTCGAACGGGATGGTGCTCGCCGCCGGCGAGGAGGCCGACCTCCTCACTACCTACGAGGACGCCGAGCCGGGCACGAAAGTGACGTAGGAACCAGCCTCGCTCTTTGACTTCAGGCGTCGAGCACTTCGATCAGGTTCCCGTCGGGGTCGACGACGAACAGGACTGTCGTCCCGCTCTCGGTCGTTCGCGGTTCGCTGAGCGTTTCCACGTCGTCGTCGAGACCGCGATAGAACTCCTCTACATCGTCGACCGAGAGCCCGAGGTGGATCGCGCCGGGTCGGTTCAGCTCCGGATCTGCCGTCGCTTCGCCCTCGGGGTCGTACGCGACGAGTTCCACGATCGTCTCGGCGCCTTCCTCGCCGGCGACGAGGTGCGCGAAGTCGGCGGCCGCGCCGTCGACGTCGACGGCGTCCGCGAACGCCTCGCCGTCCACGGCGAACTCGGCGGCGACGTCGAGGCCGAACGTGTCGGTATAAAAGTCGACGGCGCGGTCGAGGTCGGCGACGGTGACGCCGACGTGGTGTGGGGTCGGATCGGACACGGGTCGACCGACGGCGACCGATTTAAAAACCGTGTCGGCCCGGACTGCCGCCGGTCAGAGGAACCCGGCGAGCCCCATCGCGTCCGCGAGCGGGATCCCGGCGACCACGGAGCCGATCAGGTAGCCGCCGACGGCGCCGCCGTTCAACAGCGGGAGGCCGGCGTGGGGACGACCCTTTATGACCCAACTCATCAGCACGAGGAGCCCCGCGAGGCTTCCGACCATCGCGAGCAGCGCGGGGAGGTTGATCCCGATCAGCGGGACCGCGAGCCCGGCCGCGGGGGAGAACGTCGCCGCGCTCGCGACTAACACCGCCGGGATCACGGCGTCCCCGAGGCCGATGAAGAACGCGTCGCGCTCCTCGATCGGCGTGGGGTCCGAGACGTCGGCGTCGTCGGAGTCTCCCTCTCCGGCCTCGTCGCCGTCGGCGGTCGCGGAGTCGTCGGTCTCGTCGGGATCACTCTCGCCCTCCTCGTCGCCGTCGTCGAGGAGCGAGTACGACAGCGACAGCGGGATCACGAGGACCACGGGGATGTTCAGGTCCATCACTCCCTCCGCGAGCGACAGCATGTGCTCGGTGCCGTACACCGATATCGCGTCGTAGACGGCGAGGAACACCAGCAGGATCAGCGCGGGGAGCAGCCCGAAGGAGATGCCGAACAGTCCGGCCGCGCCGGCACCCATCAACGCCCCGGCCGTGTCGATCACGTACCACTCGGGGTAGACGAGCAGTCCGACGCCGACCGCGGCGGCCGGCACGGCCGCCGCCAGCGGCGACACCAACGCGGAGAAGACGTACCACGAAAGCCACGCCGAGGTGCCGACGATGAGAAGCCGAACCGCGCCGTCGAAGTTGTATTTAAACGCAGCGAGCATCACGCCCGTCATGACGAGGATCGCGAGGACGTACACGACGCTGTTCGTCGGATCGTCCGGGTTTTCGACCGCTTGATAGCCGCTCTCGGCGAACTCGGGGACCAGCGCCAACGCGCCGAGCTGGACGGCGAGGAACAGGCCGACGACGAAGGCGACGCCGCGGTACTCGCGGGGGAACATTCGACCGACGGTTCGGGATCAGGGGGTTTCGTCCTTGCGCTTCGGCACGCGGCGATCCGCGGTTCGATTCGTTGTGTGCCGCGGCTCGGCAGCTCGGTCGGAGTCAATTCGAGACGCCCGCGTCCGTCGTGAGAGGGATCCGGTGCCGCGAACGACGGTACCGTGTTGTCGTCGGTGGTCGCAGAATGGGTTCGGGTACGGTGTGGGAGCGGGTCGGACCCGAACCCGAAGCCGACGGACGACGGACGGTGGAAGCGAGTGTCCGGCCGGCCCGCCCGAAACTGGAGGGGCCGGCCGGTTTCGTCCGCGGCGTTTCCCAACAATCCGATCCGGAACAAGAAGCTATCGCCCGAATTATCGTAGCCGATACTCGTCGTCGGTGGCAGGGCGCGGGCGACACGGCTCGCGACGAAAGGGAAGACGGGATGTGGCGAACGGGACAGGCGAGATACGGCGAAAGGCGAAGGTGGGACGGGAGGCGGGCGGACGATGGCCGGACAGCGGACCCCCGGGCTGTCGTCGGCGTCGCCGCCCAAGCGGTCGAGACGGGCGCGTGGTGTTGTCGCCGAACTCCAACGAGAAAAGCGTCGGACTTCGGCATTCATCAGTAACGGCTGCTCCGGTATAAACCAGACGGTCCGCGATCGGCGTTCGGGATCGGAATCGGGGGTCGGAAGCGAGGGGCCGCGGTCAGCGCCGGTCTCGCAGCGCGGGGAACTCGTCGCGCACCGCCGCGACCCGCTTCGGGTCTATCTCGGCGCTCACCGTGGTCGGTTCCTCGCCCGCGGACGCGAGCGTGGTGCCCCACGGGTCGTAGACGGTCGTCCGCCCGCAGAGCGCGTCGCCGTCGAACGCGCCGCTCCCGTTGACGGCCGCGACGTACGCGAGGTTCTCGATCGCCCGCGCGCGTCCGAGCGTCCGCCAGTGCTCAACGCGCGGATACGGCCACGCGCTCGGCACAAGCACGCAGTCGACGCCGGTCGCGACCATCTCGCGGAACTGCTCTGGGAACCGGAGGTCGTAGCACGTCGTGACGCCGATCCGCACGCCCTCCAAGTCGACGACCGGAACCCGCTCGCCGGGAACCATCCGGTCGGTCTCCTCGGAGCCGTAGCCGAACAGGTGGTGCTTCCGGTAGACGAGCCGGCGCTCTCCCGCACGGTCGAAGAGGACCGCCGCGTTCGCGAGCCCCGCTTCCGCCGGGACCTCGATCCCGTCCGCGGCGGAGGCCGCGAGGTCCTCGACGACGGTCCCCGCGAGGACGTTGACGCCGGCCTCCGACGCGACCGCCGCGAACCGCGACAGCCGGTCGCCGTCGAGGCTCTCCGCCGCCCGGGCGTACGAGTCGAACGCGAAGTAGCCGACGTCGAACAGCTCCGGGAGAACGACGAGGTCCGCCCCGTCGGCGGCGGCCGCCCGGACCCGGTCGGCCGCGCTCTCGACGTTGTCCGCGACGGCGCCCCCCTCGACGCCGAGCTGCACGCA
>NZ_JARANT010000126.1 GCF_029889805.1 Halorubrum sp. Boch-26 | reverse complement strand
TCTCCCGCGATTCGCCTACGTCTCGTGGGCCGCTTGATGTGTTTATGAGACTGTGCATCACGGTCGCGGCCATCGTCTCGCCGATGGCCCGACCGACGCCGAGGAGGACGGCCGCCGAGACACCCGAGAATGCCGCGGGAAGCGTGATCGAGGTCATCGACTGCCAGTCGGTCGCCCCGAGCGCGAGCGATCCGTCTTTCATCACGTCCGGAACGCTCGTCAGCGCGTCCTCGGCCACGGAGACGACGGTCGGCAGCGCCATCAGCCCGACGACCATTCCGACGAACAGGTACGTCGAACCGCCGTTGAGGTCAAACGCCCCGCTCGCCCACGGGTTGATGACAGTGAAGCCGATGAACCCGTAGACGATTGAGGGGATGCCCGCCAGTATCTCGATGCCCGGCTTGACGAGCTCGCGGACCTGAGGAGGTGCGATCTCAGCAATGAACAGCGCCGCGGCGACGCCGAGCGGGGCCGCCACGAGCGTCGCAATGGTCGTCACCATCACCGTTCCGTGGATCATCGGGAGCAGCGAGTAGCGAACGGGCTCCGAGACGGCGTCCCAACGGGTCTGTGTGAACATTCCGAGTCCCGGAACGGAGACGCCGAACACGCTCGTCGTCTCGTACTGAAACGCAGGAATCGATTCGACGAAAATGAACACGACGATGAGCCCGAGGGTCACGAGCGTCACCGTCGTCATCGCGAAGGTGACCGAACGGGCGACAAGCGCCTGATGACGCGCCCAGCCGTAGCCTGTGGCGATCAGGAACGCGCCGAGCGGAACTGCGGTCCACGGCGACGCCAGTAGGAACCCGACGAACGCGACCAGTAGCGACCCCATCGACACGAGGACCACTGCCAGTGCCTCCGGGTCGGTGTCACCGACGAACTCTCGCGTTCTGGTCAGCCGTCGCTCGATGCTAGCGCGCCAATCGGTTTGGGGGGTAAGTGACATATAATGGGGTCGGACCGCGAAGCGAGCGTCCGCGCGACCGAGGAGTTACGCCTGATCGGGGAGCTTCTCGCGTTCGGCCTCGATGTCAGACGTCGGAAGCGTGATGTAGTTGACGTCCTCGACGAACGTCTTCTGGCCGAACTCGGTCAGGAACATGTTGAGGAACGCGGCTTCGCGCATGTCCGTGCCGTCAGGCGTCTCCTCGTTGATCCGGGTGTACATGTGCAGGTCCCGGTTCAGCGGGTATTCAGAGTCGAAGATGGTGTTCTCGGCGTCGGGGTCCGGGCGGTAGACGGTGCCCTCGAAGTCGATCGCAATCGCTTGGATCCCCGATCCGGAGAACGCCAGCGCCATGTAGCCGATGGCGTTGTCGTTGTCTTGGAGGACCTGCTGGACCTGCTGGTTCTGTCCGAGGCGCGTGTCGACATCCATCGGGGCGTCGGCGTCGCCGAGCATGTTCAGCCGGAACGAGGTGTCGGTCCCGGAGCCCTCTGCGCGGCCGACCACGTATATCTCTTGATCCGGGCCGCCGACCTCGCTCCAGTTGGTGATGTCGCCTTGGTAGATGCCGCGGATCTGCTCGCCGGTGAGTTGTTCGACCCCGGCGTCGTAGATGGCCTGACTCACGAACACCGGCTGGCCGTCGCGGCCGACGACGTGGTCGACGTAGTTCTCGTCGCGCTCCTCCTCGCTGATGTCGAGCTCCGCCGTGATCGGTCCGGAGGAGTTTCCGATGTCAACGAGCCCGTCTCGAACCGCCTCACAGCCGGTCCCAGAGTGACTGAGCGCGACGCGGGTGGCAAACGGCGGATTCGACCGTTCACCAGACGGCTCGAAGCCGTATAAGCTGGCGAAATAATCGGCGATGTTCATGTCGGTCTCGATCTGGTCCCACCCGGCGACCGACGACTCGTCGTTGGCCCCCCAGTACTCGCCGTCGCTCGCCGGCGAGTTCGAGTTCCAGTAGGAACTCCCTTTGTTCGAGATGGGGTACACCGTCGACGATCCCTCGGCCGTCACCGTCGCCGGAGCCGAGGATCCGGACTCCATCGTGTTGCCTTCCTCGTTCTCGCTCCCACCGCTGCTGCCGTCGCTACCGTCATCGCTGTTGCCGCTACAGCCAGCGAGGCCGGCTGCCCCGACCGCGGCCGACGTGAGCAGATACTTTCTGCGTGATACCGCGTCCGCCTGACGCCCCGAATCACGTGACATCAGGTGATTGGAGGCGAGACTCTATTAAACAGGTTTATAATAGGCGGTTATACCGATATCTCCTACTATCGTACTGTTCTTATCAGGGAGTAGTGGTTGTTGCCAATACTGATCAATATATAGTAAAATGACCCCCTCGATGAGCCACTCTGTTCGGGGGATCATCACAGCAATTCATTCATCGACTCTGTTGAAATCCCATCCCTCAGACGCAAACTAGGATGAACAGTTGGTCGCTGAAGACTGAACACTGACCGATGGTGCTTCTATACTCCGATGTTCCAGTAGCCGTGCAAGATACGCTGTGTATTCAGCAAAATGTTGAGAACATCTCACCGGTTGAGGCTTCCAACAGAGCCCACTCGGATTAATTCACATCGACTAGATCGTCGAACAGATGTGTGTCTGCGCTATCATTTCACGCCTACTGCCCGGTGATGAGAGTTTAAAAAGTAGCAAGTATTTCCTACACAACGAGACAGCGAATTACGGACGTTTTATACCCGTCAACCGGTTATTTACTCGTGGTGGCCATGACGATCCGTTACCCCCACTGAGCCCCTTGTGACGAGGGTTTTTCCACCGAGCCACCACTTCCGTTCCGTCGAGCCGCGGCGCCGACTCGCGAGCGGTCTCGGCCGTATCGGGACCGCAGTGAAAGTGATACTAACTCGGACTGTCGCTCCGCAGTCGTGCGGTCTCGACGCGAAAAGGGTGGGTTCGATCTCGCCGGCCGACTCCGCTGTCCGGGCTCAGTACGACGCGGCGCGCTTGTCGAGACCGGCGGCCTCGATGTCCTCTCCGTCGACGGAGGTCCGGAGGACGTCCATCCCGTCGTCGCGGTCGACCTCGAAGTTCCGCGCGTACAGCTCGTCGACGCGCTCGTACTCGGCTTCGGAGAGCGGCGGCACGTCGCTCGCGGCGCTCCACTCCGCGATGTCGTCGCCGTCGCGGAAGGTGGGCGTCACCGACGCGACCTCGTCGTGTGCGAGCAGCCACCGGATCGCGGCCTGCGCCATCGTGCGGGTTCCCTCGGCGTGGTCGGGGTCTTCGAGGAAGCGGATCGCCTCCACCTTCTCCCAGCCGGTCTCGTACCACTCTTTCGGGCGGTGCGAGCGGTGGTCGCCGTCTTCGAGGACGGTGTCGGGCGTCACCTGCTCGTTGAGCAGGCCGGAGGAGTGCGGGACGCGGGCGATCACCGAGGTGTCGGAGTCGGACTCGCGGACGGTGTCCACGAAGTGGCGACCCGGCTCCTGCTCGAAGAGGTTGAAGACGGTCTGGACCGCGTCGAACTCCTCGTACTCGACGGCGGCGTCGCCCTCGGCGAGCCAGCCGATCGAGGGGCCGAGCGCCCAGCCGAGGGCGCGGACACGGCCGTCCGCCTTCCACTCGGCGAGGAGGTCGCGCACTCCGGGCGTGACCTCGTCGACGTTCGCGTTGTGGAGCTGGAGCACGTCGACGTAGTCGGTGTCGAGCCGGTCGAGCGAGGCCTCGAACGCCTCGGTGAGGTACTCCTCGTTCAGCTCCTTGGGGAGCTCGCCGTGGCCCGCCTGCGGGTTGTCGTAGAAGTCGTAGCCGATTTTCGTCGACAGCGTCACCTCGTCGCGACGCCCGTCGATCGCTTCCCCGATGATCGTCTCGCTGTCGCCGTGGCCGTACACGTCGCCGGTGTCGACGTAGGTGACGCCGGCGTCGAGCGCCGTCTCGACCATCTCGACCGCCTGTTCGTCCGAGCGGTCGCCCCACCAGTCGGTGCCGACGACCCACGCGCCGAAGCCGATCTCAGAGACCTCGACGCCGGAGTTCCCGAGTTCGCGGTGCTGCATACCTCGAATTGGGGATCGGGACACTTAGCGAGTGCGGTTCCCCCACGCGGCGGGACCGCGACCACGATTTATAAGCGGTTTCCGCGTCGCGTTCGCGGGCGCGTCGCACAACCGAATCCCTTTGGGGAACGGCGACGAAGGAGGCCCGATGACAAAGCGACACGTGTCCCTGCCCGACGGCGCGGAGGCCGGGGTCCGAGGGTTCGTCGACGAGGTGGACGAGCGACTCTCCTCGGACGAGGACACCTGTGACGTGGTTCGAGACGTGTTGATCGACCTCCACGGCGACCGCGAGCGGTGGGAGGCGTGGCAGGACGGGGAGTCGGTGTCGAAGGCCGAGCGCGTCCGCCTTCAGGGGTACGACCCGTGTAACGCGACGCTGGAGTCGGAGTACTACGCCGAGAAGGACGAAGAGCAGTTCCAACGCTCGAAACACCTCCAGTGGCTCTGGCGTCAGTTCGACGCCACGCCGATGGCCGACAACGTCGAATTCGCCCTCCGCTTCCGCCAGATGCTCGGCAACCACCTGTTCGCCGAGTGCGGGGACAACTGTCGTTTCTTCAAGGGGATCTCCGTCACCTACGGCCACAACATCGAGGTCGGCGACAACGTCGTGATCCACGACGACGTGCACCTCGACGACCGCGGGAAGCTGACGATCGGCGACCGGGCGTCGGTTTCGGACGGCGTCCACCTCTACAGCCACGACCACGACCTCGTCGACCAGACCGAGGTCCGTAACTTCCACACGATCGTCGAGGACGACGCCCGCGTCACTTACGACGCCATGGTGCGCGCCGGCTGCCGGATCGGCGAGAACAGCGTCGTCGGCGCGCGGTCGGTCGTGCAGGGCGACGTCCCCGACCACCACGTCGTCGTCGGCTCGCCCGCCCGGAGCGTCCGCGTGAAGCCGGGGTGGGAGGCGGTCGCCGACGATCTGGAGGACGGGCGGCTTCCCGACAACCAGGACGAGCGCGAGCTCGAGTACGAGCTCCCCGAGGACCTCGACCAGTTCGACGAGTTCCAGCGGGACCTTCGGCCGCCGAACTGAGGGTCGGCCGACAGAAACGGCGCGTCAGTCGTCGCCCTCGTCGACCAACAGCGTGTTCGCCACCAGCGTGTCGATGCCGCGGCGGAGGCGTTCGGTCACGGCCTGATCGGAGATGTCGAACCCGTCCGCGAGTTCCTGCGTGGATATCTCTCTCGGTAGCGACTAGTACCCGTTCTCCACGGCGTACGCGAGCGTTTCGCGCTGTGGGACCGTCAGTCAGTACCAGGGTCCGGCGTCGGGTTTCGTGGGGTTGTAGATGCGCTCGACCGACACGCGGATGTTCTCGTCGACGTAGTACTCTTGAAACGTCGAGAGCGCCTCGTGGGTCGGGAACCTGAGTTCGAGCCCCCAGGTGTCGGTAGTTCCGGTCGCGCCCAACAGCACCGCATCCAGATCGAGAATTCGTCGTAGCAGCGAGGCCTCCGACGGCTCCCAGTCTAGCGCGTACAACGTCTCGTCGTCGTGCGTGTTGACGAGCTGGATCTCGTTGACCGACGGGTGTTCGCTGACGGAGCGCTCGAACGTCTCCCGGGCGTCGTTCCGGATCCGAACGAACGGCGTCGGTTTCCCGCCCAGCGGTACCATCGTTTCGAGGGCGATCTGGGTCGGCCCTTCGACTCGGAGGATCTGTCCCAGCTCGAACGTCTGGGATGGGACAGCTATAAAGCGCAAGGAGAATACCCGCGGCTTTAGGCGCGGGATGAATCCGACAACGCCGACACGTTCAACCGTCGATGGCACAGCCTGAGTTTCCCAATCCTCACTTTTAATTATCAAT
>NZ_JARANT010000125.1 GCF_029889805.1 Halorubrum sp. Boch-26 | reverse complement strand
CTCCGCGGCGACGCCGGGGCCGGCCGGCGGGCGCGACGCGGTCGAGGGATCGGCTCAGCGCTCGTCGCCGCGGCGGTGCGGCGGGCCGAACGCGCCGACGCCGTGGACGCGGTCACCGCCGCGTTCGACCCGAAACTGGACGCCTTTTATACGGAGCTCGGGTTCGCCATCGACCGCGACGGCGACGGCGACGCTCGCGACGGCGACTCCGGGGCCCACCGAGTGCGCGGTCGGCGCCCGGTCGGCGCGTCGGCGGGCGACGGTGCCCCGGAATCCGGCGAACGACGCCGATAAACGGCCGGACGGTCTACGACGGGCCAATGAGCGGAAAGGACGAGTACTACAACCGGTCGAAACAGCAGGGGTACCGCAGCCGGGCCTCGTACAAGCTGAAGCAGATCGACGAGGAGTCGGACCTCTTCGAGCGCGGCGACACCGTCGTCGACCTCGGCGCCGCGCCCGGCGGCTGGCTGCAGGTCGCCGCCGAGGAGGTGGGCGAGTCGGGTACCGTCGTCGGCGTCGACCTCCAGCGGATCGACGACCTCGAGGAGCACGACGTGGAGACGATCCGCGGCGACATGACCGAGGAGCGCACTCGTCACTACCTGCGCGAGGCGATCGGCGAGCATGGCGCCGACGTGGTGCTCTCGGACATGGCGCCGAACATGACCGGCGAGTACGCCCTCGATCACGCCCGCTCGGTCCACCTCGCGCGGCAGGCGTTCGACGTGGCCGAGGAGCTGCTCGCGCCCGGCGGCGACTTCGTCGTGAAGGTGTTCCAGGGGGAGGACCTCGACGCCTTCCGCGAGGACGTCGGCAAGGAGTTTCAGTACCTCCGGACCGTCTCGCCGCCCGCCTCCCGCGACTCCTCCTCGGAGGTGTACCTCGTCGCCAAGGGGCTCAACACGGCCCCCGTCGAGGCCGGCGACCGCTTGGAGGTGACTGTCGAGGAGCGCGGCGACGAGGGCGACGGGATCGCCTACGTCCAAGGGTACTCCGTCTTCGTCCCCGGCGCCGGGGTCGGCGAGACGCTGACGGTCGTCATCGACGAGGCGAAGCCGCGGTTCGGCTTCGCCGAGCGCGCCGACGGGAGCGGCGACGGCGACGCTCGCGATGGCGGCGACGGGGAATAGCGGCCCTGTTTTCGGTCGTCTAACGAGGCATCTCGTTCAGGTCGCGTCCGCGCGCCTGACCCACTCGCGGAGAGTGAACCCCTCGTAGTCGGTCTCGTCCGCCACGCGCCACTCCGTCTCGTCCCACGCCGGGAACCGAGTGTCGCCTTCGTAGGCGCCGTCGACGTGGCTGAGGGCCATCCGGTCGACGCACGGCTGGAACAGCTCGTAGATGGCCCCACCGCCGAGGACGTGGACGGGAGCGTACGGGTCGTTCGGGTCGGCGTCGGCCGGGGCCGTTCCGGCGGGAGACGTCTCGCCGGCGACGACGGCGCCCGATCCGCCGGCGACGCCGTCCCTCCCCCCGGGGTTGGCCCGCTCGCCGACGAGGTCGCGGGCGATCGAGATCGCCTCGTCGACGCCGTCGGCGACCACCGCGGTGGGCACGTCCACCGCGTCGACGCTGCGGCTCACGACTATCTGTCGGCGTCCGGGGAGGTCACCGCGCATGGAATCGAAAGTCCGTCGACCCAAAACGACCGGCGAGCCGGCGACGCGTTCGCGGTACTGGCGGACGTCCTCGGGGAGGTCCGGCCACGGAACGCCGCCGTCGTTCCCGATCACCCGGTTCTCCGCGAGCGCGGCGACGCTGACGAGTTGCACAGGATCGGTAGGGGCGGCGACGGTAAAAAGCGGTCGGCGAGCGCGTGAGCGGTCGGGGCCCGCCGGCTACTCCGCGAGGCCGAGCAGGTCGAACGGGTAGCCGTTGTCGGCCGCGTCGGCCTGCTCGTAGACGACGCGGGCGGCCGCGACGTCCTGGATCGCGAGGCCCGTGGAGTCGAAGACGGTGACGCCCGTGACGCCCTCCGCGCCCGTGCCGGGGGCGTTGCCGCCGGCGTCGACGCCGGCCCGGCCCGGGCGGGTACCGACGACGATCTCGCCGAGCTCGCCGTAGATGTCGTCGTCAGTGAGCGTGCCCGCCGCGTAGGGGACGTTGATCTCGCCGGAGTGGGTGCACTGCTCGTGGTCGTCGATGACGATCGTGGCGTCCAGCAGGAGCTCGTCCGCGAGCTCGTGTTTCCCCGCGGCGTCGGCGCCCATCGCGTTGACGTGGGTGTGCTCGCCCACGTCGTCGGGGCCGACGATCGGGTCCTCGACGGGCGTCACCGTCGAGAGCACGTCGCAGTGACCGGCCGCCGATGGAGCGCCCGCCCGGACGTCGAAGCGGTCCTCGAAGGCGTCGATGAAGTCCGCGACGCGCTCCTCGTCGAGGTCGCTGACCACGACCTCCTCGATGTCGCGGACCGCGGCGATCGCCTCCAGTTGGGTGTACGACTGGACGCCCGCGCCGACGATCCCGAGCGAGGTCGCGTCGGGGACCGCGAGGTGGTCGGTGGCGACCGCGGCGGCCGCGCCCGTGCGCTTCATCGTGAGCGTCGTGCCGTCGAGGATCGCCAGCGGGAACGCGGTCTCCGGGTCGGAGTAGATCATCGTCCCCATCACGGTCGGGAGGTCGTGGTCGGCGGGGTTGTTCGTGTGCGAGTTCACCCATTTGATGCCGGCCGCGTCCCACCCCTCGCCGCTCGGCGTCTCCTCGGCGGTGTCCCCCTCGCGCACGTCGAGGTAAGCGGGCATCGACCGGAAGTCGCCGTTGTACTCGGGGAGGTCGATGTACGACTTCGCGGGCATCTTCGCGTTCCCGCGCTCGTAGGCCGTGAACGCGCCGCGCACCGCGTCGATGACGCGATCCATGCGGGCGTTCTCGTCGACGTCGTCGGCGTTGAGAAGCAGCGTCTGCATGTCGCGATTTTTGCCGGAGGGGTACTTGAACCCTGTTGAATCGACGGGGAGCCGCCGGCGACGACGGTGCGAGGGAGTCGGTGGTCCGGAGCGACGCGGAGGCCCACCGACAGGGCGAGAGCGACGCTCTCGCTTGCAACCGCCGCGTAGCGCCGGTGACGAGGCTGGGGCTTTGGCGGTGTCAGTCGCCGGATCGGGGTCAACGATTTATAATCGACCGACCAAAGCGCCGAGCCCTGAGAGCGCTGAAACGTCGTCTCGTCGGGAACACGATTATACGGCCTCACTGCCCACACCAACGCATGAGTCTCTCGCTCGACGCCGACCAACTCGACCGGTACTCCAGACACGTCATCATGGACGAGGTCGGCCCGGAGGGCCAGGGGCGACTCCTCGACGGGAGCGCCCTCGTCGTCGGGGCGGGCGGGCTCGGCGCTCCGGTCATCCAGTACCTCGCGGCCGCCGGCGTGGGAACCCTCGGCATCGTCGACGACGACGTCGTCGAGCGCTCGAACCTCCAGCGACAGGTGGTCCACGGTGACGCCGACGTGGGCGAGCCCAAGGTCGAGTCCGCGGCCCGATACGTCGACCGGCTCAATCCCGACGTCGACGTGGCGACCCACGAGACGCGCCTCGACGAGGGGAACGTCCGCGACCTGATCGCCGGGTACGACGTGATCGTCGACTGCGCGGACAACTTCCGAACGCGGTACGTCGTCAACGACGCGGCCCGCATCGAGGGCCTCCCGGTCGTCCACGGCGCGATCTACAAGTTCGAGGGGCAGGCGACGACGCTCGTCCCCGACGGCCCCTGCTACCGGTGTCTGTTCCCGGAGGCGCCCGAGCCCGGGACCGTGCCCGACTGCGCGGCGACGGGCGTCCTCGGCGTGCTCCCCGGCACGGTCGGCTGCATTCAGGCGACCGAAGCGATCAAGATCCTCCTCGACGCCGGGGAGACGCTCGACGGTCGACTGCTCTTCTACGACGCGATGGACCTGACCTTCGAGACCGTCCCGTACCGGCGGAACCCGGACTGCCCGGTGTGCGGCGACGATGGCATCGAGACGATCGACGGGATCGACTACTCGGGCGGCTGTCGCGTGGACGCGAACTAGCGTCGCTCTTCTCGAACCGATCGACGCACGCGCCGCTCACAGCGAGCGCTCGGTCACCGACGAGCCGCCCCCGGCGCCCGAGTCGTCGGCCGCGAACCCCGACCGGACGCACCACCGACAGTAGCGGAACTCCGGGCGGTTCTCGACCCCGCAGTGCCGACAGGCGACGGTCTCGACAGCGGCGTCGGGCGGCGGCGGCGGGTCCGCGTTCGGGTCGGGTCCGGTCGCTCCCGCTCCGGCGTCGGCGCCCACGGCGATCTCCGGACCGGCGGCCAGGGAGCCGTCCGTGTCGCCACCGGACGCGGACTCCGACTCGGAAGGCGAGGAGCCCCCGGTCGACCCGAGCGTCTCTGGCGGCTCCCAGTCCCGCCTCGCGAGGAGCCACGCGAGCGCGACGTTGGCGGCGAGTACCCCGACGAACACCGCGACGACCGGAAGGAGATTTCCTCCCGTCATGTGTGTCGTGTTAGCAGGCGAAGGATATATGATCAGCGGTGGTCGAGGGGAGGTTCGCCTCGGCTTCGCCGGCGATCCGGTCCGACTCTCCGGAGGTCCGCCCCAGTCCCCGGCACTCTTAGGGCGGCCCGCCGAAGGTGAAGGCGTATGAAAGAGATCGTCCACACCGACGCGGCGCCCGAGGCGGTCGGCGCGTACAGCCAAGCGACGACGAACGGCGAGCTCGTGTTCACGGCCGGGCAGATCCCGCTGACGCCCGACGGCGACCTCCTCGACGACGCACCGATCGCCGAGCAGACGGAGCGGGCCCTCGACAACCTCGTCGCCGTGCTCGGCGAGGCGGGTGCGACGCCGGCAGACGTGCTGAAGACGACCGTCTTCCTCGCTGACATCGACGACTTCGACGAGATGAACGAGACGTACGCGGGCTACTTCGACGAGTCGCCGCCGGCGCGGTCGGCGGTGCAGGCGGGCGCGCTCCCGAAGGGCGTCGGCGTCGAGATCGAGGCGGTCGCCGTCGTCGAGTAGATGCAGCCAGAGGGAGACGAAGCCGGCGACGAGAGCGACAGACCCGGCGACAGGGGAACGACCGGAAAACGCCCGGACGGGTCCGCGGCGCGGCCGGCGAAGCGCGCCAGGGCGAAGTCGGCGGCGCTGTGGGGGATCGTCGGCGGGTTCGCGTTCCTCGCGCTCGCGCAGGGCTTCCTGCTCGTCGCGGGCGATCTCCCGGTCGGATACGGCGGACTGGTCGGACTCGTCGCGGCAGTCGCCGTCGCGTCGGGCGGAATCGCGTACGCGACGGAACACCGACTGCGGGCGAAGCGCGTGAAGAGAAGGACTTAACAGTCGCAGCGGATTATCTCGGAGTGAGCCAGGATGGCCGAGTGGTAAGGCGCACGCCTGGAAAGCGTGTTCCCTTCCGGGATCGGGGGTTCAAATCCCTCTCCTGGCGTTCTTTGTCGACGCCGACGCGAACGAGGAGCGGAGCGACGAGCGAGTCCGGCGTCGACGAACCCGAGACGAGGGAGTTGAATCAGGGAGTGAAGCGAGCGGAGCGAGCGGAACAACTGGGGTGTAAATCCCTCTCCTGGCGTGTTGTACCGAACGCTACGCCGACAGCCACGGCGCTCTCGGTCCGCGTCTCGCCCGCCCGCGTCGCGCCGCCGGCTCGGCGGTCGCCGACCTGTTTGCTCGGCGATTTCGGAATCAACTCCCCCGCGACGTCTTCGCACAGCGGCAGAAGAGTCATATATGTGGGTATTGTTATCACGGGTGACGATGCCAGACACGAAATCAGGCCGCGAGCGGAAAGGGAGAAATAAGCGCCGGCAGCTGGAGAGTCGCCTCAACCGACGCGAGCTCGACGCCGCCGACGAACCGCCGGAACCGACGCTCGCCGAGGTCGACTCGGAGTACCTCGACGAGGACGCGCTCGATCGGT
>NZ_JARANT010000124.1 GCF_029889805.1 Halorubrum sp. Boch-26 | reverse complement strand
CCATGGGCCCCCCCGCCGCCAACGCCCGCGCCCCCCGCGCCGCCGCCGCGGCCGACGAGGCCCCCGAGCGCGTCGGCGACGCGGTGCGCGACCTTCGGGCGTTCGCGGGCGGCGACGACGACGCTGCCACCGACGCCGACGGCGCTCCCACCGAGGCGACCGTCGGCGTCCCGAACTACTTCGGTCAGCAGCGCTTCGGTAGCCGGCGGCCCGTCACCCACGTCGTCGGGCTCGCGGTCGCCCGGAACGACCCGCGCGAGGCGGTCCGGCTGTACGCGGGCAATCCCGCGGAAACGGAGCCGGACGACACCCGGGCCGCGCGCGACCGCGTCGACGCCGCGTTCGGGGTCGACGCCGACGTCGCCGAGGGGGGCGTCACCGGCGAGGGCACCGCCGCCGACGCGGAGCGCTCCGCCGCCGACGGCACCGGCGACGGCGACTGGGCCGGCTGTCTCGACGCGATCCCCGGCAAGCTCCGCTTCGAGCGGTCGATGGTCCACCGGCTCGCCGACCGCGGCGTCGCCCCCGACGCGCCGCCGGACCACGACGACTGGTGGCACGCGTTGGAGGCGGTGCCGTCGAACCTCCAGCGGCTGTTCGTCAACGCCGCCCAGTCGTTCCTGTTCAACCGGATCGCCAGCGAGCGGCTCCGCCGCGGGATCCCGTTCGACCGTCCCGTCGCCGGCGACGTGGTCTGTTTCGCCGACGGCGACGCACCCGACGAGCTCCACGCGCCCGACACCGACCGGCTCCAGCCGGTCGACGCCGACCGCGTGTCGGTCGTCTCCCGTCACTGCGAGCGCGGGCGGGCGTTCGTCACCGCCCCGCTCGTCGGTACCGAGACCGAACTCGGCGACGGCGAGCCGGGCGAGATCGAGCGCGAGGTCCTCGCCGACGCCGGGATCGAGCCCGGCGACTTCGCGCTCCCGGGCGAGTTCGACTCCGCGGGCACCCGGCGGGCGATCCTCCTGCGCACCGATCTCGACGTGACGTTTGCGGACGGGGACCCCCGGTTCGCCTTCGCGCTCCCGAGCGGCTCGTACGCGACCGTGCTCCTCCGGGAGTTCACGAAGAGCGGTCCGCTCGACTTGTGACGGGGACGCGGCGCGCCCTCGGCCGGACGATCGCCCCTGACTGATCCGCGTTCGTGTATTACTGTGGGTGTTTGAACGCCGAAACCACCACGATACTGCGCCCCGTTCCGAGCCGTTTTTGTGCGGCAGCCGTCAATCGGGGCCATGACCCGGATCGTCGTCATCGACCTCCACGGCCAGTTCACGCACCTCGAACGGCGCGCGCTCCGCGACATCGGCGTCGACACCGAGATCGTCTCGGCCGACGCGCCCGCCGACGAGGTCGACGCCGACGGGATCGTCCTCTCGGGGGGTCCCGACATGGACCGCGTCGGCAACGCGCCCGACTACCTCGATCTGGACGTTCCCGTGTTCGGCATCTGTCTCGGAATGCAGCTGATCGCGACCGAGCTCGGCGGCGAGGTCGGCGGCGGCGACTACGGGGGCTACGCCGACGTCGACGTGGAGATCGTCGACGAGGAGGACCCGCTCGTCGGGTCGCTCGCGCCGGAGGTCCGCGTGTGGGCCTCTCACGCCGACGAAGTCAAGGAGCTCCCGGAGGGGTTCGCCCGCGCCGCCACCTCCGACGTCTGCGGCATCGAGGCGATGTCGAACCCCGAGGCGGACCTGTACGGCGTCCAGTGGCACCCGGAGGTCGCCCACACCGAGCGCGGCGACGAGGTCTTCGAGAACTTCGTCGAAATCTGCGAGTCGGCGTAGGACCGCCCGCCCTGCTCTGCTAACCGGCCGCTCTACTCTCCGAGCCGCGCGGTCAACACCGGTGCCTCGCTGTGTCGCACGACTCGCTCGGCGACCGAGCCGGCCGCGAGGAACCGCCCGACGCCGGTCCGGCCGTGCGTCCCCATCACGATCAGGTCGGCCTCGTAGTCGCCCGCGGCGTCCAGAATCTCCTCGTGGGGGCTGCCGCGCCGCAGGTGCTTCTCGACCGGGACGCCGCGCTCCGCGCCGGCCGCGGCCACGGCGTCGAGCGCGCGCTCGCCGCGCCCCTCCTCGCGCTCGACGACCACGTCCCAGCCGTCGGCGCCGGCGATCGTCTCGTCGACCACGAACAGCGCGTGGATCCGCGCGCCCGCCAGTTCGGCGAGGTAGCACGCGTGCTCGACGGCCGCGTCGCTTCCGGGGCTCCCGTCGGTCGGACAGAGGATCGCGTCGTACATCGCGGTCGAGCCTCAGCCCCGGTTCAGAGTCGATACTGTCGGAGGTGCTCGGTCCCGCAACTCGGGCACTCCCGGCGGTATTCGACGGTCGCGCCCGTGGTGACCGCCTCCCACTCGCCCGCGTCGTCGACGAACCCGCACTCCTCGCAGGCGTGCGGCCGTTCGTCCAGCCGCGCGCGGAGCCGCTCGAACGCCGACCTGCCGCTGTGACTGGATGACATACGGTGACACAACTCAACGGCGCGATTAATAGTTATGGGTGGGGTCCCGGCGGGACCCGCGCCGCTCGCGAACGCCGCTTTCGGCGTCGAGCGGCGCTCGGACGACGCTGGCCGGGTTTGCTGTCGCCCGCGTCGAACTCATCGAGCCAAAAAACGGGAGAAACCGACCGCCTACTCCGCGAACAGCTCGTCGACCGCCTCGCCGGCGGTCTCGGCCGCCTCGCGAGCGACCGCGTCGGGGTCGGGGTCGTCGGGGGCGTTCAGGTAGACGTCGACGTCGAGCACGCCCTCCTCGAACGTCACCGTGACGTCCAGATCGGTCACCGCCGACTGGTCGTAGTGGGCGAAGACGACGCCCTCCGCGGCCTCTGCCGCGGTGCGGACCACGTCCTCGTCCGTCGGCTCGTCGCTCATCGATCGCTTACGCGCCGCCCGCGCCCGGACCGCCCGGGCCCATCGGACCGCCGCCGCCGGCGCCGCCCTGGAGCATCTGCTGGAGCTCGCCCTGCAGGTCGTCGAACTGCTCTTCCACGCGCTCCTCCTGCTTCTGGAGCTGCTCGACGCGGACTTCGAGCGAGTCGACCTTGTTCTCGAGGTCGTCGTAGGCGGACTCGTAGTCCGTCTCGACGAGGACCTCGCCGATCTCGCGGTACATTCCGGCGTCCTCGTCGACGTCCTCGAGGGCGTCGAGCGCCGTCTTCGACTCGTTGAGCGCGGCCTGCGCCTGCTCCTTCTGCTCGGCGACCTGCTGTGCGGTCTCCTGCAGTTCCTGAAGCTCCTCTATCTTCTCCTGTGCCTCGGGCGGCATGTTCCCTTGCATGGACGGAGAGAAGCGACCCGGACGGAAAAACCCCCGACTTCTCCGACGACGACCGGTTCGCCGGATAGAGGCCCGAAACGGCGGGGTATCGGCGGGTAGTCGCTACTCCCGATCCCGTTCCGAGCCGACCCGTTCCGAGCCGACCCGTTCCGAGCCGACCCGTTCCGAGCTGACTCGCTCCGAGCCGACTCGCTCCGAGCCGACTCGCTCCGCGACCTCGACGAGCCGGGACCAGCTGTTGATCCCGGCGCGGAGGGCGACGAGGTCGTCCGCCGCGACCCGGACTCGAACCGCGTCGCCGTCGCGGGAGACGGTCGCGGCCGAGCGGGCGTCGTCGATCTCGCCGACCTCGGGCGCGAGCGCGCCGGCGACGAGCCGTGCGCGCCGCTCGGAGGGGTAGGCGAACGAGAGGACCGTCTCGTGTGCGCGGGACGCCGTCACGGTCTGCGAAACCGACGTTACTCGACGTTGACTTCCTTCACGTCGCCGCCGCGCTCCTTCAAGAGGACGCGGTGGCCGCAGTACGGGCAGCGCACGCCGCCGTACTCGTCGAGGGTGACGTCGCGCTTACAGCGGGAGCACTTGTAGCTCATCGTCCTATTCCTCGTCGGCGAGCGCGGCGCGGATGGAGCGGCGAACGGTGCGGCCGCCGGGCGTCTCGGGGCGGTACGCCCCGCCCGTGAACGTCTCGCCGGTCTCCTCGTTCACCCAGATGCCGGTGCCCTTGCGCGTGACGTCGTCGCCGTCGACGGTGGCGTTCTGCATCTCTTCTTCGATGTCCTGGACCCGCTTGCGGGAGACCCGACCGTAGCGAGCGCCGAATCGGCCCGCACTACCGGTGCTTCGTGCCTTGTCCTCAGCCATAGTGAGTCCGTCTACCGCCAGCGCGGGTAAAAAGGCTACGAGTCGGGGGCGTCACGGGGGACGACGGGACGGCCGAGCCCGGGGTGCGGGATCGCGACGTTTCGACGCTGATGAGGCATTTAAATAGGAAATATCGACGGCGACGACTATTTATAAACAGACGGTGCGGCGGCGCGCCTCCGAGCGCCCGACAGGGCGCGAGGAGCCCGCGAGGAAGTCGGTCGTCCGGAGCGACGCGGAGGACGACCGACAGGGCGAGAGCGGAGCTCTCGCTTGCAACCGGACGGAGTCCGGTGACGAGGCTGGGGAGGCGTGAGGCTGCGGTGCTGTGCGGATGGGTGGGACTCAAAGGGGCAGGGGCTTTGGTGGTGTTCGCCGAGGATTCGGTGTCAGCGATGTATGGTCCCACGGCTGGGGCTTTGTGGGCGTTCACTGTCGGTCTAGCAGTATCCGCTTATAAGCGAGTGGCTGGGGCTCTGTGGGTGTCCCCCGCGTATCGACCGCAACGCCTTTCACAACCAAGTAATATTACTAGGTTGTATGCACGGATTCGACGGCTTCAGCGACGTGAGCGAGACCGACGTGACGAAGGCGATCGGTAACGAGTGGACCGACGGATTCCTCGAGTTCACCGAGTCGGAGGTGATCGTCCTCGGCGGCGGTCCGTCCGGGTTGATGGCCGCCAAGGAGCTGGCCGAGCGCGGCGTGAAGGTGATGATCGTCGAGAAGAACAACTACCTCGGCGGCGGCTTCTGGCTCGGCGGGTTCCTGATGAACACGGTGACGGTCCGGGACCCCGCACAGGAGATCCTCGAGGATCTCGACGTCGACTACGACCCGGTCGAAGAGGTCGACGGCCTCTACACGGCGGCCGGCCCCGAGGCCTGCTCCGGGCTGATCAAGGCCGCCTGCGACGCCGGGGCGCGCGTCCAGAACATGACCGAGTTCACCGACCTCGTCGTCCGCGAGGACCACCGCGTCGGCGGGATCGTAATGAACTGGACGCCGGTCCACGCGCTCCCGCGCGAGATCACCTGCGTCGACCCCATCGCGGTCGAGTCAGACCTCGTGATCGACGCGACCGGCCACGACGCGGTCGCGATCAGCAAGCTCGACGAGCGCGGCGTCCTCTCGGCGCCGGGCATCGAGCACGCGAAGGAGCACAACACCGGGATGGACCAGACGGGCGACGGCGAGTACGGCGCCCCGGGCCACGACTCGCCCGGCCACGACTCGATGTGGGTCGGCGAGAGCGAGGACGCCGTGGTGGAGCACACCGGCGTCGTCCACGACGGGCTGATCGCGTCCGGCATGGCGGTCGCGACGGCCCACGGCCTCCCGCGGATGGGGCCGACGTTCGGCGCGATGCTCGTCTCCGGGAAGCGCGCCGCGCAGGCCGCGCTCGACGAGCTCGGCGTCGACGGTCCCGACGTCCGGCTCTCCGCGGGCGACGCGCCCGCACCGGCCGACGACTGAGACGCGGTCGACACCCCCGCACACGACTGCGACGCTCCCGCCCCCGCGGACGACTGAGGCGCGGTCGACGCCCCCGCCCCGCTGACGGCTCCTCTCGGCCTCTCTCCCGACGTATTTATCACCGCCATTCCCCGAGCGTCGCCCGTGTACTGGCGAGGCCACGTCGGGATCGCCCTGCTCGCGTACGCGCCGGTCGCGGGCGGGATGCGAGCCCTCGGCGAGCCCGGACTGGCGGCCCTCGGCGCGGCGGTCGCCGTCGCGTTCGCGACGCTGCCCGACCTCGACCATCGGCTCCCGGTCGCGCACCGCGGCCCGACGCACACGGTTGCGTTCGCGATCGCAGCGGGCGCACTCGCGGCGCCCGCCGCCGCGCTCGCCCTTCCAGCGGGCGGCGGGACCGTCCTCTTCGCGAGCGGCGCGACCGGGAGCGCGCTCCCGTCGTGGACCCCGGCCTTCGTCGGCGGCGTCGCGGTCCACTCCCGCTGCTCGACCCGCGCCGGCG
>NZ_JARANT010000123.1 GCF_029889805.1 Halorubrum sp. Boch-26 | reverse complement strand
CCCTCACACTACTTTCGACATGCGATGCAGTCGGTGATCAATATCGAGTATCGGCGGTCGTGAAACCGCAGGTTCCAGGGCACTGCTGGCTGCTCTTCCGTGATCGAGTGATTCAATTCTTTGGTGAGTATTTCCCGGAGCTTCTGCTCCGAGGGGGTCTGTTCAGTGCCTCCGATCCAGTCCGTTGTCTCGGCGGGACTCACCTTAGACCAGTCATACGGGTCGCCGACGATCAATTGCCCGGATTCGTTAAGAACGCGGTCAGTTTCCGTTAGATGTGTTCGAGGGGAAGAAACCACGTCGATCATATTCATCGAGAGTGCGGAATCAACGCTGTTGGACTCGATGGGAAGCGCATCCGCCTCGCTGACGACAAACTCGACTCTCGCTGGATTGGGTACGTTTACCTCAATAGTTCGAGATTCGGTTCTTGTTCCCTCCAGTGGGACCTCGTAGGTGAATTCGCCGTCAGCATCTCGGATCTGGCGTGCCATTCGGATCGCTCGAAAGCTCCGATCACAGCCGAGGGCAGTTTCCACGGCAGTTGAGAGCACATGTGTGAGTCCCCCGACGGATGAACCGATGTCGATCCCTAGCGACTCTTCCGTGCTCGGCGGTGTCAACATTGATTCGACTGTCGCCTTGATCGCGTCGGCACCGTCCGGAAGGACAGGCTGGATCCCCTCTGGCATGCACTCTACGAACAGATCATCTGTCGTAATCGAGTCGAAATGTGCCCAGATGTAGTTCGTCTGTAGGTCTTCCCAACCATCGGATTGGGCTTTCTCGACAGGGTCGGAGTTTTTGTCGATGAAGTACGTGCCTGTCTCCGTGCTTGCCATCTGACGTATCTCTTCTCGCATATCCGGTTTGGCCGTGAGGTATTCGTTGAATTCAGGAACCAAGATCGCCACTCCGTCAACCACTAGATAGCGGTGGCTGGGATTGGACTGGCAGCGGATAATGCCCTCCTCAAGATCCGTCCGGTTATTTGTGCAGGTAATCCTCGCTTCCGTTTCCACTTGGAGATCCGACCGGCAGCTCGGGCACCTGAGCCGATCAAGTAAATGCAGGTACATTGGTAGTTGCTCGGACAATCCGATGGTCAGTATCGTATTCAAGCCCGCACATATCGTGTTAAAGAATAGTTATCAAGATTTTTAATCTTGTGGGGAGCAGTCTGTCATTAATTCGTAGAGATTGATTGAAAAATCACATTGTATTCAGTGCATTTTTTGACGTATCACGAGGAAATTGCGGCCTTGAGCGATAGATCTTTCTTCCGTACTGACCGACCACTCTCTTTCGTAGGTCGGCTTCGATTCGTACCACATTCGCGCTGTGTATACAGCAGTAGCCGAGAGAATTACTCGAATTTTGTCAGTAACAGTATGACCGAGACAGAGAATGTGGTCGTCATGGCAGTGACAGTGTTGTCCGAGAGAGCAACAGCCCGAGACAGTCATCTCAACTGACGGGCCCTACTCAGTATCCGCCTCCATCCTCGAAACACCGGCCGCATTTTGTGGCAGTCGTGACGAGATCGTTAGCAGATGTCTGACGAAGGTGATCGTCTGCGACGTTATACGTGATGCCACAGGGGGTCTTAATGGCGGATGTACCGATCGCCTGTTTGTGTACTGTGTTCGTTACCTCGTTCAGAACTCGCTCCATGTTATCAATATTTATTAAGCAAAGTGTATAGCATTCTTGCTTGGTGGATCAAGGCATATAACGGACACTAACTGGGGTTTGGGTGAGCGTAACGCCGGTCATTCGGGATTCGTTGGGGGTGAGCGCGTCGGAGGCCGGCCCCCTCGTGAGTGTCATGTTCGGGGCGGCGGTGCTCGCAAGCATTCCCGTTGGGGTTGTGCTCGACCGGACGAACATCAGCGACCGCGGCGACGCCTCGGAGGACGTACTGGAGAAACACTACGACAAGGCCGGCAATCGGGAGCGCGCCCGCCGCCGGCAGGAGCACATTCCGGAGGATGTCTAATGCAAAACGAGACTCAACTGACGGCAGAATCGGCAGACTGAACCGCCAAGCCCGTGTTGGCCCACCTACAGCGTCCACGATCTTTGGCCGTGGCGTGGTAGGGGCCGGGAACTCCCCAGCCACCTAATGCCGTCCTAACGTTCAATAGTCGCCTCTGTTGAAACGGTCAGAGAGGCATAAAAAACGGGTGCCGCGTGCAGGGGATGAAGTTGGCACGAGACGAGCGTTATTTCGTCCACCTGATTTCGTATTCGAGCTCGTACCGCTGGTCGCCGGTCTCCGAATCCGTGAGCCGTTCGAGTTCGACCTCGAACCGAGCGCGTTCCGGAACCCTCACGGCCCGCTCGTTCGCACCGCTCACCAACGTGACGTCCCCGGATTCTATCTGATCCGCGGCGTCACGCAACGCGTCCGAGATCGCCGCTCTCTCGATCTCTTCCTCGCTTTTGAACAGCTCTTCTTCCGGCATCGGTGGTCAGTATTCGGGCCGTTGGGCCCGGATGAGATCGCCGAGCTGTTGCTGCTCGTCTGCGAGCAGTTCGGTCACGTCGTCGGCGGTGATGATTCCGACGAGAGTGTCTCCCTCACAGATGGGGAGCCGGCGGATTCCGTGGTCGGCCATCAGGCTGGTCGCCTCGTAGAACCCGGTGTCGGCTTCGGCCGTACAGAGCTCGTCGGTCATCACGTCTTCGGCGGTCTGTTCGGCCGGATCGCGTTCCGCGGCGAGGACGCGAACGGCCAAGTCTCGGTCCGTGACGATCCCGACGGGCGTCCCGCCGTTCGCGATCACGACACTCCCGACGCTCTCCTCGTCCATGGTTGCTGCAAGTTCGGCGACGGAGGTTTCGGGAGCTGCTGTGACTGCGTCACTTCGAGCGAGGTCTTCGATTGGCATTCGGTTTCACCCGTTTGAACGTACACGAGAATTATCATAATTGATCAGTATAATTCCCGCGTTGTGGGAACTCGGAGAGGGCGAAAGCGGTCAGCGAGTCCTCCGCGACGGTAGAAGCGCGACCGTCCGGTTCGGCACCGCTCCGGCCCCGACCGCTCCGACCGCGAAGTCGACAACTCCCGATGGCCCGCTATCTTTAACAGATCACGGAGTGTCATGGACGTTAGTTATGAAGAAACTGATCAACGAGCCGGACGACGTCGTCGACGAGATGCTAGACGGAATGATCGCGGCGTATCCGGACCGTCTCCGCCGGCTCCCGGACACGCAGGTCGTCGTGCGCGACGACGCGCCGGTCGACGGAAAGGTAGCGCTGGTGACGGGCGGCGGGAGCGGACACGAGCCGACCCACGCCGGGTACATCGGCGACGGCATGCTCGACGGGGCCGCCGCGGGCGACGTGTTCTCCTCGCCGACGGCAGACGAGTTCGAGGCGCTCATCGACGCCTGCGACGCGGGCGACGGGGTGCTCGCGATCATCAAGAACTACGAGGGCGACGTGATGAACTTCGAGACCGCCATCGAGCTCGCGGAGATGGAGGGCGTCAAGGTCGAGAGCGTCGTGGTCGACGACGACGTCGCCGTCGAGGACTCGCTGTACACCTCCGGGCGTCGCGGCGTCTGCGGGACGATCCTCGTCCACAAGGCGGCCGGCGCGAAGGCCGCCGAGGGCGCTGACCTGTCCGAGGTCAAGCGCGTCGCCGAGAAGGTGATCGACAACGTCGGCACCATGGGCACCGCGCTCACCTCCTGCGTCACCCCCGAGAAAGGCGAGCCCACCTTCGATCTCGGCGACGACGAGATCGAGCTGGGGATCGGGATCCACGGCGAGCCCGGCACCGAGCGCACCGAGCTGATGAGCGCCGACGAGATCACCGACGCGCTGACCGAGGCGGTCCTCGACGACCTCGATCTGGACGCCGGCCAAGAGGTGCTCACGATCGTCAACGGGATGGGCGGGACTCCGCAGATGGAGCTGTTCGTCGTCAACCGCCGGCTGCAGGAGCTGCTCGGCGAGCACGAGCTGGAGACGTGGGACGCGTGGGTCGGCGACTACATGACCTCGCTCGACATGGCGGGCGCGTCGGTCACCGTCTGCGCCGTCGACGACGAGCTGAAGGAGCTTCTCGGCGCGCCGGCCGACACCCCCGCGCTCACTCAGACCCAATGAGCGAGGAGGGAGACGGGGAGGCGGCGTCGGGGGCGCTGAGCGACGGCGAGGCCGTCGTCGCGGCCGTCGAGGCGGTCGCGGACCGCATCGAGGCGGAGCGCGATCACCTGACCGACCTCGACTCCGCCATCGGCGACGCCGACCACGGCGGCAACATGGCCCGCGGGTGGGCGGCGGCCGCCGAGGCGGCCCGCGATCTCGACGACCCCGACCCGCAGACCGTCTGCAAGACCGTCGGGAAGACGCTCATGGCCGAGGTCGGCGGGGCCTCCGGCCCGCTGTTCGGCGGCTCGCTCGTGTTCGCGAGCGCGGAGCTCGACGACGGGGTCACCGCCGAGAGCGCCGTGGCGTTCGCCGAGACCTACCTGGAAAAGGTCGAGGACCGCGGCGACGCCCGCGTGGGCGACCAGACGATGGTCGACGCGCTCACCCCGGCGGTCCACACGTTCAAGAAGTCGATCGAGACGGACGAGCTCTCGCCGCTCGAGGCGCTCGCGAAGGCGGTCGACGCGGCCGAGCGCGGCGTCGCGTTCACCGTCCCGATCCGGGCGAAGAAGGGGCGCGCCTCCTACCTCGGCTGGCGCTCCGTCGGCCATCAGGACCCCGGTGCGACGAGCGCGCTGTACATCCTCGAAGAGCTGCTCGCGACCGCCGCCGACGCGCTCGACAGCGAGACACCCGACGTCGACGCGACCTCGCCGACGATCCCGGACGAGTCGGAGGAAGCGACCGCATCCGATCCGGAGGGCGACTGATGGTCGGGCTCGTCGTCGTCTCCCACAGCGAGCGCGCGGCGGAGGGGATCGTCGAGGTGGCCGCGGAGATGGCCGGCGACACGCCTATCGAGCCCGTCGGCGGCGACGGGCAGGGCGGGATCGGCACCGTTCCGGACGCGATCGGCGGCGCCATCGACGCCGCGGACGACGGGGACGGGGTCGTCGTCCTCGTCGACCTCGGGAGCGCCGTGATGAACGCCGACGTCGCCGTGGAACTCAGCGACGCCGAGGCCGTCATCGCCGACGCGCCCGTCTTGGAGGGCGCCGTCAACGCGGCCGTCGCCGCGACCGACCCGTCAGCCACGTTCGGCTCGGTCCGCGAACAGGCCGAGGCCGCTCGGGGCATGGAGAAGCTGTGACGCTCACGCCGCGTCGAGACCCAACGCGTCTGTGACCTCGGCGCGCGTCTCGCACGCGAGCGCCTCCTCGGCGAGCGCCGTCGCCTCCGCCGAGTCGACCTCTCGAATCCGATTTTTCACCGCCGGAACGGTCACCGCGCTCATGCTGAGCTCGTCGAGCCCGAGCCCGACGAGTAGTTCGGTGAGCGCCGGGTCACCGGCCATCTCGCCGCACATCCCGACCCACGCGTCTGTCCCCGCCGCGGCCGACGCGGTGCGGTCGATCGCCCGCAGCACCGCCGGGTGGAGCGGGTCGTGGGAGGCGGCGACGCCGTCGTTCTCGCGGTCGGCCGCCATCACGTACTGCGTGAGGTCGTTGGTCCCGATACTCAGGAAGTCGAGCCGGTCTGCGAGCCGGTCGGCGAGGAAGACCGCGGCCGGCGTCTCGACCATCGCGCCCAGCTCGGGGACGGCGTGGTCGACCCCCTCGGCGGCGAGGTCGGCGGCGACCGACTCGGCCGCTTCCACGGCCGCGTCGACCTCCTCGATCCGCGAGACGAGCGGGACCATCACGGCGAGCCCGTCGCCGTGTTCGTGGGCCGCCGCGCGCAACAACGCCCGGAGCTGCGTCTCGAACAGGTCGCGGTGCTCGTCGAGCGAGAGCCGGATCCCCCGCCGCCCGAGGAACGGGTTCGCCTCGCTCGGCAGGTCGAGGTACGGCACCCGCTTGTCGCCGCCCACGTCGAGCGTCCGGACGACGACCCGGTCGTCTGGGAACGCCGAGAGGGCTGCGGTCACGGCCTCGTACTGCTCGTCCTCGCTCGGCGGCGCCTCGCGGTCGAGGAAGAGGAACTCCGTCCGGAACAGCCCGATCCCGTCGGCGCCGCGGTCGGCGGCGGGAGAGAGTTCCGCGTCGCTCCCGACGTTCGCGGCAACCTCGACCGACCGGCCGTCGTGGGTCGCGACGGGTTCGGTGACGGCCGGCGTCGCGTCGCCCTCGGCGGTCGTGCGCGCCGACGCGTCGGGGTCGACGACGCCTCGCCCATCGCCCCCGTCGACGAGCCGTTCGGTGCCGGCGGCGGCCTCGCGCGGCGGCTCGC
>NZ_JARANT010000122.1 GCF_029889805.1 Halorubrum sp. Boch-26 | reverse complement strand
CCGCGAGGCTGGGGAGGTGTGAGGTGCGGTTGCTGTACGGCCGGGGGGTTCAAAAGGGCAGCCGGGAGGCGGGCGCAGGCGACAACGCGAGCGACGAGAGCTTTAGCGGAGTTCACCGCGCCGCCGCCACCAACCTCTTATAACAAACGTCGTGATCGCCGAAAGCGTTCGACGCCGATTTACGCCTCACGGTCGTACGCGCACTCGATATGGGATACGCGTGCCCCGTCTGCGAGACCCCCCAGCGCGACGGCGAGCACCTCGCTCACCACCTCGCGTTCACGGCGATGCTCCACGGCGACGACCACGAGGCGTGGCTCGACGAGCACGTCCCCGACTGGAGCGACCGCGACCCCGACGGCCTCGCGGCCGAGGTGACCCCGCACGCCGAGGCCGCCGAGTACCACGAGGTGTTCGAGGACACCGTCGACCGCGAGCGCCCCGACGTCGACCTCGGGGACCACGACCACGCGGGGCGCGCGCAGGGCGGTCACGACCACGGCGGCCCGGCCGGTCGCGGCGCTCCCGAACCCCCGGGCGCGAGAGGCGGCGTCGACGAGTCGGGTACGACGGACCCGGAGACCGAAGCCGCGCTGCGCGAGGCCCGCGAACTGACGCGGGAGATGTTTGAGGAGGACGACGACGCCGACAGCAACGACGCCCCCGACGACCCGTCTGCGTAACGGAACGCCCTTTTTAATCGGCGCCGAACGCCCGGTATGCACACCAGAGGGACGTTCGCTCCGGAGACCCGCGCCGACGCGCTCGAACGCTACGAGGAGGTCGGCCCGGTCGCGCAGGTCGTCGTCCGCGAGGCGACGAAGGCGATGGAGTTCGGCGCCGACGAGTACGACGACCGGGTCACCCCCGAGGTGGTCCGGACCGCCCGCGACGCCACCTTCGCCGAGCTGCTCGCGGTCCACGTGGGCGACGGGGACGAGTTCGACGCGTGGCTCGCCGACAGCGAGTTCGACAACGACGACGTGGTCCGGATCGGCTCCGACAACGTCGACAACCTCGTCTGGCACCCGATCCCCTTCGCCGACACTGTGATCGCGGCGACGTTCCAAGACGAACCCGACGCGGCCGCGAGCACCCTCCGCCGGAACGCGTTCGGGCGCGTCTACCGCGAGGAGTTCTACGAGTCCGGGCGGTAGCTCTCTCTGAGCCGCGGCTCGGTGTCGGAGCGCGGCAGACCTGAATAAAGATAAAACGAGACGGAGAGCGACGCTTACGCGAGTTCTTCGATGTTCTCGACGACGGCGTCGGCGAACTCGCTCGTCGCGAGCTTCTCGCCGCCCTCGATCTGGCGGTGGAGGTCGTAGGTGACCTTCCCGGACGAGATGGTCTCCTCGACGGCCTCGCGTACGAGGTCGGCGGCGTCGGACCAGCCGAGGTAGTCGAGCATCTCGCGGCCGGAGAGGATCATCGCAGTGGGGTTCACCTTGTCCTCGCCGGCGTACTTGGGCGCGGAGCCGTGGACGGGTTCGGCGAGACAGCGTCCGTGGCCGCGGTTGATGCCGGGTGCGATGCCGAGACCGCCGATCTGCGCGCCGGCGGCGTCGGACATGTAGTCGCCGTTGAGGTTCATCGTCGCGATGACGGAGTACTCGTCCGTGCGGGTCAGCAGCTGCTGGAGCATGTTGTCCGCGATGCGGTCCTTGACGACGAGGGTACCGTCGGGCTGCTCGCCGTCGTGCTCCTCCCAGAGCTGGTCCTCGGTGATGACGTCGTCGCCGTACTCCTCCTCGGCGACCTCGTATCCCCAGTCACGGAACGCGCCCTCGGTGAACTTCATGATGTTCCCCTTGTGGACGAGCGTGACCGAGTCGCGGTCGTTCGCGAGCGCGTAGTCGACCGCCTCGCGGATGAGGCGCTTCGAGCCGAACTCGGAGATGGGCTTCACGCCGATGCCGACGGGGCCGTCGTGGATCACGTCGGCGACCTCCATGTCCTCCTCCAAGAAGTCGCGTACCTGCTCGGACTCGTCGGTGCCGGCCTCCCACTCGATGCCGGCGTAGACGTCCTCGGTGTTCTCCCGGAAGGTGACCATGTCCATCTCCTCGGGATTCTTGACGGGCGAGGGGACGCCGTCGATGTAGTAGGTCGGCCGGACGTTCGCGTACAGGTCGAGCGTCTTGCGGAGCGCGACGTTCAGCGAGCGGAAGCCGGCGCCGACGGGGGTCGTCAGCGGGCCCTTGATCGCGACGCGGTGGTCGCGGATGGCCGAGACGGTGTCCTCGGGGAGGTTCTCGTCGTACATCTCGCGGGCGCTGCTGCCCGCGTAGACGCGCATCCACGCGATGGAGCGGCCCGTCGCCTCCGCGGCCGCGTCGAGTACCTGCTGTGCGGCGGGTCCGACGTCGGTGCCGATCCCGTCGCCGTGAATGATCGGGATGATCGGGTTCTCGGGGACGTTCAGCTCGCCGGTCTCCTCGTCGGCGAGCGTGATCGCCTCGCCGTCGTCGGGGACGTCGACCTTATCGTAGCTCATGAACGTTCGTGGATTCTGGCGGTGGCTTAAAGTGCCTGCCGCTTTCGGCGTGAGCGCCTCACTCGCAGGATTTGCCGGTTTCGGTCCGGGCCGCTTCGACCTCGACGTCGAACACCGATCGCCACCGGTAGCGCCGGCCGCCCCAGACGAACGTCCGGCGCGCGAGCGCGTACGCGAGAAAGACCGGCGAGACGATCACCGACGGGCCGGCGAGCAGGAACGTCGCCCGCCGGAGCCCGAACCGCGCGTACGCCGCGCCCGACAGCGCCGTGACGAGCGCAACCCCTGCGATCGGCGCGAGCAAACACAGCGACGCGAGCCCGACCGAGAGGACGACGTTGACCGCGGTCGCCGCCGGCGCGTGGTGCCGTGTGATCTGGAAGAACCGGACGAACCGCTCCAACGACTCCCGGGGCGATCCGCCCGCGGTGACGGTCCGTGTACGGTCGACGGCGCTCACGTCGAGGTGTTCGGTGAGGGTCCCGTCGTCGCTGACGGTCCGGCGGAGGTCGTCGAGGAAGGCGTCCTCGTCGAGGTCGTCGCGCTCGAAGACGACCGCGCCGCCCCACGCGATCTCGCCCCGGGAGACCGGCAGCGCCCCGCCGATGACGTACGCCGGCTCGAACAACCGGCCGAGCGGGTCCGCCCCGACGAACACGGGTACCTCCGTCGTCGGCCCCTGCCGGTCGTAGTCGGTGTTGAGCCCCGCGAGCCACTTCGGCGGGTGTCGGAAGTCGTCGTCGGTCCAGACGATCCGGTCGTGTTCGGCGGCCTCCATCCCGGCGGCGATGGCGTTCGCCTTCCCGGAACAGCCCTCGGGTTCTCCCGCGAGGACGATGCGAACCCTCTCGGGGAGCCCGCCGCCTGCCCCTCCGGGGGTCTCGTCGCCTTCCACTCCGGCGGTCTCGTCGCCCCCCAGACGCTCGGCCACCGGGTCGTCGTCGGTGTCGCAGATAATCAACAGCTCGTCGTCCTCGCCGAGCTGGGCCGCCACGTCCGAGCACGCTTCGGTCCTGCGCACCGTCGGGAGCAGCACCGACGTCGGCGGGTGGGTTCGCTCGGTATCGGTCACGCCGACCGGTTCGGGCGGCGGGCGGATAAGTGATTAGCCGTCCGCGATTCCCTCCGAGCGACACTCGCGCGTCCCAAGTTCCCGGATCCGGGTCTCTCCGCCCTCCGTCACGTCGATCTCGACCGCCGAAACGGTGACCGACGCGACGGGCTCGCCCGCGAGCTCCTCCGACCGGTCACAGAGGTGTGCGAGGAGCGCGTCGACGCGAACGGGCGCCTCGGCGTCGGCCAGCAGGGTGAGGTACTTCCGCCACCGGGCGGTGGGGTACGCCCGCGCATCCGACGGCGGCCGATCGGTCGCGACTGGGTCGCCGTACAGCGCGTCGAGCGCGTCGCCGTCGGCGGTCGTCGCCGTCGCGAGCAGGAGCGCGTCGGTCGAACTTGGGTTGGGTGCGAACATGTTCCAGCCGTGCTCGGCCGGATCGACCGTCGCGGCGACGGGTTCGGGCGCGTCGACGACCCCGACCGCGATCGCGTTCCACGCGAGCAGCGACGCGAAGAGGACGGTCGCAACGACGGCGACGACGCGGCCGCCGACCGGCCGGCCCAGCAGGGTGCGGACTGTCCGCTCCGACAGGGCGCGCGTCGCCTGATCCGCTCGGTCTCCGTCGCCTCGGTCGCCGTCGAGGACCGACTCCGCCCACCCGCCGAGTCGCGCGCCGGTCGGTCCGACAATCCCCTCGATGCGATCCCAGACAAACGGCGGGAAGAACGGCAGCAGGGAAGTCGCCGATATCAACGAGAAGACGCCGATCTGCAGCGTGAGCGCCATCGACAGGTGCGCGGCGAGCAGGCTCCCGGCGAGCGCCGCTCGGATCCGGCCCGCGGACGCGACCAGCAGGGGCGACGCAACGAGCACCCCGAGCCACCCGTAGGTGGCGGCCGCGAACAGCGCCGGTGCCTCGGGGAGCTGTCCGCCGAGCGGGCCGTGGAGGTACGTCAGACGGAACACCTGCTCGACCGCCTCGCCGTCGAGCCACGCCGTTCCACGGAGCTTCTCGACCGCGTTAGCGACGTAGACCACGACGACGACGGCCAACAAGAGCGCCGAGGCGGGACCGGTGAAGCGGTCGTTCCCCGCGTCTTTGTCCCCGCGGGCCGGCTCGTCAGGTACTGGTCGGTCGCGTACGGCGTCGACCGACCAGCGCGCGCCGAGAGGGCAGAACAGCCCGGCCGCGACCAGCTGCCAGAGCAGCGTGTCGCCCGCGTTGAGCACGAACGGATTTCGCGCCTGTAGCGACGCGAGCAGGAGCAGCGAGACCGCGGTCGCGAGCCGGGTCCGGTGGCCGATCGCGAGCGCGACGGCGGCCACCCCGGCGACGAGGAACAGCAGCGCGACGGGCCACACCGCGCCGGAGAGCGCGTGCAGCGAGAGCCGAGCGCCGAGAGGGGACGCCTCCGCGAGCGCCGAGCGCGGGAATGCCCCCGCGTCGGTGTAAAAGACCGTCAGGTTCCGGGCGCGCAGCCCGAGGTCGACGAGGAGGACGATTCCGAGCGCGATCCGGAACGCCGCGAGCGCGCGCGGGTCGATCCCGACGCGAGCCCGGACCGCGCGCCAGAGGCGGTGACGGAGCGGCCCCCGGTCGTTCGCCTCCTCGCCGGAGCGCGATTCGGGATCGTCGGGGGCGTCGTCGCCGGCGCGTCCTCGGTGCTCGTCCACGGTGATGGCGACTCCCCGAGCGGCGGGAATAGTTCTTGCGGCGGCGAACGGACGACCGGTCGACGTGGTCGCCCCGCTCCCGAAGTCATCGCCCGCCGCTTCCCGGGCGCTTATCCGGACGCCGCGGAACGTCCGGGTATGTCACAGCGACCCTCGATGCGCGTCGTCGTCCACGGCGGCGCCGGCGGCGCTCCGGACGAGCCGGCGCCCAGACAGGCGGTCCTCGACGAGGCGGCGGAGCGCGGCACCGACGCCCGAACCCCCCTCGACGCGGTCGAGGCGGCGCTCGCGCCCCTCGAATCGAGCCCGCGGTTTAACGCCGGCGTCGGCGGCGCGGTCCAGTCCGACGGCGTCGTCCGCACCGACGCCGGCGTGATGACCTCGGACCGGGAGATCGGCGCGGCCTGCTCGATGCCGGGCGTCGAGCACGCGGCAGGCGTCGCCAGGGTCGTTCACTCGGAGACGCCGCACATCTTCGTCTCGGGCGAGCACGCCGTCGATCTCGCCGTCGACTTCGGCGTCGAAACGGGCGTCGACCTGCTCACCGACGAGACGCGCGAGCGGTACGAGGACGAGGAGCCGCCGCGGGGCGGACCACGCGAACACCTCGACTGGCTCGCGACGCGGTTCGGGTCCGGGTCGGATCAGGCCGGCGGGGGACCTGGGAACGACGCGGACGGCGACGGGAAGCGCGGCGCGCCCGACCACGACACGGTCGGCGCGGTCGCGACCGACGGCGAGCGGTTCGCGGCGGCGACCTCCACGGGCGGCCGGTCGTTCGCGCTCGCGGGGCGCGTCGGCGACGTGCCGCAGGTCGGATCCGGGTTCTTCTGTACCGAGGCCGGCGGCGCGAGCGCGACGGGGGCAGGCGAGGACATCGCGCGCGTCACGCTCTCGCGGCGCGCCGCAGGGTATCTCGACGATGGGCTCGGCGCGCAGGCGGCGGCCGACCGAGCGATTAGCGAGTTCGAGGAGATTACGGGGTCCGGCGCCGGCGTGATCGTTCTCGGGGAGGACGGCGCCGGGAGCGCTTTTAATACGGAGGGGATGCAGACGAGTATCGCTTATAAATAGTTGACCGTACATCGCCTGCGCCCTCCTCGCTGCTGCCCCTTTGAGTCCCACCCCGATCAACAGCACCGTCACCTCACGCCTCCCCAGCCTCGTCACCGGACTCCGTCCGGTTGCAAGCGAGAGCTTCGCTCTCGACCTGTCGGGGGGGGCGGCGAAAGGGAACCGAGCCCGCCAACAACCAGCACACGCAGCGCCGGGGAGCCCCCGCCGCCGGGCGACG
>NZ_JARANT010000121.1 GCF_029889805.1 Halorubrum sp. Boch-26 | reverse complement strand
AGACCTCGCCTCCCGGGAGCGTCAGGTCGACCGGCACGCCGTCGTCCAGCAGCGCGAGCGCGAGGCTGGCGGCCGCGCTCGCGAGCGCGTCGGCGGGATCTCGGTCGTCCGGGCTCTCCCGGCCGCCGGCGCGCTTCCGACTGTCTCCGGTCTCGCCGACGATCGCCACGCGGCCGCGCTCCGTCTCCGCGGCGAACGCCTTCACCACGATCTCGTCGTGCTTCGCGGTCGCCGCCCAGTGGACGTCGCGGAGGGGATCCCCGCGTGCGTACTCCCGAAGCCGGTCGAACTCCTCGCGCTGCTGGCTCGCGCCCACGGCGTTGTCGGCGTACAGCGCGCGCCGGAACCACGCCGGGATATCGCGGCGGACCGGGTACGCGAGGGTCGCGTCGAACGCCTCGACGACCGCCCGCCGCTCGAAGAGCCCGAACACGTCGCTCGCGGTCACCGTGACGGGACCGAATCGGCGCTCGCCCCGGCGCAGGTACCGGACGCGATACGTCCCCGCGGCGTCGCCGACGGAGGTGCGGATCGGCTCATCTGGTCCCGCCAGCCCGCCGTCGAGCGCGTCGTCGACGTCGGCGACGTACGTCGGCGACAGCTCCCCGTTCGACCCGCGACCGCTGAACACGAGTGCGACCTCGCCGCCCTCGCCGACGAACCCCTCGGGCGGGAGGGTCCGCCTGACCGCCGGCTCGTCGATCCGGACGAGCTGGACGTACCCCGCCGCGAGCGCGACTGCGCTCGGGAGGACGACCGCCTCCAGCGCCCGCCCGCCGGCCGCCAGCGCCATGCCCGCGCCGACCGCGCAGACCCCGAGGACGACGCGGCCTCGGCGGGTGAGGGTTGGCGACGACACGGCGGATCACTCCACGCTCGTCCGGTCCAGCGCGTCCTCGACCACGTCCGCGCCGTCGGTCCCGGAGCCGGAGCGGACGCGGTGCGCGAACACGGTCGGCGCCTCGGCCTGGACGTCGTCGGGGATCACGTAGCCGCGGCCGTCGAGCGCGGCCCGGGCCTGCGCCGCCCGGAGCAGCGCGAGGCTCCCCCGGGGACTGACGCCGAGCCGGGCGTTCCGCCGCGTGTACGTCGCCAGCCGCGCGACGTACTCCCGGACCGGCTCGGTCGCGTCGATCTCGCCGACCGCCGACCGGGCGCGCCTGACCTCCTCGATCGACGCGACCGGCTCGACGGCGTCGACCGGGTGATCGCCCGCCATCCGGCCGAGGATCTCGGCCTCCTCCTCGGTGGTGGGGTAGCCGAGCCGGATCTTCTTCGTGAATCGGTCGATCTCTGCGACCGGGAGCTCGTACGTCTGCCCGGGCTCCACGTCGTTCTGGGTGGCGATCACGCAGAACGGGTCCGGGAGCGCCCGCGTCTCGCCGTCGGTCGTCACCTGCCTCTCCTCCATCGCCTCCAGCAGGGCCGACTGCGTCTTCGGCGGCGCCCGGTTGATCTCGTCGCCGAGGACGACGTTGGCGAACACCGGTCCGGGCTGGAACTCGAACTCGTCCGTGCGCTGGTTGAACACGTTGACGCCGGTGACGTCGGCCGGGAGGAGGTCCGGAGTGAACTGGACGCGTTTGAACGAGCCGTCGATCGAGCGCGACACCGCCTTCGCGAGCGTCGTCTTCCCGACGCCCGGCACGTCCTCCACGAGGAGGTGCCCGCGGGCGAGGACCGTGACCACGACGTGCTCGACCGCCGCCCGCTTCCCGACGATCACCGCCTCGACGTTGTCGACGACGCGCTCCGCGAGCGCGGCGACCTCGTCGAGCGCCATCGGGGAACGCTCCGCTCCACCCGTTCCGTCGGGGTCGACCCCCGACGGGCCGGTCTCCGCCGCGTCAGTCATGTCGAGGTCCGTCCCGCGGCGCCCCGATCGGGTCGTCCGTTCCGACCCGTCGGTACGCCGGTCCTGCTATCGCCTCCCGTGCCAGGGCTACCCACGACCATCGGTATGGCCCCGCTTAGGATAGCAACGGCATATGCGTTCCGCCGAGCGGCACCGGCCGTACACGCCCGGTTCCGGTCGGTGCGGCGCCCGTTCGGACCGCGATCTCTCGGACGACAACCGTCCGGACGACGGCTGATCGAACTACGGCTCTCGGACGTTCCGACCGGCCGGCTCGCCGAACGACTCCGCGCCCGTCACGGGGTCGCGCTCGTAGACGACCTCGCCGCGGACGAGCGTCAGCTCCGGGAAGACGCCCTGCAACCCCTCGAACGGCGTCCAGCCGCAGGCGCTGTGAAGCGCTCCCGCCTCGATCTCGCGCGGGTTCGTCAGGTCGACGAGGACGAGGTCGGCGTCGGCGCCCTCGGCGACCCGCCCCTTCGCGTCCATCCCGAAGATCGACGCGGGGTTGGCGGCGGCGACGTCGCGGACGCGCTCCAGCGTGAGCTCGCCCTTGCGCACGGACTCCAAGAGGAGCGGGTACAGCGTCTCCACGCCCGGCACGCCGCTCGGCGCGTCCGCGAGCCCCCGCCGCTTCTCGTCCGCGGTGTGGGGCGCGTGGTCGGTGGCGACGACGTCGACGTCGCCGTCGCGGAGCCGCTCGAACACCGCGGCGCGGCGCTCCTCGGAGCGGAGCGGTGGGTTCATCCGGCCGAACGTGCCGAGCCGGCCGGCGTTCTCGCGCGAGAGGAACAGGTGGTGCGGGGTGACCTCGCAGGTGGGCGGAGCGGCGCCCGCCGTCGCGTTCCCGTCCTCGCCCGTCTCTGACTCCCGCGCCGCGACGACCGCGTCGATCCCCTCGGGCGTCGACGTGTGCGCGATATGCACCTGCGCGTCGCTCTCGGCGGCGGCGCCGAGGGCGCGCTCGACCGCGGCGACCTCCGCCTCGGCGGTTCTGTAGGCGGACCACGCGTCGGCTGTCGCCGCGGTGCCGACGCCGCCGAGGTCGCCCTCGAGCGCGCCCTCGTCGAACAGGGTCTCGTCCTCCGCGTGGACCGTGACGGGGACGTCGCGGGCGGCGGCCTCCGCGAGCGCGTCCTCGAACAGGTCCACGGCGATCCCCATGTCGCCGGTCGAGTCCGCGAGGAACACCTCCCCGAGCGCGAACAGGGGGCGCTCGAACAGGCTCTCGGGGTCCCAGTCCGCGGTGACGCCGCCGTTGATCCCGTAGTCGACGAGCGACTCTGCGGCGAGTTCGGCCTTCTCGTCGAAGGCGTCGCCGTCGACCGTCGGCGGCGAGGTGTTCGGCTGGTCGACGACCGCGGTCACGCCGCCGGCGGCCGCGCTCCGCGAGCCGGAGGTCCACGTCTCCTTGTGGCTCCCGCCCGGCTCGCGGAAGTGGACGTGCACGTCGACGGCGCCGGGCAGGAGGTGGCGGCCGCGGGCGTCGACGACGCCCTCGCCCGCGTCCGGGTCGAGCCCCGCGTTCGTCGGTTCGACCGCGTCGATGGTCCCGTCTCGGATCCGAACGTCGCGGACTCGCCCGTCGGCCAGCTCCGCGCCCGTGATGAGCATGCGTACGCGCTCGCGGCGCGGTATGTAAATCGTGGCGATCCTCGCCACCACGACTCGCTCCCGCGCCACCACAAAGCGTTTGACACGTCCGACGAGTGGCGGCGTATGGTCGTCCCCTCCGCCGTCTCCGTCGCCGGCGCTCCCGCGGTCGTCGGTTCGGCGGTCGGCTGGCTCTGGCTGCTCGCACTGTTCGTCCTCCCCGGGCTCGTCGCCGCCGTCTGCTGGACGCCGTTCCTGCTCTCGGCGCGGTTCCGGGCGCTGTTCGTCGCGCTCCCGCCGGCGGGGCGGCTCGTACCCTCCTACGTCGGCGTCGCGCTCGGCCTCTCGGTCCCGTACCTCGTCGGCGTCGTCCTGACGGTCTGGCTCGTCGACTCGGCCGGCCCCGGCTGGAGCGAGGGGTTCCTCGACACGGCGCTGTTCGGCGGGGTCCTCGTGGGGTTCGTCGCCCCGGCGGTCGCCGCGGACGGGCTCCCGTCGCTCGGCGTGGACTGGGACCCGACCGGGTACGGCGCCTCCACGTGGGCCCTCCTCGTCGCCGCCGGACTGTGGTACGCGGTCGTCGCCGCGGTGCCGCTGGCCGCGCTCGCGATCGGGATGGCCCTCCCGGGCGGGTACTGACGCCGCTCCGATTTCCCGTGCCAACCGATGCCGACGCTCCGATACGGTTTTGGGTCGCCCCGCGGAACTCCCGACAAATGCTGTCTCGACAGTTCGTCCGGGAGAACCCCGAAGTCGTCCGCGAGGCGCTCGACAACAAGGGCGTCGACGTGGACTTCGACCGGATACTCGACGTCGACGAGGAGTGGCGGGAGCTGAAACAGCGCGGCGACGACCTGCGCCACGAGCGCAACGAGGTATCCTCGACGATCGGCGAACTCAAACAGGCGGGCGAGGAGGCGGAAGCCCAGGAAGCGATCGAGCGCTCGCAGGAGATCAAGGCCGAACTGCAAGGCATCGAGGAGCGCGCCGACGAGCTGGAGGCCGAACTGGAGGCGTCGCTGCTCGAACTCCCCCAGATCCCGCAGGACTCCGTCCCCGTCGGCGCCGACGAGTCGGAGAACGTCGAGCGGCGCCGCGAGGGGTTCGACGACCTCCGGGAGGTCCCCGACGACGTGGAGCCCCACTACGATCTGGGCGAGGAGCTCGAGATACTCGACTTCGAGCGCGGCGCGAAGGTCGCTGGCGGCGGCTTCTACGTCGCGAAGGGCGACGGCGCCCGGCTGGAGCACGCGCTGATCCAGTTCATGCTCGACGTGCACCGCGAGCAGGGGTACGAGGACGTGTTCCCGCCGATCCCGGTCAACTCCGCGTCGATGCGCGGCACCGGCCAGCTCCCGAAGTTCACCGAGGACGCCTACCGCGTCGAGGGGACGAACGAGGACGAGTACGACGACGACGACCTCTGGCTGCTCCCGACCGCGGAGGTGCCCGTCACGAACCTCCACCGCGACGAGATCTTACTCGGCGAGGACCTCCCACTGAAGTACCAGGCGTACACGCCGAACTTCCGACAGGAGGCGGGCGAGCACGGCACCGAGACGCGCGGGATCGTCCGCGTCCACCAGTTCAACAAGGTGGAGATGGTGAACTTCGTCCGGCCCGAGGAGAGCGGCGAGCGCTTCGAGGGGCTCGTCGACGAGGCCGAGGAGGTGCTTCGCCGCCTCGAACTCCCCTACCGCATCCTCGAGATGTGTACCGGCGACCTCGGGTTCACGCAGGCGAAGAAGTACGATATCGAGGTGTGGGCGCCCGCCGACGACATGGACGAGGGTCCCGATCGGGGGGGCCGCTGGCTGGAGGTCTCCTCCGTCTCGAACTTCGAGGACTTCCAGGCTCGCCGCGCCGGGATCCGCTACCGCGAGGAGCACCACGAGTCCGCCGACTACCTCCACACGCTGAACGGCTCGGGGCTCGCGGTCCCGCGGATCGTCGTCGCGATCCTGGAGTACTACCAGAACGACGACGGCACCGTCACCGTCCCCGAGGCGCTGCGCCCGTACATGGGCGGCACCGAGGTCATCGAGGGCCACGACGCGGTCGGCGAGTCGAAGCTGGGCGGGGAGTGAGCGAGCGGCGCGGCGCGACCGGCGCTACTGGTTCTCCAACGCGTCGAGGACGCAGGCGGCCGCGATCACGGCCTCCTTCGGCACGTCGCTCGCGTCGTCGATGGTGACCGTGTAGCTGTCGCGCATCGAGAACTGCCCCTCGATGTCGCCGACGTGGCCGCCGTCGGCGTCGAATATCTCGTACTTGTTCGGTATCAGGTTCGCCGCGCCGACGAGGTGCCGGAGCGCCGACAGCAGCTTGTTCTTCGATTTGATCGTCGCCAGCGTCTCGCCCGTGTCCGGGTCGCGGATCGTCCAGTTCTCGACGAAGATGGAGTAGTCCTCGTCTAAGACGACGACCTCCTCGCCGGTGCCCGCGTCGATGATCGCGTAGTTGCCCGCGACGTCCATGATGCCGCCCGCCTTCACCGAGAACGCGTCCTCGCCGTCCCCGGTGACGAACGGGAACTCCTCTTTCAGCTTGAACAGCTTCTGTTTCCCGCGGAGGACGACGTTGCCGGCGCTGTCGCGGACGGCGTACTTGTTCCGGACCAGCGACTGTTTGACCTCGTATCGGTCGTCGCTGAGGTCGACGGTGGAGATGTCGTACTCGCTCGGCTCCGCGTCGGACGTGGAGGGAAACGGCATGGGCGCGACGACGGCGAGCGGTCAAAAAAAGGCTTCCGTTCGGCTCGATCCGCGGCTCAGGGCGTCAGCCGCCCGATCGAGAGCCACTCCACGTCGGCGTCGCGGGCCGCGTCGCTCTCGGCTGTCCCGTCGCCTCCGCCGTCCCCGCCTTCCACCGCCGTCAGCGCGAACACCATCTCCTTGCGGACGCCGCCCGCGAGCCGCACGTCGAGCGAGAGCTCGCGCGGCGAGAAGCTGTGGTCGGCGTCGACGACGCGCACCAGGTGCTCGGAGTGCGGCAGGTCCTCGACCGTCTCCACGTCGAGGTACGTCCGGAAGTCGGCGCCGAACTTGAAGCCGGTCTTCGGGACGGCGTCGGCCGCGCGGAGGCGCCGGTAGACCGCGAGCCGGCGGTCGAAGCGCTCGCCCTCGACGTCGCGGCCGCGGGCGACGACCGCGGCGGCGGGGCCGTCGGCCGTCGTCGCGCCCGCGGCGCCCTCGTCGGGGGCCTCGCCCGCCGTCCCGACCGACGCCGACAGCGAGAGGGCGCCGTCGGCCGCGAGCGACGCGGCCGCGGCG
>NZ_JARANT010000120.1 GCF_029889805.1 Halorubrum sp. Boch-26 | reverse complement strand
ATGTGTATATGAGCCAGGTGGGATGGGGCGGGAGTTGTTTTCCCAAAGATGTCGATGCAATTAGGGCGGCGGCTCGCGAGGCGGGCTACGAACCCCTCCTCCTCGACGCCGCGGTCGCGGTGAACGACGGCCAGCCGGAGCGCATGCTCGAACTCCTCGATTCCCACGTCGACGTCGCGGGCGAGCGCGTCGCCGTGCTCGGACTCGCTTTTAAACCCGGCACCGACGACACCAGGAACTCGCGAGCGGTCCCGGTCATCGAGGGGCTTCAGGAACGGGGCGCCGACGTGGTCGGCTACGACCCGGTCGCGACCGACAACATGCGCGAGCGGTTCCCGGATGTCGACTACGCGGATTCCGCGGCCGCCGCGCTGGAGGGCGCGACCGCCGCGCTCGTCGTCACCGACTGGGACGAGTTCGCGGCGCTCGACGACGCCTTCGACGCCATGGCCGAGCCCGTCGTGGTCGACGGTCGGCGGATAATCGAACGGCGCGACGGCTTGACGTACGAAGGACTCACCTGGTAGCGCGACCGCCGCCCCGACATCGTCGACTGTCGGCGGCACGGCGACCGGCGCACAGTTCGATTTATGTGTTGTGACTGAAATGGGATCCTATGGCAGCCCTCCACGCGCTCCGTCCGGCAGTCGGCGGCATCGTTCGCAACCCGGTCCTCCTGCTCGTCACGGCGCTGTACGGGCTCGCGCAGGTCCCGAGCTTCCTCGTGCCCCCGACGCAGCCGATCCTGACGGCGGTCGTCTCGCTCGCCACGTTCGGCGTCTTCGTCCTCGCGATCCCCTTCTTCCAAGGCGGGCTGCTCGGCATGGCGAGCGAGGCGGTCGCGGGGCGGACCGAGGTTGGGACGCTGGTCGCCGAGGGGAAAGAGAACTACCTGTCGCTGCTGCTCGCGTACTTCGTGTTGCTCGCGATCAACCTCGTCTTCGGGTTCGTCGCGTTCATGGGCGGGCTGATCGTGGTCGTCGGCGGCGCCGCGTCCACGTCCACGGACGCGCCCGCGGTCGGGATCGATCCGACGCTGCTCGCGCTCCTCGCGATCGTGGGGGGCGGGTTCCTCCTCGCGTACCTCCTCGTCACCTTCGTCGTCCAGTTTTACGCCCACGCGATCGTCCTCGACGACGCGGATCTCGTCGACGGCTTCCGGCGCAGCGTCGGACTCGTCCGGTCGAACGTCGTGAGCGTCCTCGGCTACACGCTGGTCCTCCTCGCCGGCAGCGTCGTTTTCGGGACGTTGGCCGCGGCCGCCTCGATCGTTCTCGGTCCGCAGTCCCCGGGCACGTCCGGGACGCCGTTCGCCGACCTGGCGACGGTCGAACCGGGCCTTCCCGTGCTCGTCGGCGTCGGCCTCGGGTACCTCCTCCTGACCGGCGCGTTCGGCGCGTTCTACGCGACGTATTCGGTCGCGTTCTACGAGCGGATCGGCCGCGACGCCGCGTCGCGGTGAGTTCGACGGCGCCGCGTGCGGCGTCTCGGTGACCGTCACCGATAATCCGTTGGCTCCCCTTCAGTCCGTATGAACACGCAGGACGGCGGCCACCACGACGCCGCGGTCGACGCGCTCGCGGCCCGCGAGTACGAGACGGCCGGCGACCGATACACGCGCGGCGGGCGTCGGGTGCTCGCCGACCCGCGCGAGGGCCTCGACCCCTTCGCCCCCGACGAGAAGGGGTGGATCGGGCAGGGCCTCCAACAGCTGCTCGCGGCGACCGTCGCCTACCGGGTCGCCGGCGTCGACGCGCGGGCCACCCAGCGGGCGGTCGAGGGGATCGCCGCGACGCGCGACTTCCAGCGCGTCCTCGACGCGCCCGGACAGGGCGCCTGCCTCGCGGAGTTCGTCGCCGACTTCCGGGTCGCGGGCGGCCTCGACGGTGCCGGGCCGGCGTACGACGACGCCGCGGAGCGGTACGCGGCGGCCGGCGACGATATCGACTCGCCGCAGGCGCTCGCGACGACGCCGCTGTTCGGCGCCGCGGCCGCGACGATCAAACAGGTCGCTCGCGGCCAGGCGAACGGCGAGATCGCGGTCCAGTGGGAGGACCTCCACGGGCCGGACCCCGCCCGGCCGGGCGACTTCCTCGCGCACCGCGCCCGATTGAAAAAGCAGCGCTTCGCGGGGCTCGTCGAGAAGGCGGTCGCGGACGGCCATCTCGCGGCGCCGCGGGGGACGACGGAGTACGGCAACGAGACGCACCGGTGTCCGAACTGCGGCTCGAACGACGTGAACTGGGCCGGCACCGAGGTGCTCTGTATGCGGTGTTCGACGCCGACCGAACGGATTTGAACAGCCGGTCTCCCCTCAGTCCGCGAGCAGGCTCTCGCCGTCGAAGGCGTCGTCGGCGTCGACGTCCATCAGGTCGAGGATCGTCGGCGTCACGTCGAAGAGGTTCGAGCCCGCGACGTCGAGAGCGGGGTCGGTGGTGTACAACAGCGAGTTCTCGAACTTGTGCATCCCGTTGCGCGGCCCCTCCGTGAAGACGGCCTCCTTCCCGCCGAAGCCGGACTTCAGGTCGAAGCCGTCCGCCGGGATGACGACGAGGTCCGGCGCGATCTCGTCGTGGGCGCCGTCGAAGGCGTCCCCGCCGTTCACGATCCGCTTGCACACCCGCCGGCCGTCGGGGCCGGTGAGCCCCTCGAGATCGCTTCTGAGCTCGTCGCGGACCGCCTCGTACTCGGAGTCGGGAACGACGCCCTCGGGCTCGCGGCCCTCTAAGTTGAGGTAGAAGCGACCGGGGATGAGCGAGTACGCCCGCGTCTCGTCGTCGATGTCTTCGAGGGAGTCGTGGTCGTCGTCCTCGTAGGAGAGCCACCCCTCGTCGGCGAGGAACTGGTTGCAGTTCGCCTCCCACTCTAACTCGGTGAAGCCGTGGTCGGAGGCGACGATCAGGGTCGTGTCGTCGTCGAGCGAGTCGCGGATCTCGCCGATGTACTCGTCGAGCCGCCGATAGAACTCGAGGAAGTCTTCCTTATACTCCCCGTCGTTCGCGTAGTCGCCGAACAGGAAGTGGTTGACGCGGTCGGTGCTCATGAACACGCCGAAAAAGAGGTCCCAGTCGTCCTCGGCGAGGTAGTGGGTGAACACGTCGTGGCGCGCGTCGAGGGTGGCGTGGGCGTTCTCGACGAACTCGCTTTTGTCGTCGTCGTGGCCGAGCTTCGCGTTCACGTCGATGCGGTAATCGTGATCTCGGAGCACTTTCTCGACCGCGTCGTCGCTCGCGGCGGCGTCGAGCCCGGGCGAGAGGAAGCCGGAGACCTGCCGCTGGATCCGCGTCGACGGCGGGAACGTGACGGGGACGTTGAGCACGGTCGCGTCACGACCCGCGTCGGTGACGCGGTCCCACAGCCGCGTCGCCTTCACGTGCCGGCCCATCGGGACGTACGTCTCGTAAGAGTCGACCTCGCGGTCTTGGAAGCCGTATACGCCCGTCTCGCCGGGGTTGACGCCGGTGGTGAGGCTCGGCCAGCACGCGCTCGACTCGGGCGGGACGATGCTCTCCAAGCGCCCCGCCGACCCGGTGTCGGCGATCGCGGTGAGGTTCTCGAAGACGTCGGGGTGATCCTGCACGAGGTCATACGGTACGCCGTCGATGCCGAGGAAGACGACGCGCTCGTCGTCGTCGCCGCGTAGCCGGTCGAATAATCCCATGCGCGGAGAGTGACCTCGAGCGGACAAATTCCTTGTGTTCTGGCGAGTGACGCCGCTATCTGCGGATCCTGACAAGCCGTGCCGATTCAGAAGGCCTATTCCCCTCGGCGGAGACATATTCGGCGTATGACTGACGATTTCCCGACGAGCGTCGACGTCGACTACGCCGACGGCGAGGGCGAGGATCCGGCGGACTACCCGTCGCTGCAGCACAAACTCGAGAAGGCGATCGAGGTCACGCGGCAGGGGCTCGAACAGTACGACAACCCGGCCGTGATGTGGACGGGCGGGAAGGACTCCACGCTGACGCTGTACTTCATCAATCAGGTGGCCGAGGAGTACGGCTACGAGAAGCCGACCGCCGTCTTCATCGACCACTTCCAGCATTTCGACGACATCACCGACTTCGTCGAGCGTTGGGCCGACGAGTGGGGGATCGACCTCGTGTACGCCCGCAACGACGACGTTGGCGCGTACGTCGACGCGAACGGGTTAGAGCCGGGCGACGACATCCCGGTCGCCGAGCTGAACGAGCAGAACCAACACCACATCCGCGACATCCTCGAGTACGAGGAGGACACGTTCCCGTTCCTGCTCGACACCTACGTCGGGAACCACCTGCTGAAGACGGTCGCGCTCAACAACGCCCTCGAGGCCCACGACATCGACGGCGTCATCTCGGGCGTCCGCTGGGACGAACAGGAGGCCCGCGCCGACGAGACGTTCTTCTCGCCGCGGCACGACCCCGACCTGTTCCCGCCGCACGACCGCATCCAGCCCATCCTGCAGTTCGCCGAGGCCGACGTGTGGGACGCGTTCTGGAACTACGTCGTCCCGGACACGGTCGAGGCGTTCCCCGACGAGGGGTACGTCCCGCAGGCCGACGACGATCTGCCCGAGGGCGTGAGTCAAGAAGACGTTCCCATCTCGCCGAAGTACTTCGCCGGCTTCCGCTCGCTCGGCAGCGAGGTCAGTACCGAGAAGACGACGGAAGAGCCCGCGTGGCTCCAGAACCTCGAGGACACGACCGAGCGCGCCGGCCGCGCCCAAGACAAGGAGGACCTGATGGAGCGGCTGCGCGACCTCGGCTACATGTAACGCCGGGCGTCGAGCGCTTCTTTTCGATCCGTTTCGGAGACCGCTTGATTCTCCGTCCGGCTTCGGTCCCGGCCCCGCATCAGCGCCGACCGTCGGGTGCCTCGCCGACTGACGCCGTGAAGCCGACCTCGCGGAGCCGATCCGCGAGCGGCAGGCCGATCCCCGACGCCGGCGTCAACACGCCGCCGTCGAGCGGGGAGTCCACGTCGCCGGTCGCCAGACACGCCGCCGATTCCCCGAGCATCCGCGCCGTCGCGCCGTAGCCGGGATCGCGGTCGGCACCGAACTCGACCTCGACGGTGAAAGGCCCGTCCGCGGCCGTCCCTCGGCCGAGAACGCGGATCAGGAAGTGCCCGTCTTCGGCCTCCTCCCTCGTCGGTCCCTCGCCGGGGTCCGGGAACGCGTACCGCCGCAGCGCCGAGCGCAGCGGCCCGACGGACATGGCGGCCGTGAACGCACCGAGACCCCCGGCGACGAGGCCCGCCGTGGCCGCGCCGGTGAGTCCGGTCCCGGTCGAGACGACCTCGGTGCATCGAAACTCGCGGCCCCACGGGTACCCGAGGAGCGCGTTGCTGCGTCGCACCACTCGTTCGTTCACCGCCGCCATCGGCGAGGGTGCCGTCCACCCCGAGGTCAGGGAGTCCCGTCGCGGGCGGCGCTGCTCGCCGGGATCGACGCCGCTCCGCTCGCCGGGCGGCGCCAGAGAGTACGGATCCCGGAGGGTCTGCCGGGCCAGCGGGTCGGTGGCGGCCGCGTCGAACAGCTCGCCGAAACTCGCGAGGGTGCCGCCGCTGACGCTCCCGCTCCCGTCTTCGAGGTAGATCCGGACGGTCTGACAGGGCGTGTCGAACGTCTCCGCCGCGAACGACTGGGCGAGGAGCGTTCCGAGGTCCGCGGGCACGGAGTCGAACCCGCAGCCGTGGACGATTCGAACGCCGGCGTCGACCGCCGCCTCGTGGTACCGGTCGATGATCTCGCGCACCCAGGTGACCTCGCCGGTGAGGTCGCAGTAGTCCGTGCCGGCCTCGATGCAGGCCTCGACCAGCGGGGTCCCGTACGTCGTGTAGGGGCCGACGGTCGTGCAGACGACCCGCGTGTCCCGGGCGATGGCGCGCAGGCTCTCGGGGTCGGTCGCGTCTCCCACGACGACGGGCACGTCGTCCCACGCATCGCTCCGATCGGTGAGGTCGTCGACGACCTCGCCGAGTCGCTCCGGGCTCCGCCCGCCGACCGCGAGCGAGAGGTCCTCCGGCGCGTACCGCTCGGTTAGGTACTCGGCCGCGAAGCGTCCCGCGATGCCTGTCGCGCCCCACACCACGATGTCGTGCGTCCGGTCGTCTGTCATACGCGCGCCGCTACGGGGGCGACACGGTAAACCGGCGGGGTCCAACGCATCTCCCGGTGGGAAAGGCGAAAGACATTCCACACCCCGAACGCCCGGGCCTACGCGTCTTCGGGATCGTTCTCGGCGTCCGGCTCACAGACGAGTTCGACCCCCTCCTCGAAGCTAATTTCCGGCTCCCAGCCGGTCGCCTCGCGGAACGTCGAGTAGTCGGCCATGGTGTCGTGGAAGTATCCGTCGAAGGGACACTCGATGTACTCGGGGTCGATGTCGGTGTCGAGCGCGTCTTTGATCGCGGCGACGTTGAGTTTCTCGGGCGTTCCGAGGAAGAGATCGTCGACGACGATCACGTTGCTGTCGGTCCCGAGGCGGTTCGCGAGGTTCGAGCCCGTGAAGCCCGCGCCACCCGTGACGAGCACGCGCTTGTCGTGCATGGACGTGGGTCGTCAGAGAACAGGCGTCTTTGCGGATCACCGAGAGCGAACACACAGGTGGGGGCCACGGCGAGGGGAGCTACCGCGTTCACCGTCTACTCCGATCTCCCGGGGTCGTCGTCGAAGCACTCGACCGCAACTATAGTAGACGTTAGAAATAGTTGCTCACTTTTAGAATAGAAATTTGGTCAAGAGCGGTATCGATCGCTGTTGTAAGTTCGTCGAGTGAGTCGAAGAACCGGTTGCTGAGAGCTGCTTGGAGTTGTCTCCAACATTCCTCGACAG
>NZ_JARANT010000012.1 GCF_029889805.1 Halorubrum sp. Boch-26 | reverse complement strand
CCACCACGCGCCCCCCGACGACCCCCCCCCTGGCGAGGTGTCCGTGTGAGACGATACGTACTCCGGCAACGAGATCATCCGCGCGACGTTCGGCGACCCGGCCGACGGCGCCGATTCGCTCGACTGCGCCGATGACGGACCGATCGGCGACGCCGTCGCCGCGGACGCGTCCCTCCGGATTGTCGTCGGCTCTCTCCCGGACGGGTTCTACGTCGCGGACGACGGCTCCGGGATCGACCCCTCGGAGCGGGAGTCGATGTTCGAGCCCGGCCACTCGACCGTGGAGGACGGCACCGGGTTCGGCCTCGCGATCGTCGAGCGCGTCGCCGAGGCCCACGGCTGGTCGGTGTCGGCGACGGAGGGGCGGGCGGGCGGCGCGCGCTTCGAGTTCCACGGGGTGGACGTCGTCGACGAGGTCGGCTCGCCCGAACTGGACCGAGGGAACGTCGCGACCGAATCCGACGGCTCGTCGACGAAGTAGCGCCGGGGGCGACGCAGCGTCCTCAAACGAAGTCGCTCAGTCCGGCTTGCCCGTCGTCCTCGGTCTCATCGTCCGCCTCGTCGGCGTCGTCGTCCGCGGTCCCGTTGTCCGCGAGCCCCCCGTTTCCACCGTTTTTCGATCCCGCGGCGCTCCCGACACCGCCGCCCGACTCCGCGTCGCCTTTCGGTTCCTCCGCCACACGCGCCCCGCCGGCGAACGCGCCCTCGGCGTGGTCCTCCATGCGCTCCTCGCGGAGCGCCTGCGCGTCCTCGACGACCGACGCGACCTTGTTGGTGGACTCGCCGGAGCCGGTGACGAAGGCGACGCCCGCTTCGTCGAGGTCGTAGGCCGCCGCCATCGCGACCGTCGACTCGCGGGGCTTGCAGTGGTGGGTGACGGCCTGTAAAAATGGGAGCACCTCGCGTCGCGCGGTCGCGACGCTACAGCCGCTGGCGGCCGCGATCTGTCCGACGACCTCGTCGGCGGTCGCGTCCGAGGAGCTCCAGAACTGCGGACGACCGTAGCGGGTCCACCCGCCCTTCGTCCCGTCGCGGGCGGCGGCGACCCCCGCGGCCGCGTTGTCGGTCGCGTAGCGCCAGTAGGTGTAGTTCTGCGTGGCGCGCACGCGGCCGAGCCACACGTCGGCGTTCGCGAGGAAGTCGTACGCCCGGACCGCCTCGGTCGGCTCGTACACGTCGAGGACGTTGTTCTCGATCCACTTCGTGAGGTCGTCGGGGGTCTCGTCGACGGCGTACGCCGACCGGAGGGCCTCCTCCGCGGACTCCTCTTTCAGCACCGCGTCGAGGAACGGGAACAGTCCGAGCGCCTTGTCGCGGTCGCCGGTAACCACGTCTTCGACCGTGATCGCGTCGCGACCCTCCGTGGCCGCCTGCAGGTCGTTGATCGCCCCCCGGAGGTCGCCGCGGTTGCGCTCGGCGATCTGCTGGAGGGCGTCGGACTCGAACTCGATCCCCTCCTTCCGACAGATATCCCGGAGGACGGGGACGATAGAGCGCGCGGAGACGTCGCGGAACTCGATCTCTTGGGTGGCGTTGCGGAGCCCGCGCGCCATGTCGTAGTAGTCGTTGGCGATGAGGACGATGGGCTGGCCCGACTCCTTGACCAGCTTCGTGATCGCCGAGGCCCCGCCGCGGTCGTAGTTGCCGTGGATGTTGTCGGCCTCGTCCAGAATCACGAGCTGGCGAGAGGCCGTGTCGCCGCCGGCCGCGCCGCCGCCCGCGGCGCTCCCGCCGAGGGTCGCGTTGCGCGCGGCGCGCCCCGCGAAGCGCTCGATAACGTTAGCGGTGCGCTGGTCGGAGGCGTTCAGCTCGACCGTCTCCCAGCCCATGTCGTTCGCGAGCGCGTGGGCCGCGCTCGTCTTCCCGACGCCCGGACTCCCGTGGAGGACGACGGCCTCGCGGTGGTCGTCCCACGAGCGTGCCCAGTCCGCGAACGCGTCCCGAGCCTTGTCGTTGCCGCGGACCTCCGAGAGGGTGCTCGGGCGGTACTTCTCCGTCCAGTCGACCATTATCGGCGGTAGGTCGGTGCGGCGTTTAGTGGTTCCGGAGAGTCACTCCTCGCGTCCACTCTTCAGATCGAGCCGCGGGGCGCCTCCTCGTACACCTCGCCGCTGGAGACGATGGTTCGCCGTCGGACTCGCCGGCGACGAGACACGGGGCGCGGTCGCGGACGCGGACCGACGCGAGCGGCTCCGAGACGCGTTCTCCGAGGCCCGGGACCGAGGGTCGGCGGCGTCCCGACGTTCGAGTACGACGGGCGCACGGTCCGGGGCGCGGTGCCGCCGGAACAGTTGGAACGGCTGGTGGCGGAGATCTGCCCGCGGTCACGACTCCCGACGCGGGCACCGCTCTCGGTCTGAAAAGTAAGTGGGACCGCTGAGAGTCGAACTCAGGTCATACGGACCCCATCCGCATAGGATACCACTACCCCACGGTCCCTGTCTGCACGCGAAAAAATGTGAGTGCGGTAATTAAGGACTTCGCTTCACGCGTCGTCCTCGCGCGGGACCACGAGGTCGCCGTCGTCGCGCACCGCGAGACTGCCGATCGGATCGCCCTCGTAGACCGCCAGCCCCTCGGTCCGCCCGAGCGCGTAGCCGTCGCGGTCGGCGCGGACCGTTCCCCGTTCCTCCCCGGTCGCGGAGACCACGTCGGCGAGGATGTCGCCCTCAGCGAACGTCTCCCCGGCAGCGACGCGGTGCCGGAGGATCCCCGAGTCGTCGGTCGTCGGACCGCGGAAGCGACGCACCGGGAACTCGACCGGCGCGGGACCGAGGTGGTCCGCGGGCCGCCCCACGTCCTCCGGAACCTCTCCGGCCGCGAGGAGACCGAGTTCGGCGGCGACCGCGGAGATCCCGGCGACGCCCGCCTCGACCAACCCGTCGTCGACGACGCTGTGTGCCCCCAGTTCAGCGGTGAACGCCGGAATGCCGGCCTCGTTGAGCACGGCACCCGCGGTCGAGCGATGGAGGCGCTCGTCCACGTACTCCGAGGCCGGGTACTCGCGCACCGTCGGGAAGCCGAAGGCGTCGACGAGCCGACCGATCTCGTCGGAGAGCGCGACCGCGTCGTCCTCGCTGCGGCGCTCCCCGTACAGCACGCGGTCGCGGATCGCGAAGGGCTCGCTGCCGACGCCCGCGGTGTGACAGTCGATCAGCGCGTCGGCGACCACCCCCGTCCCCGCGGACTCGGCGATCGGTGGATCCACCGGCTCGCGGTCGGCGTCGTCGCGGTCGGCATCGTCGCGCCCGGCGACGCCCGTAGCGTCCTCGACCGCCCCGCCCGTGATGGCGGCGTACAGCCGAGCGTCGATCCGCTCCTGCAGTTTCGGCGGACGAGCGGACTCCGCGTCGGCGTCGGGGAAGTGCCGGTTCGGGTCCTCGTCGGCGTAGTACGTGTGCCGCGCGTTCCGCCGCAGGCCGGCCGGCGAGACGACGGGCACCGCGACAATCGTCCCGGAAAGCGCCGCGAGGGCGTCTCTCGCTATCGTCGAAATCGCGTCCTGCACGGCGGCGACGCCGGTCGCCTCGTCGCCGTGGACGCCGCCCGTGAGCCACAGCACGGGCCCGTCTTCCGGACCGTTCGCGACGACGACCGGGAGCCGCTCGGCGGCGCCGGTGGGCAGCTCCGCGACCTCGAACCAGCCGCGGGCGACCTCGCCGGGGGCGGCGCTCGCGGTACCGAGCGCCGCCCGCGTACCGGCCTCGTCGTCGCGCTCGCCGCTCCCCGTCTCCTCGTGGTCGTCCATACCCGGAGGCGCGAGAGCGCGATTATAAAAGCACGCGTTCCAGCGAGACGACGACGCCCGACTCGGCGTCCGGATCGCCGACGAGTCGACCGAGACAGACCGCGACGCCGTCGGGCGTGTGGCACGCGACGAGCGGGGGCTCGCCGCCCCCGTTCTGCTCTCGGCTCTCGTCGGTATCGACACCGTCCGCGCTGATGACGCCGGGCGCGTACACCGGCGCGCCGGTGGCGACGTTGCGCGCGGCCGAGGGCGCGATCGTGACCGACGGGAGGTGCACCAGCGCGTCCTCCGCGGGCCGGACGACCTCGCGAAGCAGCGACTCGTCGCCCTCGAGCGCCCAGGCGAGCCCGTCGGTGAGGTCCTGTAAGGGGCGGAGGTCCCCGTCGCCGAACGGGTCAGTGGCGGTCCGGCGGAGGTGGCCCATGTGGGCGCCCACGCCCGTCGCGAGACCGATATCGTGACACAGCTTTCGGATATACGTCCCCGATTCACACCGGATCCGGAGGAGCGCCTGCCGGTCCGCGACTTCCAGCACGTCGAGCTCGTGGATCGTCCGGGTCCGGAGCCGTCGAGTGACCGCGCTCTTCCGCGGCGGCTTCTGGTAGATCTCCGCCTCGAACTCGTCGACGACCTCGCGGAAGTCGCCCGGGGGCGACCCGTGGAGTTCGAGGACCGAGACGTACTCCTTGCCCCCCTCTAGGAAGACCTGTGCCGCCCGGGTCGCGTCGCCGGTGAGCGTCGGCAGACAGCCGGTGACCTTCGGGTCGAGGGTGCCGGCGTGGGCGACGCCGTCGATCTGTTCGCCCGCCGGGTCGAGCGTCGCGAGCGCGTCGTTGATCGCGTCGCGGACCCACGCGGAGAGCTGGTGCGAGGAGGGGCCCGCGGGCTTGTCGACGTTGACGACGCCGAACCGAAGCAGCTCGGGCACCGAGCGCTCGCCGGGCGGGAGTCGGAGGGGGTCGTCCGCGGGGTCGGCGGATTCGTCGGCTGTGTCTGTCATCGGTCGGCTGTGTCTGTCATCGGTCGGCTGTGTCTGTCATTGGTGGATGCCGTATCGTCGCGGATTCAGAAATCGTAACTCACGCCTTCGATCGGCGCCTTCCCCTCGTCGGCGGCGGGGTCGTACGCGTCGACGGTGGCGACGAGCACGTCGAGGAAGCGTTCGGGCCCCCAGCGGGCGGTGTTGTAGGCGGCGTCGTAGATGGAGAGGTCGTCGATGTCGACGCCGTAGAGCTCGCGGTACCGCTTGCGTTCGGACTCCTCCCGCCGCTCGGTCTCGGTTCGCGCCCGGTCGACGGGTTTCCCCTCTCGGTCGGCGATCCGCTCGGCGCGGACCGAGAGCGGGGCGTCGAACCAGAACCGGAAGTCGGCGTGGTCGGCGGCGAGCCATCCGGCGAGCCGCGACTCTAAAACCAGCTCGTCGCGGGTCGCGGCGATCTCGCGGAGGCGGCCGTCGAGCCTGCGATCGAACTGCGGCTCCTCCTCGGCGAACTCGTTGAACTCGACCGGCGTCATGTCGTGTTCGGCCGCCATCTCGCGAAAGATGTCGCCGCCGGAGACGTGCTCCACGCCGAGACGGTCGGCGAGCCCCGCGGCGTTCGTGCTCTTCCCGCTGCCCGGCGGGCCGGAGACGGTGATCAACATATAGCCACTGTGCGGGTTGCGTTCAAAACGGTTGTCGTTCGGCGCTCGCGGGGGGCCCGTCCCGCTGTCGGGTCCGCGACGGCGACCGCCTCCCGCTACCGGTCCCGCACCGCCGCGGTCATCGACCAGACGGCGACCAGCCCGAGCAGGACGGCGGGGACGAACGGGAGCGCGAGGTACGTCGCGAAGAACGGGAGCCCGAACCAGCCGGCGGCGTACGGGTAGACGTAGATGACGCCGGGGATGACGAGGACGCAGGTGAACAGCACGGCCGTCAGCGCCCATCCCTTCCGGCCGAAGCCGTCGGCTTCCGGCTCTCCGCTGGCCGGACTCTCGCCGTCGCTTTCGCCGTCCGGGACGTGGACGTAGCCGCCGTCGGTCGTGCCGTCGGCGGTCCCGTTCGCGTCGGCGTCGGTCTCAGATCTCACTGTCCGGCCTAACCACTACCTTGCCAAATCCCTCACGGTTCTCGATCATCTCGTGGGCGCGCGCGGCCTCGCTCATCGGGAGGGTGTCGCGGACGTGCGGCTCGAAGGTCCCGTCCCAGACGAGCTCTAAGACGTCGTCGACCTCGCCGGGCGTCGCCATCGTCGAGCCGAGGATCGACAGCTGGTTCCAGAAGATCCGGTTGAGTCCCGCGTCCGGGTTCCCGCCCGTGGTCGCTCCGCAGGTGACGAGCCGGCCGCCCTTCGCCATCGACTGCAGGGAGTTCGGGTAGGTGGCCTCGCCGATGTGGTCGACGACGACGTCGACGCCGCGTTTCCCGGTGAGTTCGGCGATCTCGTCGGCAAAGTCGTTCGCCTCGTAGTCGATGACGTGGTCGGCGCCGCAGTCTTCGGCGTGCGAGAGCTTCTCCTCGGTGGAGGCGGTCGCGAACACCTCACAGCCCGCGTGGTCGGCGATCTGGACGGCAGCGTGGCCGACGCCGCCGGAGGCGCCGAGCACGAGTACCTTCTCGCCCGCCTCGATGTCGGCGCGGGTCTGGAGCATTCGCCACGCGGTCTGGAAGACGAGCGAGGCGGAGCCGGCGGTCTCCCAGTCGACGCCGGACGGAACCGGTACGAGGTTCTCGGCCGGGACGGCGGCGAGCTCGGCATGGACGCCCCGGACGTGCTCGCCGATGATGTGGAACGAGGGGCACAGCGACTCCTCGCCGTGGCGGCAGAACTCGCACTCGCCGCAGGAGACGCCGGCGCTCACGGCGACGCGGTCGCCGGGCTCGAACCGCGTCACGCCCTCGCCGACCGACTCGACGACACCGGCGGCGTCGCTCCCGGGAATGTGGGGCATCTCGAGGTCGATTCCGGGCATCCCGCGACGCGTCCAGATGTCGAGGTGGTTCAGCGCGCCCGCCTTGATGTCGACGAGGACCTCGCCGCGACCGGGGTCGGGGTCCGGGAACTCGCCGTACTCGATCACGTCGCGGTCGCCGTGTGAATCGAATTGGACTGCCTTCATGGATCTGATCACCCGCGGCACCTACTAAACAGTACGCCAAACGGAACCCCCGTGCCGCACGGTATCCCCGTTGCTGCACGGGATCCCCGTTGCCGCACTCGGTGAATCCCCGATCTCCAGTGTTAACTCTTCACACCCGTGCGAACGGGACGCACTCGCCCCGTCCTTCCGTGATGTTTAAGTAGCGAAAGCGGGACCGTACGGATGCACGAACTGCAGGGGCGCCGGGTCCCGAGTCCACGAGGGCGATGATACGACGCGAGTTGCGGTAGCCAAGCCCGGCCCAAGGCGCAGGGTTGCTAACTCTGTGGCGTCACTGCCTCCGGGGTTCAAATCCCCGCCGCAACGCTCGAACGGACCGAGCACCGCCGGATTCGCGCCGGTAGGGCTCACCACAACCAACACATGAGCACGGAAGAACCACAGGACGACTCGCCGGAGGAGGAGGAAGACCTCCAGTACTTCGTCCGGATCGGGGGCGCGGACCTCGACGGGACGAAGACGGTCGAGCGAAGCCTGTCCGAACTCGACGGCATCGGCACGCGCACGGCGCGGCTGGTCGCCGAGAAGGCCGACGTGGATAAGAACGCCACGTTCGGGCTCCTCGACGAGGGTGACATCGACGCGGTGGTCGACATCGCCGAGAACCTCGAAGACCACGTCCCGTCGTGGATGACGAACAGACAGAACGACTTCTACTCCGGAGAGACGACGCACCTCGTCGGCACCGACGTCAGCGAGAAGCGTCGCCACGACATCAACCGGATGAAGGTCATCGAATCGTACAAGGGCGTTCGCCACAAGCGCGGCCAGAAGGTACGCGGCCAGCGCACGAAGTCCACGGGGCGGTCCGAGGGCACAATCGGCGTCAACGTCGAGGAGATCCGCGAGGAGATGGCGGAAGAAGAAGCGGGTGACGAGGAATGAGCACCGGCAAGAACACGAAGGGCTACGAGACGCCGAACCACCCGTACCAGGGCGAGCGCATCGCCGAGGAGTCCGACCTCCTCTCGCGGTACGGCCTGAAGAACAAAGAGGAGTTCTGGCGCGCACAGTCCGAGCTGCGCAGCATGCGACGCGAGGCGCGTCGCCTGCTCGGCGAGGCCCAGGGTGACGTCGACGCCGCCCAAGAGGCCGGCGCGGAGTTCGTTACACGACTCCGCCGCATCGGTATCCTCGGCGACAACGACGACATCTCCGCGGTCCTCTCGCTGGACGTGACCGACCTGCTCGAGCGCCGTCTTCAGACGGTCGCCTATCGGCAGGGGTTCGCGTCTTCGACCCAGCAGGCCCGCCAGTTCATCGTTCACGGCCACATCACCGTCGACGGCGCACGCGTCACGCGCCCCTCGGTGAAGGTCGACGTGGACGACGAGGGCGTCATCGCCTTCGACGAGACGAGCCCGCTCGCGGACGATCTCCACCCCGAGCGCGCGGAGTCACAGGAGTAACCAACCATGAGTGAATCCGAGGACGGAAAGTGGGGCATCGCCCACGTGTACGCGTCGTTCAACAACACGCTCATCACGGTCACCGACGAGACGGGCGCCGAGACGATCGCCAAGTCGTCCGGCGGCACCGTGGTGAAGCAGAACCGCGACGAGGCGTCGCCGTACGCCGCCATGCAGATGGCGGAGGTCGTCGCCGAGCGCGTCAAGGACGCCGGCTTGGAGGGCGTGCACGTTCGCGTGCGCGGCCCCGGCGGCAACCTCAACAAGTCCACCGGTCCCGGTGCGCAGGCGACGATCCGCGCGCTCTCGCGTGCGGGCGTCGAGATCGGCCGGATCGAGGACGTCACGCCAATCCCGCACGACGGGACGAAGGCGCCCAAGAACAAGCGAGTCTGATATGACGGAAGACGACTTCGACGTCCAGTACGTCGAACGGGACGAACGCAGCGCGCGGGTACTGATCCGCGGGCTCACCCCGGCGTTCGCCAACGGCATCCGCCGCGCGATGATCGCCGACGTCCCGACGTTCTCGATCGACACCGTCCGGTTCGTCGAGAACTCCTCCGTCATGTTCGACGAGATGATCGGGCTTCGGCTGGGGCTGGTGCCCCTGAAGACGCCGCTCGACGACTTCGAGGTCGGCGACGAGGTCACCCTCGCGCTCGATGTCGAGGGGCCGGCGACGGCGTACTCCGGCGACATCGAGAGCGCCGACCCGCTCGTCGAGGTCGCCGACGACAACGTGCCGATCATCGAGCTGAAGGAGGGACAGCGGCTGGAGTTCGAGGCGGACGCGGTGCTGAACACCGGCAAGGACCACGCCAAACACCAGGGCGGCGTCTCCGTCGGCTACCGCCACCTCCAGCGCGTCTCGGTCGAGGGCGACCTCGGTGAGTTCGACGACGACGATCCACGGATCCTCCGCGGCGTCATCGAGACGCCCGAGGGGGAAATCGAGCTCACCGACGAGTTCGACAACGACCTCTCGGAGCGGTTCCCCGGGAAGGAGGTCAGCGTCGATGACGTCCCCGGCGCGTTCGTCTTCCACATCGAGACGGACGGGTCGTTCAGCGTCGAGGAACTGCTGCTCCGTGCGATCGACTCCATCGAGGAGCGCGCGGACGAACTACAGACGAAAGTCGCGGTCTAACGTAATGACGGACCTTCGAATCACGCGGCCGGCGCTCGCCCCTGTACGGAGCCGCGGCGCCGCGTCCCGATCCGACGACGCGTCGGGTCGCTCCGGGCCCGCGTCGGGTCGTTCCGACGGCGGGACCGAAAGTGGTTTGAAGGGAGCCGGATTACGCAGGAGTGCACGCAGGGATAGCCAAGTCAGGCCAACGGCGCAGCGTTCAGGGCGCTGTCCTGTAGAGGTCCGCAGGTTCAAATCCTGCTCCCTGCACTCCGTTTTCACTAACTCTCCACCACAGGAGAGACAGCTATGAGTAGCAAGACGAATCCGAAACTACAGAACCTCATCGCCGATCTGAAGTCGGTCTCGCGTGACTCCGGTGCCAACGTGTGGCAGGATGTCGCCGACCGACTGGAGAAGCCACGGCGCACGCACGCTGAGGTCAACCTGGGTCGCATCGAGCGGTACGCTCAGGAAGACGAGACGGTCGTCGTCCCCGGCAAGGTGCTGGGCAGCGGTGTGCTCGAAAAGAACGTCACCGTCGCCGCCGTCGACTTCTCGGGCACCGCCCGCACGAAGATCGATCAGGCCGGCGAAGCGGTGTCGCTTGAACAGTTTGTCGAACAGAATCCCGAAGGCAGCAACGTCCGGGTGATTCGATGAGTCTCGCGAAAATCGACGCGGACGTCGTCGTCGACGCCCGCGACTGCATCCTCGGTCGCGTTTCGTCGAAGGTCGCCCAGCGCGTCCTCGACGGCGAGACGGTCGCCGTCGTCAACGCCGAGCGCGCGGTCATCACCGGTAACGAAGAGGCGACGATGGAGACGTACCACACCCGTGCGGAGCTCGGCTCCGACAGCGGGCCGTACTACCCCAAGCGTCCCGACCGGATCTTCAAGCGTGCCATCCGCGGCATGCTGCCGTACAAGACGGAGGACGGCCGCGAGGCGTTCTCGAACGTCCGCGTCTACGTGGGCAACCCCTACGAGCGCGACGAGGACCTCGAGAGCGTGGTCCTCGACGGCACCTCGCTCGACCGCCTCTCGAACATCAAGTTCACGACGCTCGGGGCAATCTCCGAGTCTCTGGGAGCCAACGTCACATGGTAACTAACACCTCAGGCAAGAAGAAGACGGCCGTCGCCCGCGCCACCGTGCGCGACGGCGAGGGTCGCGTTCGCATCAACTCCCAGCCAGTCGAGCTGGTCGAACCGGAACAGGCACGGCTCAAGATGATGGAGCCGTTCCGCATCGCGGGCGAGGAGCTCCGCGACGGCGTCGACATCGACATCAACGTCGAGGGCGGCGGCTTCAGCGGCCAGGCCGACGCGACGCGGACCGCCATCGCGCGCGGTCTCGTCCAGCACCTCGGCGACGCCGAGCTGCGCGACGCGTACATGAGCTTCGACCGCACGCTGCTGGTCAACGACGTGCGTCAGTCCGAACCCAAGAAGTGGGGCGGACCCGGCGCGCGTGCCCGCTACCAGAAGTCCTACCGCTGAGGTGATCCAGTCATGATGATCCCCGTCCGGTGTTTCACGTGCGGCAACGTCATCGGCGAACACTGGGAGGAGTTCAAGGACCGCGCCCGCGAGGGCGAAGAGGACCCGGGCGACGTGCTCGACGACCTCGGAGTCGACCGGCACTGCTGCCGCCGGATGATAGTCAGCCATCGCGACCTCGTCGACGTCGTCTCCCCGTACCAGTAACAATGTCAACACAGCGATACAATCGATACGAGAAGGCACGCATCCTCGGCGCGCGAGCGCTGCAGGTGTCGTACGGGGCGCCCGTGCTGATCGACACGGACCAGACGGAGCCCATCCTCGTCGCCGCTGAGGAGTACGACGCGGGCGCGCTCCCCTTCACGGTCCGGAGGGAGTCCAACTGATGACCCGCATCACCAGCGTCTCGCTGCGTCGCGTGCTCGACTCGCGGGGGAACCCGACCGTCGAGGCCGACGTGCTCACCGAGTCCGGCGGCTTCGGCCGCGGGGCGGCGCCCAGCGGGGCGTCCACCGGCGAGTACGAGGCGATCGAACTGCCCGCCAGCGAGTCGATCGCGAAAGCCCGAGAACACGCCGTTCCGCGGCTGGAGGGGCTGTACGCGGGCGACCAGCGCGCCGTCGACAACGCCCTCCGGGCGGCCGACGGGACGGACGACTTCTCCGCGATCGGCGCCAACAGCGCGGTCGCGATCTCGATGGCGGCCGCGAAGGCCGCCGCCGACGTGCTCGGTGCACCGCTGTACCAGCACCTCGGGGGCGCGTTCCGCGGCGAGAACTTCCCGATCCCGCTCGGCAACGTCGTCGGCGGCGGGGAGCACGCCAAGGAAGCGACCCACATTCAGGAGTTCCTCTCGGCGCCGGTCGGCGCGCCCAGCGTCTCGGAGGCCGTCTTCGCGAACGCCGCGGTCCACGCGGCGGTCGCGGACGTGCTCGACGAGCGCGGCGTGCCGGCCGCGAAGGGCGACGAGGGCGCGTGGGCGCCCCCCATCTCGGACGCCGACGCGTTCGAGGTCGTCGAGGAGGCGGTCGACCGCGTCGAGGACGAGGTGGGTTTCGAGATCCGCTTCGGGCTCGACATGGCGGCCGCCGAGCTGTACGACGACGACGCCGATGCGTACGTCTACGGCGACGAGACCAAATCGACCGACGAGCAGGTCGAGTACGTCGCCGGCCTCGTCGACGAGTACGACCTCGCGTACGTCGAGGACCCGCTCGATGAGAACGACTACGAGGCGTTCGCGGCGCTGACCGACCGGGTCGGCGACCGGACGCTGATCTGCGGCGACGACCTGTTCGTCACCAACGTCGAGCGGCTCCAAGAGGGGATCGACGTCGGCGCGGCCAACAGCATCCTGATCAAGCCGAACCAGATCGGGACGCTGTCGGACGCGTTCGACGCGGTCGAACTCGCCGCCCGCAACGGGTACGAGACCGTCATCTCGCACCGTTCGGGCGAGACGGAGGATACGACCATCGCACACCTCGCCGTGGCGACCGACGCCGGCTACATCAAGACCGGCACGGTCGGCGGCGAGCGCACCGCCAAGCTGAACGAACTGGTCCGCATCGCGGACGACGCGGTATGACGGGCCCACACCACGCATGAGCGAAGACAACGACGCGGTCGAACTCGACGACGACGCGGAGACCGAGGCGGTCGACGCGGCGGTCGAGGAGGAGGCCGACACGACCGAGGAACCGACCGCCGACGCGGCTGCCGAGGAGGCACCCGCCGACGCCGAGACCGGAGACGCAGACGAGGCGGGCGACGCCGCCGACGAGGAGGAGGCCTCCCCGTTCGACGACGACGTCATGCCCGACGACGACGTCGACCTGCTGATCCCCGTCGAGGACTACCTCTCCGCCGGTGTCCACATCGGGACCCAGCAGAAGACGGCCGACATGGAGCGGTTCATCCACCGCGTCCGCGACGACGGCCTGTACGTGCTCGACGTGAGCACGACGGACCAGCGGATCCGCACCGCGGCGGACTTCCTCTCGGACTACAACCCCGAGCAGATCCTCGTCACGTCCTCGCGGCAGTACGGTCGATTCCCGGCCGAGAAGTTCGCGGACGCCATCGGCGCCCGCGCCCGCACGGGGCGCTTCATTCCCGGCACGCTGACGAACCCCGACTACGCCGGCTACATCGAGCCGGACGTCGTCGTGGTGACCGACCCGATCGGCGACGCACAGGCCGTCAAGGAGGCCATCACCGTCGGTATCCCGGTCATCGCGATGTGCGACTCCAACAACCAGCTGTCGAACGTCGACCTCGTCATCCCGACGAACAACAAGGGTCGACGCGCGCTGTCGGTCGTCTACTGGCTCCTCGCCAACGAGACGCTCGACCGCCGCGGCGCCGACACCGTGTTCGCCCTCGACGACTTCGAGGACGAACTGTAACCGGTCTTCGACGTCGAGTTCGACTTTTTGACGCGCGATTCGATCCCGTAGCCACGGCGTTCGCCGCGACGACGGGCGTCGCGATCGCGACCTACAGCAGGTCGATCGTCAGCGGGTAGTGCCACGTCTCGCCGTCGGCCGCCTTCACCGCGGCGACGATCACGAAGACGGTATCGAGGAGTCCGAGCAGCGGGAGGAGCAGGAGTCCGATGCCGACGACGATCAGGACCGCGGCGACGATCGAGTAGAGCGTGAACCAGATCTGCCAGTCGATCGCGCGCCGCGCGTTCGCCTTCACGAACTCGTCGTCGGTCACGAGCAGGACGACGAGCGGCCCGATCAGCCACGTGAACAGCGCGAGGATGTGCGTGATAGCCGCCATCGTCGTGTCGCCGTCGGCGGTACTGACGTCTCTCGTCTCCGGTGTGGAGGACATGGAGGCGAGATCCGGGCCCCGCTAATTAACTGTTGTCTCGGGATTCCGCGCCGGTCGGCGACTCCTCGTGTCCGTCGGTGGAGTCGGTGTCCGCTTCCGGCACGTCGTGGGTCCAGCGCGGTTCTATCTCTCGGTTCGCGAGCACGACCCGGTCGCCGTCGTCCGTGTCGATCCGGGTCTTCCGGAGCTCGATGGCGGCGACGATCCCCGTCACGCCCTTCGCTTCGACGCGGTATCCCACGTTGAAGTCGGGGTCGCGGAGGAGGTAGACGCCGGCCACCGTGTCCTCTATCATCTCCGAGAGCGCGTAGGAGACGCCCAGCGCGATGAAGCCGACGGCGGTGCCGAGGCTCGCCGCGATGTCGCCCATTCCGAGCACCTTCAGAAACGTCAGGGCGACGCCGAACCACAGGAAGATCGCCACCAGCGTGACGATGAGATCGCCCACGAGCTCGCGGTTGCCGACGTACACGCGCTCGATCGAGGACCTGACGATCACGAGGACGATCCGGACCGTCACGTACGCCAGCGTGAGGAAGACCACCCCCGAGAGCAGCCGCGGTATCGCGACAGCCACGCCGTCGACGAAGTTCGCGACCGACCGCGTGAGTAGCGACGAGATCTGCGTCATGGCGAACGGGACGGGGGCCGACGCCGAAAAGGTGGCGGGGGAGGAGCCTCTTGCCGTCCCACCTTCGAGAACTGCCGACGGCGACCCGACAAGCGCAACGCCTGTAAGCCCGCGGAGAGAGGGAGTTCGTATGACCGTCTGTGAAGCGCCGGGGAAGGTGTATCTCTTCGGCGAACACGCCGTCGTGTACGGCGAGCCGGCCGTACCTGCCGCCATCGAGCGACGCGCCACGGTGACCGCCGAGCCGCGGGCCGACGACCACGTCCGCGTCGAGGCCGAGGACCTCTCGCTCGACGGGTTCACGGTGGAGTACTCCGGCGGCACCGGCGACCGCCCCGATGTCGACGTGCCGACGCCGCTGGTCGAGGCCGCGATGGGGTACGTCGACGCCGCGGTCCGGCAGGCGCGCTCGGCCGCCGACGCCCCCGACGCGGGCTTTGACATCACCGTCGAAAGCGATATTCCGCTCGGGGCTGGGCTAGGGTCGTCGGCGGCCGTCGTGGTCGCGGGAATCGACGCCGCGACCCGCGCGCTCGGGGAGCCGCTCGACCGCCGCGAATTGGCCGACCGCGCGTACCGCGCGGAGTTCGAGGTGCAGGACGGGCAGGCGTCGCGCGCGGACACCTTCTGCTCGACGATGGGCGGTGCGGTCCGCGTCGAGGGCGACGACTGCGAACCGATCGAGGCGCCGAACCTGCCGTTCGTCGTCGGCTTCGACGGGGGCGCCGGCGACACCGGCGAGCTCGTGGCCGGCGTCGGCGAGCTCCGCGAGGAGTACCGGTTCGCGGCGGACACCGTCGAGTCGATCGGCGACCTCGTCCGGACCGGTGAGGCGCTGCTGGCCGACGCCGTCCCCGAGACGGAGCCGTCGCCGGAGCTACTCGCGGAGCTCGGCGAGCTGATGGACTTCAACCACGGCCTGCTCGCCGCGCTCGGCGTCTCGGCGCGGTCGCTCGACGCGATGGTGTGGGCGTCTCGCGACGCGGGCGCGCACGGCGCAAAGCTCACGGGCGCGGGCGGCGGCGGCTGTATCGTCGCGCTCGACGCCAGCGACGCGACGGAAACCGCGCTCTCGTTCACGCAGGGGTGTGAGGATTCGTTCCGCGCCGAGTTGGCGACTGAGGGCGTCCGGGTGGTGGAGTCGTGACCGCGGACCGCGGTGCGTCCGGGGCGGACGCCGACGACACCGCCCGCGAGGCCGACGACGCGGCCGACTCCGACCCCGCGCCCCCCGTCGTGCTCAAGCTCGGCGGGAGCCTGATCACCGAGAAGGACCGGCCCGAGACGCTCGACGACGACGCCCTCGCGGCCGCCTGCGACGCGATCGCCGAGGCCCTCGCCGAGGGCTCGGTCGAGCGGCTCGTCGTCGTCCACGGCGGCGGAAGCTTCGGTCATCATCACGCCAGCGAGCACGGCGTGTCGACGAGCGCGGGAACGCGTGACCCGGCGGGGGTGATGGACATCCACGGGGCGATGACGACGCTGAACCGGGCGGTCCTCGACCGGCTTCACGACCGCGACGTGCCCGCGGTGCCGGTCCACCCGCTGTCGCTCTCGGCTCGCCCCGACGGGGTCGCCGGCGACCTCGACCTGCCGCGCGGCTCGACCGCGACGCTGCTCGACGAGGGGTTCGTTCCCGTACTCCACGGCGACGGCGTCGCGACCGCGGGAGAGGGGGTCACCGTCGTCTCCGGCGACGAACTGGTCGTCGAGCTCGCCGCGGGCCTCGGGGCGCGCCGCGTAGGCGTCTGCTCGACCGTTCCCGGCGTCCTCGACGCCGACGGCGAGGTGATCCCCGCCATCGACTCGTTCGACGCGGTGGCCGACGCGCTCGGCGCGAGCGACGCGACCGACGTCTCGGGCGGGATGGCGGCGAAGGTCCGTGAGCTCCTGGCGCTCGGCGCGCCGGCGTACGTGTTCGGCGCCGACGGACTGATACCGTTCCTACGGGGGGAAGACGCCGGCACGCGGGTCGACTGATTCGGGGTACAGAACCCTTATTCGCCCCACCGCCCTCCCTCCGGGCATGAACGAAGCGGATATCCGGGAGCGGCTCGCGGACGTGCGGGACCCCGACCTCGGGGACGACATCGTCTCGCTCGGGCTGGTGAACCACGTCGCCGTCGAGGCGGGCGAGGACGGCGCCGGCGGGACGGTCCGCGTGTCGCTCGCGCTCGGCGCGCCGTTCTCGCCGCACGAGTCGGCGATCGCCGAGGACGTCCGGGCGGCGCTCGCCGACACGGGATTCGAGGTGGATCTCTCGGCGTCGATCCCGGACGAATTGGACGCGGACGAGCAGGTGTTGCCGGGCGTGAAGAACGTGATCGCGGTCGCCTCCGGGAAGGGCGGCGTCGGCAAGTCGACGATGGCCGTCAACATCGCGGCCGGGCTCTCCGGGCTCGGCGCGCGGGTCGGGCTCTTTGACGCCGACGTGTACGGGCCGAACGTCCCGCGGATGGTCTCGGCCGAGGAGCGCCCGCAGACCGACGGCGAGACGATCGTCCCGCCCGAGCGCTTCGGCGTGAAACTGATGAGCATGGACTTCCTCACCGGCGAGGACGACCCGGTCATCTGGCGCGGGCCGATGGTCCACAAGATCATCACTCAACTCGTCGAGGACGTGGAGTGGGGCGAACTCGACTACCTGATCATGGACCTGCCGCCGGGCACCGGTGACACCCAGCTCACGATCCTCCAGACGCTCCCGCTGACGGGCGCCGTGATCGTCACGACGCCGGAGGAGGTCGCGCTCGACGACGCGGTGAAGGGGCTCCGGATGTTCGGCAAGCACGATACGAACGTGCTCGGAATCGCCGAGAACATGGCCGGCTTCCGGTGTCCGGACTGCGGCGGCTTCCACGAGATCTTCGGTTCCGGCGGTGGAAAGGCGATCGCGCAGGAGCACGAACTCCCCTTCTTGGGGGGCGTCCCGCTTGATCCCGCGGTCCGGACCGGCGGCGACGACGGCGAGCCGGTGGTCTTGGGGGAGGGCGAGACCGCGGACGCGTTCCGGGTGATAGTGGAGAACGTCGCGAACAACGCCGGGGTGGTGCGCCGCCGCGGGGTGACCGAGGGACGATGAGCGGGGAGGACGGAGAGCGCGAGCGCAGTGAGGACGACGACCCCGCCGACCCCCTCGACGCCGCAGGCGTCGACCCGGTCGTCCCGGAGTCGGCCGCGGACGCGGCTGCGGGGGAGTTCCCCGAGGACGACGAGCTCCGCACGTTCCTCCGCGAGATCGCGGGCGACGTGCGGGGCGACAGCTCCGAGAGCAAGCAGCTCTCGGCGATCCTTTATCGCGTCTCGGACTTATACGACCCCGACGAGCAGACGTCTCCCGAGGAGATTTATCTGAACGTCCGGCACATCATGCAGATCAAAGCGCAGGGCGGGATCGAGCGATAGGGGGCGGTTGGTGGTGGGGGAGCCGGCTGAGAGGTCCTCGACGATCGCTTCTAAACGACCGCTACGAGTATTGCGGTGACCGCCTCCCAAGCCCCAGCCGCTCGGCTGTACGACCACCGGTGGCTCGACGCAGAACGCTTTCAGAGCCCCAGCCGCTCGCTTATAAATAGTTGCTGACGGATCGGTGATGAACACCTCCAAAGCCCCAGCCGCGAGGACTGCGCACGCTCGCTGCGCGCTTCGGTCGCTCGCGCCGCTCGCTCCCTCTAGTGCTTGCGTCGCCTGCGCAGTCCTCGCGACTGCCCCTTCGAGTCCCGCCCCGACCGCATCACCGGAAGACGTTCCTGCTCGCTTCGCTGCGCGGGCTGCGACTTCCGTGCTCCCGCTCGCGCCGCTCGCGGGACCGCGGCCTCACGCCTCCCCAGCCTCGTCGCTCACTCGGGGCTCCCTTCGGTCGCCCACGTCGCTCGCGACTCCCTCGCGCGTGCGACTCACGCCCTACGGGCGCTCGTCGGCACGCGCCACCGCGGTCCGTTTATACCCCCTGAGACCGGTTTTCGGCACCACTCAGTCAGTCACACCCGCTCTACTAACACCGTCTCGTCGTTGTGGCGGGCTTCGACGTGCTCGGGCACCGGCGCCTCCGTGAACGTGAAATTTGTGACGACGGGAACCCCGCCGATCGATCGTTTCATACTGGTAGCACGTCTCACGGTAACGCACATGACCGACGATCGGATTCCCGTGACCGTTCTCAGCGGGTACCTCGGCGCCGGGAAGACGACGATGGTGAACCACCTGCTCGCGGATCCCGGCGACAGGCGGATCGCCGTCATCCTGAACGACATGGGCGAGGTGAACGTCGACGCCGAGCTCGTCGCGCGCGAGAACGACGACGAGGGGATCGTCGACCTCTCGAACGGTTGCATCTGCTGCCGGCTGCAGGACGACCTGCTGAGCGAGGCCGCGGCGCTCGCGGAGTCTCGCGAGTTCGACTACCTGCTCGTGGAGTCGTCGGGCATCTCCGAGCCGATCCCGATCGCTCGGGCGTTCACGGAAGGGACCGAGGACTCCGACGTCGACCCGACGGAGCGCTTCCGGCTCGACACGATGGTGACGGTCCTCGACACCTACGGGTTCTGGAAGGAGTTCGACGCGGGGGAAACCCTCCCGGGGGACGGGGAACCGGCCGCGGACCGCCCGCTCGCGGACGTGCTCGTCGAGGGAGTCGAGTTCTGCGACGTGCTCGTGTTGAACAAGACGGACATGGTCCCCGACGACGTGCTCGACGAGATCGAGTCGGTCGCCGACCGGCTCGGCCCGCGGGCGAAGCGGATCCGGACCAGCTACTCCGAGGTCGACCCGGGGGAGGTGCTCGACACGGGTCGGTTCGACTTCGAGACGGCCAAGCAGTCTCCAGGGTGGAAGCGCGCGATCGCCGAGAGCGGGGCGGACGGACACGGACGAGATGGAGAACACGATCACGGCCACGACCACGACGAGGGCGCCGCCGCGGCCCACGGGGTCGACTCGTTCGTCTATCGCTCCGCGGAGGAACTCGATCCGGAGCCGTTCGCGGCGTGGCTCGACGACTGGGACGGCGCCATCGTTCGGGCGAAGGGGGTCGCGAACGTCGCGGGCACCGACGAGGTCATCGGCGTGAGTCAGGCCGGCCCCTCGGTGCAGGCGGGACCGATCGGCGAGTGGGGGCCCGACGACGACCGCCGCACGCGACTCGTGTTCATCGGCAGCGAGATGAACGAAGCGCGGATTCGACGGGAACTCGACGACCTCGCGGTATCGGACCCGGACGCGGTCGAGAGCGCGGACGCGTTCCCGATCTGAGCCGACCTCACCGGTCGGCCCGAGTCAGATACCGAGTTCCGCCTGCAGGTCGTCCCAGTCCTCGTGGAACCCGTGGGTGGATTCGGTCTCGGCGCCGACCGCCGACTGATAGACGTCGTCGTACTTCAACAGCTCGCCCCACCCGTCGTGGAACGCCCAGTTACAGTACTTGCACATACGAGACGCAACGCGGAGGACCGACATACCGGTTTCGGCGGTGCCGGGAGAGAGTCGATCCGCGACCGCCGGCGGGAGCACGCCCCGACGCCGCCGACAGAGTGAACCCGGTTCGTGACGTACGGTACCTATCGGCGCGAGTCGACCGCGGCGACACCTCACCATGGTCACATACAGGCGGGGCGGACACGTGCAAGGCGACGAGGCGGTCGAGCGACGCTGTGACCACTGCGACTGGCACTGCGTCGCCGACGGGTATCCGGAGCTCGTTTCGCGGTATCAGTCGCACCTCCGGGTGGAGCATCCGAAAGCGTGGCTCCGGGCCTGACGGTCGACGCGGCGTGAAAAAATCGGAACGGGAACTGCAACGACGAGGCGGCGCCTCGTCGACTCAGGGTTCGAGCAGGACCTTCGTGACGCCTTCCTCGCGGGCGTCGAACGCCTCGTACATCTCCGGCGCCTCCTCGAGGTCGACGCGGTGCGAGACCACCCAACTCGGGTCGGCGCGCCCCTCGATGATCATGTCGCGGAGGTACCGGTTGTACGACTTGACGTTACACTGACCCGTGCCGCACTTGAGTCCCTTCTCGAAGAACTTCCCGAAGTCGATGCCGAGCCGCCCTTGGGCGGCCATGTCGTCGGGCGCGCCCGGGTCCTCCGGCACGTACAGGCCGGGGATGCCGAGTTCGCCGGTCGGTCGGACCACGCGGATGAGGTTGTTGATCACGACCGCCGGGTTCTCCTTGGCGGGCTGGTAGGAGTAGTCCTCCGTGTCCGTGTCGACGTCTTCGGGGTCGGTCGCCTGATACCCGACCGCGTCGACGCCCTTATCGACCATCCCGCCGTGCATCTCGATGATCTGGTCGACGGGGTCACCCTCGGAGAAGTCGATGGCGTGCGCGTCGCAGTGCTCCTCGGCCAACTCCAGTCGGCTCGGCACCTGATCGACGACGTAGATCTCGGCGGCGCCCTTGATCTTCGCGCTGTAGGCGGCCATCAGTCCGACCGGGCCGGCGCCGAAGATGGCGACGGACTCGCCGGGCTGGAGGTTCGCCAGTTCGGTGCCGTGCCACCCCGTCGGGAAGATGTCCGCGAGCAGCGAGAACGCGTCCTCGTGTTCCCGTCCCTCGGGCAGTTTCAGCGCGTTGTGGTCCGCGTACGGGACGCGGAGTTTCTCGGCCTGTCCGCCCGGATACGGCCCCATGGCGACGTAGCCGTACGCGCCGCCCGCGAAGCCGGGATTGACGTTGGTACAGAAACCCGTGTACCCCTCCTCGCAGTTCTGACAGAAGCCGCAGGAGACATTAAAGGGCATGACCACGCGGTCGCCCTCCTCCAGCGTCGAGACCGCCTCGCCGACCTCCGAGACGATCCCCATGTTCTCGTGACCGAACACGATACCCTCCTCGGCCGCGGTTCGACCTTCGTACATGTGCAGGTCGGAGCCGCAGATACAGGACGTCGTGATGTCGACGACGACGTCGTTCGGGTGTTCGATCTCCGGCTCTTCTACCTCTTCGACGGCCACGTCGTACGGCTCTTGGTATACTACTGCTTTCATAGTCCGATCCAACCTAACGATTGATTTCACATGTTCTAAATGTTTTTCTGTTATAGATACAGTTAATAAATTGTGTTACAGTTCACTTAATCAGCATATCTCTCGCGTTCGAAATATCGACACGGGCGGCGGCGCGATGCCGCGCGAGGCGTCCGACGGAGCGCAACGACTTTCCTGCGGCACGGTAAACGGTGGGTATGGACTGGCCACACGACCCCGACGGCGAGCAGGGCAGCGAGGGCATGCGGCAGTACGGCCACGCGGTGCTCGCGAAGAAGGTCGACGAGGAGGAGGACTTCCCGCTGTCGGCGGCGGCGTACGTCGAGCAGTACGGCGACCACCCGATCCGGATCGACTTCGAGACGGTCGTCTCCGTCGAGGAGATCTTCGAGGGCGTCGAGAAGGAGGAGTTCGCGGACTTCGTCGAGTTCCATCAGGAGCTCGGCCGCGTGATGCGCGAGAACGGCTACTGGTTCTACGAGGGCGCCGAACAGTTCGTCGACGGCAGCGCCTGAATACGCGGATATCGACCCCGGCGTCGTTAGTTTATATATGACCGCTGGAAACGCGGGACGCGTCCCTCACGCGTTAGCCGTCCGTTTATAAGAGAGTCCAGAGCAGTTGTGAACACCTCCAAAGCCTCAGCCGCGAGGACTCGCGCGACTCGCTGCGGTGCTTGCGTCGTCGTGCTTCGCCCTCGCGGTTCGCGGCCCTTCGGGCCGCTCACCGGGGCGCGCCACCGCAGTTGTTTATAAATATTCTCGACACCGTTTCGGGGTTTCGGACGACGACGCCGCCGATCGACTCGCGGACCGCCCCCGACTCTTTTAAGAATGCCCGGGGCGACCGACCCACCATGGACCACGAGCGGATCGCCGTCCTCGCCCACGAGAAGTTCCCCGACCGCGCGAAGACCGCGCTCGGCGTGATGCGCTACGGCGACCAGGACGTGTGCGCCGTCCTCGACCGCGACTGCGCCGGCGACCGCGTACGCGACCACGTGCCGGACGTCACGGACGCGCCGATCGTCGAGTCGTTCGACGAGGCGTACGCGGCCGCCGGCGGCGACGTCGACGCTTTATATATCGGGATCTCACCGATCGGCGGCGGCTTCGACGAGTCGTGGCGCCCGGACGTCGAGGCCGCGATTGAGGCCGGCTGCGACGTGGTCAGCGGGCTCCACTACTTCCTGAACGAGGACAACGAGCTCGCCGAACTGGCGGCCGAGCACGGCGTCGACCTCTTCGACGTGCGCGAGCCCGACGACGACCTCACCGTGGCGACCGGCGGCTCGGGCGACGTCGACGCCGACGTGGTGTGCACGGTCGGCACCGACTGCTCGGTCGGGAAGATGACCGCCTCGCTGGAGGTCGTCGCCGCCGCCCGCGAGCGCGGGATCGACGCCGCGTTCGTCCCGACCGGCCAGACCGGCATCATGATCGCCGGGTGGGGGAACCCGATCGACCGCGTCGTCTCCGACTTCACGGCGGGCGCGGTCGAGGACATGCTCGTCGCGGTCGGCGACGACCGCGACCTCCTCGTCGTCGAGGGGCAGGGGAGCATCGTCCACCCCGCCTATTCGGCGGTCACCTGCGGTATCCTCCACGGCTCGATGACCGACGGGCTCGTCCTCTGTCACGCCGCGGGCCGCGAGGCGGTCCACGGCTACGAGTCCTTCTCGCTCCCCCCGCTCGCCGACTACGTCGACCTTTACGAGGGGCTGGCGGCCCCCGTCAACGAGGCGAGCGTCGTCGCCGGTGCGCTCAACACCAAAGACGTCGACGACGACGATGCGGCCGCCGACGCGGTCGCCGCGTTCGGCGAGGAGATCGGAACCCCCGCGGCCGACCCGGTCAGGGACGGCGCCGAGGCGATCGTCGACGGGATCGTCGGCGCGGGGCTCGGAGCGGCAGCCCCCGACGGAGGGACCGACGGCGAATGAGCCTCGAGACCGAGTTCGAACGCGTCTCACTCCCCTTGGAGAACCCGTTCACCATCTCGCGGGGTACCCAGACCGAGGCCGAGAACGTTATCGTGAAGATTACCGACGAGGCCGGGATGACCGGCGTCGGCGGCGCCGCTCCGTCGGCCCACTACGGCGAGACGGCCGCCACGGTCGAGGCGGTGCTCCCGGAGCTCCTCTCGGTCGTCGAAGCGGTCGGCGACCCGCACGGCCTCCACGAGATCGAGTCGCGGATGGGGGACGCGGTCGGCGACAACCCGGCCGCCCGGGCCGCCGTCTCGATCGCCGTCCACGACCTCGCCGCGAAGCGGCTCGGCGTCCCGCTTCACCGGCTCTGGGGCCTCGATCCGTCGACCGCGCCGGCGACCTCCTACACGATCGGGCTCGACGAGACGGAGCGCGTGCGCGAGAAGGCAGCTGACGCGGTCGAGGCCGGCTACTCCGTTCTCAAGATCAAGCTCGGAACCGACCGGGACCGAGAGCTGGTCGACGCCGTCCGAGACGCCGCGCCGGACGCCCGACTCCGCGTCGACGCCAACGAGGCGTGGACGCCCCGAGAGGCGGTGGACAAGAGCGAGATGCTCGCCGAACGGGACGTGGCGTTCGTCGAGCAGCCGGTGCCCGCCGAGGACCCCGAGGGGCTCCGGTTCGTCTACGAGCGGTCCGCGCTCCCGATCGCCGCCGACGAGTCGTGCGTCACGCTCTCGGACGTCCCCGCGATCGCCGACCGCTGCGACATCGCGAACCTGAAGCTGATGAAGACGGGCGGCCTGCTGGAGGCGAGACGGATGATCGCGACCGCCCGCGCTCACGGACTCGAGGTGATGTGCGGCTGCATGATCGAATCGAACGCGTCGATCGCGGCGGCCGCGCAGCTCGCGCCGCTGCTCGACTACGCCGACCTCGACGGCTCGCTGCTGCTCGCCGAGGATCCGTACGACGGGATCGGGATGGAAGGCGGCGAGCTCCGACTCGGAGAGCAAGAGTGGGCGGGGACGGGCGCGCGGCCGAGTGCGGGGCAGTAGCGCGTCGGTTTCAACGACCCGTCGCGTCAGTTTTTCGGCTCGTCGGCGTCGACTTCCGACTCCTCCAGCTCGACGTCGAGCTCCTCGTCGAGGTCGGCGTCGCCGTCGTCGAGGTCCGATTCAAGCTCGTCCGCGTCGATCTCCGACTCGATGTCCGCCAGCTCGTCGTCGATCTCCTCGTCGGTGCTCGCCTCGGCGCCGCCGTTCGCTGGCTCCCCTTTCCCGAGTTCGCCTTTCAGCGTCTCCAGTTCGGCGTCGACCTCGCTGTTCGTCGAGAGGCTCTCGAGCTCTCGGTCGATGCTGTCCTTGTCCGAGAGCGCGTCCTCGAAGGCGCCGGAGTCCTCGAGCTCGTCCATCGCCTCCGAGCGCGCCTCCATCTCCTCGGTCCGCTCCTCGGCGCGTTCGATCGAGCGGCTCACGTCCTCCATCTCGTCGCCGACGCCGGTCATCGCCTCCGAGACGCGAGTGGACGCCTCCGCGGCCTCGTAGCGGGCCTTCATCGTCTCCTTCTTCGTGCGGAACTCCTCGATGCGGTTCTGGAGCTTGTTCTTCTTCTCGACGAGCTGTTCTTGGGTGTCGTTTAACTTCGCGATCTGGCCCTCCAGCTCCTCGATCTGACTCATCTTCGACTTCTTCTTTTCGAGGGCCTTCCGCGCGAGGTCGTCTCGGTCCTGTTGGACCGCCTCGCGGGCCTGTCGGTTGTGCTTCTCGACGTTCTCTTCGAGCTTACGCTTCTGTATCTCCAGGCGCTTCTTCTGGGTCGTCAGGTCGGCGATCCCCTGTTTGACGTCTTGGAGCTCGTCGCGCATCTGTTCGTACGAATAGTCGAGCGACTCCGTCGGATCCTCCGCCCGGTTCAGGAGGGCGTTCACCTTTGAGCGGATGACGTAGGAGGCGCGCGAGAGGATTCCCATACTCCGTCATACGCGTTCCACCCGTTAAAACCTCATGTGGTTCGCGGCCTCGCGTCGGGCCGAAAGGAGGCCGAAAACGCCCGGAACGGGGGCGGGATTCGACCGTCGGCTCCCGTCGGTCGCCACCACCTGAAGATTTATTCGGGGTGTTGTACTATTTCGCGCATGGACATCGGCGTACTGACGGTTCCGTTAGGCGGCGAATCGATCGAGAACGCGGCCGCGTATCTCGACTCCATCGGGGTCGACGCGGTCGAGCTCGGCGTCGGGGGGTGGCCGGGCGAGGACCACGTCGACCGCGAGGCGCACCTCGCCGACGAGGCCGCCCGCGAGGACCTGCTCGGCCTGCTCGACGAGCATGACCTCCGGATTTCGGCGCTCGCGACCCACAACAACCCGCTGCATCCCGACGAGGAGCGCGCCGCGGCGGCGGACCGCGAGCTCCGGGAGGCGATCGAATTGGCCGGCGCACTCGGCGTCGACACCGTCACCTGCTTCTCCGGACTCCCCGCGGGGGCGCCCGGCGACTCCACGCCGAACTGGATCACGGCGCCGTGGCCGACGGAGCACGCCGACGCCCACGAGTACCAGTGGGACGAGGTCGCGATCCCGTACTGGACGGACCTCGCGAAACACGCCGACCACCACGGCGTCGACGTCGCCATCGAGATGCATCCGAACATGCTCGTCTACGAACCCACCGGGATGCTCGCGCTGCGGGAGGCCACGAACGAGCGGATCGGCGCCAACTTCGACCCCTCGCACCTCTACTGGCAGGGGATCGACGTGCCCGAGGCGATCCGCTTCCTGGGTGAGCACGACGCGATCCACCATTTCCACGCCAAGGACACGAAGGTGTACGACGCGAACGCCAGGGTGAAGGGCGTGCTCGACACGACGGGCTACGCCGAGGAGCCCGACCGCTCGTGGCTGTTCCGCTCGATCGGCTACGGGCACGACGAGGGCCACTGGAAGGACGTCGTCTCGACGCTCCGGATGGTCGGCTACGAGGGCGCGCTCTCGATAGAACACGAGGACTCGCTCACCTCCTCGCGCGAGGGGTTGGAGAAGGCGGTCGACGTGCTCGATCGAGCGGTGTTCGAGGCGCGACCGGGCGACGCCTACTGGGCGGAGTGACCGCGGACGGGACACGAACCACGATGACACGAGATCCACTCAAAATCGGCGTCTTGGGGTATCGATTCATGGGGAAGGCGCACGCGAACGCGATGGCGCGACTGCCGATGTTCTTCCCGGACGCGCCCCCGATCGAGCGCCACACGCTCGTCGGGCGCGACGAGGGCGCGCTCGCGGACGCCGCGGAGCGCTTCGGCTTCGCGCACACCGCGACCGACTGGCGCGACGCCCTCGACGAGGTGGACGTCTTCTACAACCTCGGGCCGAACCACGTTCACGCGGAGCCGTCGATCGCGGCCTTGGAGGCCGGCGTCCCCGTCCTCTGCGAGAAGCCGCTCGCGCCGACGCTCGACGAGGCGGCGGCCATGCGCGACGCCGCGGCCGCGGCCGACGTGCCCGCCGGGACCGCGTTCAACTACCGGTTCGTCCCGGCGATCCGCTACGCGAAGGGACTGATCGAGGACGGCGAGCTCGGCGATATCCGGCAGGTCCGCGGGCGGTACCTCCAGGACTGGCTCGTCGACCCCGAGGCGCCGTGGGCGTGGCGCATGGACGCCGACATGGCGGGCTCCGGCGCGCTCGGCGACCTCGGCGCCCACACGATCGACCTCGCGAGCTTCCTCGTCGGCGACGAAGTGGGCGGGATCGACCGCCTCTCCGGCCACCTAGAGACGTTCGTCGACGAGCGCCCCGTGTACGCCGACGGCGACTCGGGGGAGGACGGCGACGGCGACGACGTTGACGACCGCGCCGTCGAGGAGTACCGCGACGTGACCGTCGACGACGCCTACTCCGCGCAGGTCGCGTACGAGTCGGGGGCGACGGGGACGTTCGAGGCGACCCGGTTCGCGACCGGTCACAAGAACGACCACACGATCGAGGTGCACGGCTCGAAGGGGAGCCTGAAGTTCTCCCTGGAGCGGCTCAACGAGTTGGAGGTGCTCCGCGAGGGCGACCGCGGCTACCAGACGGTCCTCGTCACCGACGAGACCGACCCGTACGTCGACCGGTGGTGGCCCCCCGGCCACGTCATCGGCTGGGAGCACACGTTCGTCCACGAGAACTACGAGTTCTTACGCGCCGTGTCCACAGGAAATGTACCGGACACGTTCCCCACCTTCGAGGATGGGTATGAGGTCCAGCAAATCCTTGGGGCGATCACAGAGTCCGACGAACGCGGGCGGTGGGTGGATCTGTAGCCCCCGAGCCGGCACGCTCGAAAGCACACCGCGGTGTGTTGAATCCCCGCCCGTCCGGGTCGGTTGTAGCCGTTGTAGTCGGCCCCTGTTGGAAACCTTCTTTCCACCGGATCCACCTATATTACCGGTCGCTACCCACACTTGTGCGACTTTTCGATCCCCACCCACTACATCGACTACAATCTACCTGACGACTAAGTACCACCGAACACCCTGTGTGGAATATGTCCGATCCGGATAAGAATAAGCCGCGGTGCCCGGGGTGTGGGAACCCATACGACGATAAGATATCGGAGTGGAGATTCGAAATCGGCGACGTTAACGAGGGGGATTCGTACTGCCAAGAAGCGGGATATTACCACATCCACCGGGCTTCGTGAATTAGACCCTGAGAAGCTCCGGCTCACTCAAGAGATCCAGATGGGTTCTCGCTCGTGGCTCGCGTTCTTGTACACCGCGATCACCGACGCAAGCCCCGTTATCACACAGACCGACGCCGCAACCCTACCGACCGAAGAGGATATCGAACGCGCGGAGGAAAGCTACGGCGAGGGTGTCGTGAGGGAATACTTCCCGGAAGAATACACCAACCCACAGCCGAGAATCCACTTTGATTTTGAAACTATGCTCCGAGAGGCCGTGGAACAAGTCGCGGAACAGCGCGGCGAGCGCGTCACCAACTTCGAGCTAACAATCGAGACAGAACCGGTGGAAACTCCGAGCGACGATCCCGATATCGACGAACTTGAGCGGCGATATGAGAACGGCGATCGTTCTCTTACGATGGACCAACTCCACACCCTGCGAAGGAACACCGACATTACCGGGGAGGATCTTCAGAACTGGCTTCAGGAAACGATGGATTAGGTACCGTCGTCGATTCGCTCGGCGACCCGGTCTGCGATCTTGTTCATCAATTCGTCGCTTTCCATAATCGCGTCCATGTTCTCATCGAGCGCCGACTCGACCGCCTCGATCTCTTCCATCGTTTCAGCGTCCTGTGGATCGGCCTGCTTGTACGACTCTTTGACCCCTTCCGTGATCTGTGCCTTCGCGTCTTGTGCGTCCGGTGTGTATACCGTCCCACAGCTCGGACACGCCTTCGCCGACCCCGGCAGCGGTTCGTCACAGGTGATACACGTCGCCGGCGTCAGCGCCGAGTCGTCTTCCTCCACTTCATACCCGTGCGACTCTTCCACAGCGAGGTTGAACTCTTCATCCGACAGGTGTTGGTAGGTCGTTTCCATCACCCGCGAATCCTGATTGTGGCCGATGAGGAACTTCACCTTCGAGTTCCTCTCGGCGGCCGCCGAAGGCGACGAGTTCTCGCCGTCGTTCGCTGAGGGGTACGCGGTCCAAGAGGTCCTCGACGCGATCGAGCGCTCCGTCGAGCGCGGCGAGTGGGTGAGCGTGGAGTAGCTGCGCGGCTCGGTCCGGTCTCGCGCTCGTCAGAACCCGCCGCCACCGCCGCCGAGCGGGTCTGCCCCCGGCTCCTCCTCGGCCCACTCGCTTATGGCCGAATCCTCGCCGTTGTAGGTGCCGAGGGTCTCGTGGGTGTCGAACGCCACCGGCTCCCAGACCACGTCGAACTGCTCGTTCCCGGTCGCGTTCGGCACGACCACGCGGTCGCCGGGCTCGACGATCCCGTCGCCGGGCCACGCGCCGAACTCGACCTCGCCGTCGGGGTCCTCGCCGCGGACGTACAGCTCCTCGGCGGCGACGGGCTCGGGCCCGGCGGCGGCGACGACGAGTTCGCTCCCCTCCCGCTCGACTTGGAACTCCGCGTCCGGCGGCGCGACCCCGTCGATCAGGCCGAACATCGCGGCCCCGACGATAGCCAACAGGAGGACGACGATACCGACGAGCAGTCCCGTGCCGGCTATCGGGGTGAATCCCCGCTCGTCGTTCCGAAACGCGCGCATTCGACTACCGCTCAGTACGCCCTCGTATAAACATTTACCCGCCGCTTATCAGACTGGAGAACGAGCGAGCCCGCTGTCGTCCCCGCCGAGGGCCGCTCCGAACCGGAACCCCGTTATTCCACCCGGCCGAAAGGCGCACGTGACATCGTGGATCGAGAATCGGGCGGGCGGGAGAGCGCGGGGACCGCGCGGGATCGCTCGCGCGTGGGCCGAAGCCCTCGTCCGGCCGGGCCGCCTCTTCGCCAACGGCGTGTCGCCCGGAGACCAGGCGCCCGCGCTGACGTTCGCCGTCGCCGTCGCGGCCGCGTTCGCACTCGGCTGGATGGTCGCCGCTCCGTCCGTAGTTCCCGGGATCGTGGCGTCCGTGCCCGTCTCTGCGCTCGTCGTCTTCCTCGTCGTGATCGCGCTCGCGGCCCCGGTGGGGCTCCACCTGACCGCGGCGGTCGCGACGGTGAGCGTCATCGTCGCCAGCGTCGAGATCGACGACGGGCTCGGACTGCGCGACCGCGGCGGGGTCAGCGAGACCGTACAGGTCGTCGCATACGCCAGTTCGCCGATGGCGCTCGCCGGCCCGCCGATCCCGGCGCTGCGGATCGCCTGCGGCGCGTACGCGGCGGCGCTGCTGTTGATCGGGTTCCGAGTCGTCCACGGGACCTCCTGGCCGCGCACGTTCGTCGCCGGGGCCCCGCCGGCGCTGCTCGGCTACGGCGTCGGCTACCGCGTGATCGCGTCGGTTCGAACGCTCTTCGCGTGAGCCGCGCGGCGGTCCGATCGACCGATAGGGCGCCCGGGCCCGTCTCGGCCGCTCATCGCCCGGCGGTCGCCGCGGCGGCCGTTTCCGTCGAGTAGCTCCCGCGAGGCTTTCGACAACCGTTTTAGGCCCGAGGCTCTCGGTGTACTCAAATGGGATCCTGTATCATCTGTGGCGTCGACGTCGACGGTGGCGGTCGCATCTGCGAACCGCACCAAGAGGATGTCGTGTTCGACTTCCGCGGGAACGCACCAGATCAGCTCGTACCCGATCGATTCTACCGCGGCGTCGTCGACGGCTACGCCGAGTTCGGCGTGTTCATCGACCTCGCCCCCGGCGTGACAGGGCTGCTCCACCGCTCCGAACTCGACCGACGGCTCGACAGCCTCGACTGGGAGCCGGGCGACGAGGTGTTCGTGCAGGTGAAAGGCGTCCGCGACAACGGGAATATCGACCTCGCGTGGTCGATCCGCCAGGCCGACCGCGAGTTCCGCGGCGTGCTCGTCCAAGACGGCGACACCGAGCACCTGCCGGAGGAGGACGACGACGATGCGGACGCGGACGAAGCGAGTGGGGCCGACGCCGACGAGTCGACCGACGAAGCCCAGAGCGAGGGAGCTACCGAGGCGGCTGACGACGAAGCTGCCGACGCCGAGAGCGAGGACGGCGCGGAACTGTCGGCGGCGAGCGAGGCGGAGACGGACGACGTGACGGACGAATCCGGAACCGACGAGCCCGAGACCGACGCCGAGGACACCGGACCCGCCGCCGAGAGCGACGACGACCTCGACGACGACCGCGAGCGCGTCGAGATCGGTATCCTCTCCGAGGCCGTCGGGGACGGGGTGCGGATCGACGGCGAGGTCGTCGGGGTGCGACAGACCGGCGGCCCCACCGTCTTCGAGGTCCGCGACGAGACCGGCGTCGTCGACGTGGCGGCGTTCGTCGAGCCGGGTGTCCGCGCGCATCCGAACGTCGAGGTCGGCGACGTGGTGCGGATCGACGGCGAGGTCGAGAGCCACCGGGGCGACGTGCAGGTCGAGTCCGAGGCGCTCGTTCTCTTGGAGGGCGAGGCGGCCGAAGCGGTTCGCCGCCGGCTCGCGGAGGCGCTCACCGACGAGGCGCGTCCCGACGGGCTCCAGCCGCTCGCGGGCGACGAGACGGTCGCGCAGCTCGCCGACGGGCTGCTCGACGCCGCGGAAGCGATCCGGCGCGCGGTCCTCGAATCGCGCCCGATCGTCGTGCGTCACCCCGCCACCGCCGACGGTTACGTCGCCGGCGCGGCGGTCGAGCGCGCCGTGCTCCCGCTGATCCGCGACGAGCACGCAAAGAGCGACGCCGAGTACCACTACTTCACCCGCCGCCCGCTCGACGACCCGGTGTACGGGATGGACGCGGCGACGAACGACGCGACCCGCATGCTGCAGGACCGCGACCGGCACGACGAGAAGCTCCCGCTCTTCTTACTCGTCGGCACCGGCTCGACGGTCGAGTCCGCCGACGGCATCGACCTGCTCTCCGTCTACGGCGTGGACGCGGTCGTCGTCGACGCCGAGGTCGCTGACCCCGAGACCCGCGAGGCCGTCGACACGCTCGTCTCCCCGGAGATCGAGTCGATCGAGGGCGACCTCTCGACGGGCGCGTTGGTCGCCTCGCTTGCCTCCGCGGTCAACGACGAGGTCCGCGCGGACCTGCGGCACCTCCCGGCCGTGAGCTACTGGGCAGAGGCCCCCGACCGCTACGTCGATCTCGCCCGCGACGCGGGCTACGACGTCGAGCGCGTCGCCGAGCTCCGCGAGGCCGTCGCCTTAGAGGCGTACTACCAGTCGTACCAGGACAAGCGCGAGCTCGTCGCCGACCTCCTCTTCGAGGACGGCGGCAACCTCGCCGCGCACGTCTCCGAGCAGTTCCGCGAGAAGCTGGAGACCGAGGTCGGGACCGCGACCGCGAACGTCGTCACCGAGGCGGTCGACGGCGTCGAGTTCGACGTGCTCGACACCGACGGCTACACCCACCGCTACGACTTCCCGCCGACGCCGCTCCTGCTCGACGACCTCCACCGCCGGCGCGCGAACGGCGGGGCGCACGCGACGGTCGGCATCGGCACCGACGAGCTGTACGTCCGAACGAGCGCGGAGGTCTCGGTCCGCGACGTGGCCGAGCGCGCGGCCGAGCTCGCGCCCGGCGCCGACGTCACCGCGGCCGGGCTCCGCGAGGGCAAGATCGAGTTCCTCTCGGGAGAGCGCGACGCGGTCGAGGACGCCGTCGTCGCCGCCGTCGCCGAGTCGTTCTGATCGAGACGGCGACTCGATCACGCCGGCCGACCGCGTTCACCGCCGCGTGAACGGCCCCGGCGGGAGGATGAGGTCGTCGAGCTCGGCGAGGTGTTTCACGTTGAACACGACACTCAGCTCGTCGCTCAGCGGGTAGCCGTTACACGAGAGCCGGAACCCTCGCTCCGCGAGCTCGTCGGGCATGATGTGGTTCGCCGGCTGCGAGAGCTCGCCCTCCACGAGGTACACCGCGCAGTTCGCGCAGGCGCCGCCGCGACAGGAGAACGGCCACCCGAACCCGCGGTTCTCGGCCGCCTCAAGCAGGCTCTCGTCCGGCTGGACGAGCAGACGCCCGTGCTCGGCCGCGCCGAGGTCCGCGTGCGAGGCCTTCCGGAACAGCTCGTCGTCATCGAGCGACCAGCCGTAGTCCGCGAGTGCGTCGTAATCGAGGAACTCGACGCGCACCGGCTCCACCTCGTCGGCGTCGCCCTCGTCCTCAGAGATATCGATATCGGTGGCGTCGTCGCCGTTCCCGTTTCGCGCCTGCTCGTCGAGCTCGCGATAGGCGCGCCTGACGAGCTGGAACTCTTCGACTGTGCCGCCCTGGTCCGGGTGGGCTTCCTTCACTCGGTCGCGGTAGGCGCGCTCGATCGCGGCCTCGTCCGCGTCCTCGTCGACTCTCAACACCTCGAACGGCGAGACCATTCGCTACCGGATCGTAGTCGGCTGACACACATAAACGCCCCACAAGCCGGCAGTTCGGGGCGTCGGATCGGCGCGATCGGCGCGAGACGCTCCCGCACGTTGGTGGCCGACGCGGGACGCTCCCGCACGTTGGTGGCCGACGCGAGACGCTCCCGCACGTTGGTGGCCGACGCGGGACGCTCCCGCACGTGGACAGCCGTTCCGCGAGTCGATGGTTTAAGAGCCGCGACGCCGAGAGATCGACTGATGGGAAACGCGGACTTGCGCGACCTCGCGGCGATCCGGGACGTCGCCTTCGAGGAGATCGAGGGAAGCGTCGTCGCCGTCGACGCGCACAACTGGCTGTACCGGTACCTCACGACGACGGTAAAGTGGACGGCCGACGAGACGTACACCACCGCAGACGGCGTCGAGGTCGCGAACCTGATCGGCGTCGTCCAGGGGCTCCCGAAGTTCTTCGAGCACGACTTGGTCCCCGTGATGGTGTTCGACGGCGCCGTCACCGACCTGAAGGCAGACGAGATCGCGGACCGGCGCGAGAAGCGCGAACGAGCCGAGGACCGGCGGGCGGCGGCCGCGGAGCGCGGTGACGCCGTGGAGGCCGCCCGGCTGGAGGCCCGCACTCAGCGGCTCACCGACACGATCCAGAAGACGACCCGCGAGCTGCTGCGGCTACTTGACGTGCCGATCGTCGAGGCCCCGGCCGAGGGGGAGGCCCAGTGCGCGCACATGGCGGCGACTGGAACGGTCGATCACGCCGGCAGCGAGGACTACGACACCCTGCTTTTCGGCGCCCCGACGACGCTCCGACAGCTCACGAGCAAGGGAGACCCGGAGCTGATGGCGCTCGCGGCGACCCTCGACGAACTCGGGCTCGACCGACAGGGACTCGTCGACGTCGCCATGCTGTGCGGGACCGACTTCAACGAGGGCGTCCACGGCGTCGGACCGAAGACCGCCGTGAAAGCAGTCAGAGAGCACGGTGACCTGTGGGCCGTTCTCGACGCTCGGGGGTCCGAGATCCCGAACGCCGCCGAGATCCGCGAGCTGTTCATGAACCCGCCGGCGACCGACGTCGACGTCGACGCCGACGTGAACCCGGACGTGGCGGCCGCCCGCGCGTACGTCGTCGACGAGTGGGGGGTCGCCGCCGACGAGGTCGATCGCGGCTTCGAGCGCATCAGGGAGTCGCAGGTCCAGACGGGGCTCGACCGCTGGTCGTGAACGGCGGGCCGTGTCGGGTTCGACGCTTCCGCGCTTCGTCGCGTCGCGGGATAGACGGCTAGTGAGCCGGCGACGCGGTGGCCGCGAACATACCTTTTATCTCCCCGTCGCGGGAAGAATAAGCCACACGTGTCGCGGACCATCTCTCGACCGAAAGTTTCGCCGGCCGACGCCCCGCGGGGACGGACCCGCCGGCCTCGCGCGGCGCGCCGGTGGGTGTCGGCCGGTTCGCACCCGCCCGACCGAGTGATCCGCGACGACCCCTTTCACCAATGAGCTTCGAAGTTCCCGACGAGTTACGGTACCTGGAATCGCACGAGTGGACCACGAGCGGCGACACCGTCCGGGTCGGCGTCTCCGACTTCGCGCAGGACGAGCTCGGCGACGTCGTCTTCGTCGAACTCCCCGAGGTCGGCGACGCGGTCACCGCCGGGGAGGCGTTCGGCGTCGTCGAGTCGATCAAGGCCGTCTCGGACCTGTACGCGCCCGTTTCGGGCGAGGTCGTCGCCGTCAACGAGGCGCTGTTCGACCGGCCGGAGCTCGTCAACGAGGACCCGTACGGCGACGGCTGGATGCTGGAGGTCGACGCGACCGAGGGCGGAGAGGCCGATGACCTTCTCGACGCCGGCGAGTACGACGCGCAGATCGCCTAGCGATCGCGGAGCGCGGAACGATCGCGGAGCGCGGAACGACTGAACTCCCGGGCGCGGGACACACCAACGGACACACGACCATGACCATCTCACCTTTCGACGGACGACCCGGCACCGGACGACAGAGCGACGGCGGACGTGCGGGACCGAATCGCCGCGCAGGGGCGATCCGATGAGCGGGACGGACGGTACCCCGTACGCGCCGCACACGGACGACGAGACCGCGGCGATGCTCTCGGCGGTCGGCGTCGACGACGAGGAGGCGCTGTTCGACATCCCCGACGACGTCGCCTTCGACGGCGAGTTCGGGATCGAATCGCGCACGGAGCGGGAGGTCCGCACGGAGTGTTCGCGGATCTTCGGCCGGAACGACGAGCTGACCGAGTTCCTCGGACGGGGCCACTACGGTCACTACGTCCCGAGCGTCGTCGACCACCTCTCCGACCGCGCGGAGTTCCTCACGAGCTACACCCAGTACCAGCCGGAGATCTCGCAGGGGTTCCTGCAGGCGCTGTTCGAGTACCAGTCGATGCTCGTCGAGCTGACGGGGCTCCCGGTCGCGAACTGCTCGATGTACGACGCCGCGACCGCGCTCGGCGAGGCGGCGACGCTCGCGGACCGCGTCCGCTCGACCTCGGGCGAGGTCGTCCTCGTCCCCGAGCACCTCCGAGAGGGGAAGCGGGCGGTCCTCGCGAACTACTGCGACGGCGCCGACCTGACGATCGAGTCGTACCCGATGGTCGACGGCAACGCCGACGTCGACGCCATCGCCGACCGCGTCGGCGACGACGTCGTCATGGTGTACGCCGAGAACCCCACCGTCCGCGGCTGTCTCGAGGAGCGCCTCGGGGCGGTCGGCGACCTCGCGGCGAACGCCGACGCGCTGTTCGTCCTCGGGTCGGACGTCGTCTCGCTGGCCGTCCTCGAGGAGCCGGCGAGCGTCGGCGCCGACGTCGTCGTCGGCGAGGCGGGCGTGCTCGGGCTCCCGACCGCCTACGGGATGGGACTCGGTATCTTCGCCTGTAGCGACGAGTTCCTCCGGCAGGTCCCGGGGCGGCTCGTCGGCGCGAGCGAGGACGCGGACGGCGACCGAGCGTACACGCTCACGCTCCAGACCCGCGAACAGCACATCCGGAAGGAGCGGGCGACCTCCAACATCTGCACGAACCAGGCGTGGGTCGCGCTCCGCGCGGCGATGCACGCGGCGGCGCTCGGTCCGGACGGCCTCGTCGACCTCGCGAACGACTGCGTCCGCGAGGCGGCCGCGCTCGCCGACCGGATCGACGGGCTGCAGGGGGTGGTCGCGCCCGTCCACGACCGCCACCACGTCCGGGAGTTCGTCGTGCGCGTCGACCAGCCGGCCGCGGCGATCGCCGCGGAGCTCGAGACTGCGGGGTTCGCGGTCCACGTCGTCGGCGAGCACCGCCTGCAGGTGTGCGTGACGGACCTGAACGCGGGTCGGACCGACGACCTCGTCGCCGCGTTCGAGGAGGTGATCTGAGTGATCCACGACCAGGCCAACTACGAGCGCGAGACCGAGGACGTGCGAGAGCCGCTCCTCTCCGAGAAGGGCGAAGCGACGGTCGACGTGACCGCGGACTCGCCGCTCCCGGACGACCTGACGCGCGACGAGCTCACCCTCCCCGCGCCCTCGGAGCCGGAGATCGCCCGCCACTACACCCGCCTCTCGCAGATGAACTGGGCGATCGACTCCGGGCCGTACCCGCTCGGGAGCTGCACGATGAAGTACAACCCGAAGTTCACCGAGGACGTCGCTGCCGACCCGAACGCGGCGGTCCACCCGGACCGCTCCGAGCGGTCGACGCAGGGGAACCTCGAACTCCAGTACCGCCTGCAGGAGCACCTCGCCGAGATCGGCGGGATGGACGCCGTGACGCTCCAGCCGCCGGCGGGCGCGGCCGGCGAGCTCACCGGCATCCTCGTCGCGAAGGCGTACCACGAGCACCACGGCGACGACCGGTCCGAGGTCGTGATCCCGGCCTCCGCGCACGGGACGAACTTCGCGACCGCCGCGACCGCCGGCTACGACGTGGTCGAGCTCCCCTCCGGCGACGACGGGCGCGTCGACGTCGAGGCGCTGGAGGCGGCCGTCGGCGACGACACGGCCGCGCTCATGCTCACCAACCCGAACACGGTCGGGCTCTTCGAGCGCGACATCACGGAGATCGCCGAGATCGTCCACGACGCGGGCGGGCTGCTCTACTACGACGGCGCGAACCTCAACGCCCTGCTCGGCCGCGGCCGCCCCGGAGACATGGGGTTCGACGTGATGCATTACAACGTTCACAAGACGTTCGCGACGCCCCACGGCGGCGGTGGCCCCGGGGCCGGCCCGGTCGGTGTCGTCGACGAGCTGGCCGAGTTCCTCCCCGCTCCGCAGGTCCGCGAGAACGAGAAGCGGAGCGGGTACGAGCGCTTCGAGCCGGACCACACGATCGGCAAGGTCCACGGGTTCACCGGTAACTGGCTCGTCCTCGTCAAGACGTACGCGTATATCGCCCGCCTCGGCGACGAGGGGCTTTCGGACACAGCGGCGAAGGCGGTGCTGAACGCGAACTACCTCGCCGAGCGGATCGATCTGGACGTTCCCCACGGCCCGTTCCACCACGAGTTCGCGGCGACTGCAGGGGAGCGCGACGCCGCAGACGTCGCCAAGCGCATGCTCGATTTCGGCGTCCACCCGCCGACCACGAAGTGGCCCGAGATGGTGCCCGAAGCGATGCTGACGGAGCCGACCGAGATCGAGGGGAAATCCTCGCTCGACGACCTCGCGGAGGCGTTCAATCTCGCGTACGCGGACACCGACGAGGCCCTCGACGCGGCCCCGAACCGGACCGCCGCGGGCCGCATCGACCAAGTCGCTGCGGCGCGGAACCCGCGGCTCTCGTGGCAGGCGCTCGACGAGGAGTAGGTCGCCGCGGGAAGACTCCTCCGCCGACTACGGCTCCGTCGCCGTCACACCGGCCCTTTCGGAGCCGCGAGGCGCGTCGCCGTCGACCCCGTCGTCGGTCTCGCCGACCGACGAGGAGGGGATCGCGGGCGCGGACCCGGTCGCTGAACCGTCGGCGTCGAACGGCGCCTTCCGCTCGATGAACCGGCGTAACACCTGTCCCTCGGCGCGGTGAAGCGTCTCGCTGCAGGTCGACTTGGCGATGTCGCGGTCGGCGGCGAGCTCCGTGAGCGTGCACTCCCGCGGCGTGTCGTAGTACCCCGCCTCGACCGCGGCCCGGACGAGTTCGCGCTGGGCCTCGGTGAGGATCGGCTCCGACTCGTTCCCGCCGGCCGACTCGACGGTGGCGCCCGCGGCCGCGAGCCGCCGGCCGAACGCGGAGAGCCGCTCGCGGTCGTCGGCTACCACGAGCGTCGCCCGCCCGTCCGCGACCTCGACCGGGGACTCGACCGGAACGCCGGCCCGCCGCGCGGCCGCGACGTACGACGGCGCCGGGGCGGTGACGCCGGCGACCGTCTCCGCTCCTCGGCGTTCGACGACCTCGATCCGATCTACGTCGTCGCGTTCGCGGAGGGTGTCGGCGATGTCGACGTGGTTACCTCCCGTCGCCGTCAGCGCGGTGATGTCGCCCTCCTTCGCGGCCATGGTCCCCGTCACCCGAAGCGTCGCGTCGGGGAGGGACCGCGAGACCTCCCCGAGCCAGGAGTCCTCGGGGAGGCCGAGACGCAACCGCGTTCGGCTCATCGGTTCCACCCCGTGGCCGTCGTCCTGGCGTCCTCTCGGGACATTCGTACAGACGCTACGGTGTCTCGACCCCTCCGGCTATCCCTTCATGCGTTTCGGTGTTAAATAGCGCCCGGCGACTCGCGGTTCCGTGGCCCTCCCGCGGCTCCTCTTCTCCGGGCGCCTCGTCGAGACCGGCGGACCGAAGTCGGACGCCCCCGGGCGCGGCCCACGGAGACGGCGTCGCCCGACCGCTCGGGCGGCGCTTACATCTCCCAGTAGTCGATGTCGTCGCCGATCTCGTAGTACCCCTCCAGGGAGCGCTCCTCGCGGCCGCCCGGCGGCGAGTCGACGTAGACGCCGAACGTCTCCGAGTCGGGGTACACCGTCACGTCGGGCTCCTTCATCGTCGACAGCGCGAGGTACCGCACCGGCTCGTCGCCCTCGTTGACGACGCGGTGCGCGCCGGACTCGTCGGCCGCGAACGCGACGTAGTCGCCGGCCTCGATCGCGTGCGTCTCCCCGTCGTGTCGCAGGGTCGCCTCGCCGGCGAGGACGTAGATCGCCTCCTCGTTGGCGGTGTGGTAGTGGTACGGCCACGACTTCGCGCCGGCGGGGAGCTCGTAGAGGCTACAGCCGATCCCCTCGCCGCCGGCCGCCTCGGCGAGCTGCTTCCGGCGGAACCGGGTCTCGCCGCGGTCCGTCTCCGTCCAGTCGAGGTCTCTTTCGGTAACACGCGGCATGGGTCGTGGTCGCGGAGCGTCGCAAAAACGGTTCCGGAGGTCGGTCGGCGAGCGTCGCGCGGGGTTCGCGGCGGCCACCGAACCGGAACCACTACGGCGGGCGGTCGCCACCCCTCGCGCATGGAACTCGGCGTCATCGGACTCGGGCGGATGGGGCAGATCGTGGTGAATCGCTCGCTCGACGCGGGCCACGACGTGGTCGCGTTCGACCTCTCGGCGGAGGCGACGGCGACCGCGGCGGAGGCGGGCGCGGAGCCCGCGGACTCGGTCGAAGACCTCTGCGATCGACTGGACGACGGCGACCCAGACGGCAAGCGGATCTGGCTCATGGTCCCCGCGGGCGATGCCGTCGACGCCACCCTCGCGGACTTGGAGCCGCACCTCGACGACGACGACGTGGTCGTCGACGGCGGCAACTCCCGGTTCCACGAGTCGGTCCGGCGCGGCGAGGAGACGGACGCCGCCTACCTCGACTGCGGCACCTCGGGCGGCCCCGCCAGCGCCGAGGAGGGCTTCTCGCTGATGATCGGCGGTCCGGAGTGGGCGTACGAGGCGCTGGTCCCCGTCTTCGACGCGGTCGCGACCGGCCCGGACGGCCACGACCGGATGGGCGAATCCGGGGCGGGCCACTACGTGAAGATGGTCCATAACGGGGTCGAGTACGCGCTGATGCAGGCGTACGGCGAGGGGTTCGAGCTGCTCACCGAGGGCCGCTTCGACCTCGACATGGAGTCGATCGCGCGGACGTGGAACAACGGCGCCGTGATCAGGTCGTGGCTGCTGGAGCTCTGCGAGGAGGCGTTCCGCGAGGAGGGCTCCGACCTCGGCGACGTCGCGGACCACGTCGCCGGCGGGTCCACCGGGACGTGGACGGTCGAGGAGGCGCTCGAACAGGAGGTGCCGGTGCCCCTCATTTATCAGGCGCTCGCCGAGCGGTTCGACTCGCGGAACGAGGGCCGGTTCTCGCGACGGCTCGCGAACCGCCTCCGATACGGCTTCGGGCGCCACGAGGTCGCGCGGCAATCTGACGGGGAGTAGCGGTCGGCCGTCTTCGGTTTTCACACGGTTCGTCGCCGATTCTCAGATCCGATCGCGTGTCGGGCAACGCTTATATACTACCGTGCCAGAGGATATCACGCACAGCATGTTCGAGCGATTTTCGAGCGGATACTACCTGGGGGAACTGTACGTCGAGCCCCACGGCGGCGACCGCGCCGTCATCCAGCGGGCCGACCACGAGCACGTCAACGAGCAGCTCTACGCCGACGGCGACGGGGTAGAGCGACTCGACGCACCCCTCGTGATGAAGGTCGGCGGCGGGCATATCCCGGTCGGCGGCGACGCCGACGTGCCGAGCGGGACCCTCGCGCTCCCCCAGGAGCTCGCCGACGAGACGCTCCCGGACCGCAAGAACGTCCTGTTGGCGGACGCGGATCGGGCGGAGACGCTGTTGCGGTGGGAGGGTTGGGAGCCGCACACGAACGCGTAGTACGGGAACGGTTCTGTCGATTCTGGTTTGCGTGGCGTCTGCGCCCCGATCGATCGCTTATAAGCGGTTGGGTACTGACCGACGGTGAGCACTTCCAAAGCCTCGGCCGCGCTCGGCTTCCCTTTTGAGTCGCACCCAGCACTGCACGGTACCGCAGCCTCACGCGCCACCGCGACGGCTTATAAACAGTTCCGGCGTTCGTCTCGCCACAGACGCACCTTTTAGGTCGTCGCGGGTCGCGGATTCGGTATGATCGACAGGCTGCTCGGGCGCGCCGAGTTGAAAGAGAAGATTGCGGAGGTAGAGGAGGAGAAGCGCCACCTCGAACGCCGCGCCCGGGCCGAGGAGGAGCGCCGATCGGACGCGGTCGCCGACCGCCAGCGCGCCGAGGAGCGCGTCAACGAGCTCGAACACCGGATCGAGTCGCTGGAGGAGCGGCTGGGTCGGGCGGAGAGCGAGGAGGCGTCCGTGGAGTTCCGCCGCGTGAGCGACGCCCGCGGCCCGCGTTTGGCCGACATCCTCGACCGCTTCCGGGCGCTCGAGAGCGACGACCCGGAGGGACTGCTCACCGCGTTCGTCCCGAGCGACGACGCGGTCCCGACGACCGTCTCCGAGTGGTTCGGCGACCGCACTCGTCTCGTCCGGCGGGCCGCGCCCGCGATCCTCCTCGCCGACGATTCGGGCGCCGTGAGCGCGGCGCTCTCGACTCCGATCGAGCCCGACTCCTTCGATCGGTGGGACGACGCCTTCCGACTGGAGGACGCGTGGTTCCGCCCGACGGGCCGGTTCGCCTTCGCGGTGGTCCGCTCGGACACGTTCGCGCTCGGCACGTACGATGGCGCCGAGCGCGTCGCCTTCGAGGGGTTCACCTCCGACGTGAAGGAGGCGCACTCGAAGGGCGGCTTCTCACAGGGGCGCTTCGAGCGCCGCCGCGAGGGCCAGATCGACGACCACCTGAAGAAGGCGAACCGGGAACTGGCCGCCGTCGCCGACGACGTCGACCGTCTTATCGTCGTCGGCGAGCGCAGCGTGCTCGGCGAGGTCCGCGACCACGCCGACCTGACCGACGTCTCGGACGCGACGGGAAAGCCGAAGGCCGCGCTCGACGACGCCTTCCGCGACTTCTGGACCGCCCGGATCCACGCGATCTGACGCGGACCCTTCCCTGATTCGTCCGGGCCGACACGGAGTCGGTCGCGACCGCGAGGAACAGGCCTATGTCCGCGTCGCACGGTAGTGGATCCATGATACGGTCGGGCTCTGACCTCGCGATTCGGTCCGTCGCCGCGGTCATGCTCGTCGCCGTCCTGCTCGTCGCCGCGCTGGGGGTCGCCGGAGGCGCAGCGGTCAACAACCGCTCTACCGCGGACGCCCCCGCCGATATCGGGGGAACCGCCTTTCACGGGTCCGTCGGCCCCTCTTCGTCCGGAGCGGTCGGAGGCGCCGACGCGGATCAGGTCGGCGACGCCGACGCGATCCGCCTGCGAAACGAACTGTACACGACGGGCGAGCCCGGGACGGTCGGGGTTACGACGCGGGCGGCGATCCCCGACCGAGTGACGGCGCTCCGGGTGACCCTGCTCAGCGGGAACGACGCCGCCGTCGAGGCCGACGGCTTCGAGCCGGCCGCCGACGCCGGCCCCGACCGGTCGACGTGGGAGTGGGACGGCGAGACGGCGGCCCCCTCTCTCACCTACGCGATGGACGCCAACGACACCGTCGAGGAGGCGGGGCCGCTCGGCGCCCGCGGGACCTATCGGTTCGTCGACACCGGCAGATGGGCGCTCGTCCGGACGCCGCGGACGAGCGCGAGCTGGTCGTACACCGGCCAGTACGACGGCCAGGTCCGGCTGACGCGCGAGAACGCCGTCGACGGCGAGGGGGCCGCCTCGCAGGCGATGGCGTTTCTCGGCCCCTACGAGGAGCACGTCCGCGAGGCGGGCGGGCAGCGCTACCGGCTGATCGTCCCCGCGGCGGCCGACCTAGAAGCGACTCCGGAGGCGGTGTTCAGCGTCTTCGAATCGGCGTCGACCGCGCTGCAGGTGGGTCCCCGCGACGAGACGGTGTTCGCGGTCGCCGCCCCCACCGACAGCGTCGGGTGGGGCGTGCGCGGGCTTCAGGTCGGCGCCGGCGACCTATGGGTCCGGGACACCGAGCCGGCGGGCACGGCCGACGATGTCTGGACCCACGAGTACGTCCACACCCGCCAAGCGTACCGGACCGAATCGAGCGGTCGGTGGATCACCGAGGCGAGCGCGACCTACTACGCCGCGCTGTTCGCGCTCGACCGCGGCGCCGCCGACTTCGACGAGTTCGAGCGGACGCTGGCCCGCGGCGAGCGCGACCCCGACGCCTCGGCGGTCCTCGCCGCCCCCGACACGTGGGAACGGAACCCCGACTACACGAAGGGCGCGCTCGTCGCGGGGGAGATCGACCGACGCCTCCGGGTGGCGACCGACGGGAGCGCTTCGCTCTCGACGGTCCTCCGCGAGCTGAACGCGGCGGAGGAGCCGATCACGAACGAGGACGTGCTCGACGCCATTGAGGCCGCCGCGGCCGAGGGTGCCGACGCCGAGACGGCGGCCGCGCTCCGCGTCGAGGCCGAGCGCCTGACGACGACGCGGGAGACGACGGAGGCGTGGGACCGCGCGGCCCACGCCGAGGCGTTAAGCGAGACGCCGGCGCCGGAGGGCTACGCGCAAGCCGACGCCGGCGTCCCGCCGGCCGGCGAG
>NZ_JARANT010000119.1 GCF_029889805.1 Halorubrum sp. Boch-26 | reverse complement strand
CGCTTCGCCTTCGTCTCGTGGGTGCGGAGATGTGTTAATGAGACTGGAGTGAGGTGCTGTGCGGGGCGGGCGGGCCTCGCGGCTGGGGCGTTGAAGCTGTTCGCCGTCGATCCCCGATCAGTCGCGTATAACCGAGCGGCTGGGGCGTTGGAGGCGCTCACCGCTGATCTAGTATCAACCGTTTATAAGTGAGCGGTTAGAGCGTTGGAGGAGTTCCGACGATCAAAGAGGGGCACAATCAAAGAGACGCGCTCCGCGCGGTCTCAGGCGTACTTCGCGACGATATTGAGCACGTCGTCGAGCTCGTCGCCGTCGAGCGAGTACCGCTCTTGGGCGAACACCGAGCGCAGTTCGGTGCGGTCCTCGGGGAGCAGGTCGGCGATCTTCACGGCGGTCGGGATGTCGATCTGTTCGAGCTCCGTCAGCTCCTCGACGAGTTCGCGGGACTCCTCGGCGTCGAGCCGAGCGAACCGGTTGACGTGCTCGATCGCGCGGGCGAGCTCGTAGCGGAGGTCGCGCTCTTCGTCCTCGGCGCGCTCCGCCTCGATGTCCACGAGGACGTCCTTCGCCTCGGAGACGGTGACGTACTCCTCGTCGACCTTCTCTTTGAAGATCGTCATCTCAGTTCTGCTGGGCGCTCATGTGGGCGGCGCGGACGATGAGCGTCTTCGTCTTCCCGCCGTCAGGGATCTCGACTTTGAACGCGGCGCCCTGCTTGCCCACGACGGTGCCGGTCCGGCCGTCGAAGCGCGGGTGGAAGCGACCCTCCTGCACGCTGGGGTCGATCTTGAGGTGGACCTGCGAGCCCGTCTCGAACTCCTGGATGGCTCGCTGCGGCGGCGACGTGCCGCGGTCGCGCGGTTTGTTCGAGAGCTTGTCGCGGGTCGCCTTCTGGGGGCCATTGGAACTCGGCATGGTCTTGGGCTACGTTCCGCTGCCGCAGGTATAAATGGTGCGTTACGGGCGCCGCCCGAGAGCGGGTACCACACCGCGAGCCGCGGGCGGCGTCTCGCCGCCGACGACCTCCCAGAGACGCGATTACGACGGTCCGGTTCCCGCCCCGAGACCCCTCGCGACGGGCGCGAAAACTACCCTATGGAAGGCCCCCTATCGAAAGTGCTAATCCCGGGAGTTCCCTAACGTGTTCGTAATGAGTCACCAGCTGCCGGACGTACAGGCGTCGGCGCCCGACGTGACCGTCGGGCTCTCGCAGGTCGGCGTCACCGGCGTGGAGAAGCTCGTCAAACTCGCCCGCGGGGACAAGCGACCGATCGTGCTCATGGCCGAGTTCGAGGTGTTCGTCGACCTTCCGAGCGGGCGCAAGGGGATCGACATGTCGCGGAACCTCGCGACGATCGACGAGATCTTAGAGGAGATCACCCGCGAGGAGGCGTACCGCGTCGAGGACGTCTGCGGGGACGCCGCCGAGCGACTCCTCGAGAAACACGACTACACCACCACTGCCGAGGTGTCGATGACGGCGGAGCTGGTCACCCGCGAGGACACGCCGGCGTCCGGCATCGAGACGCAGAGCACGGCGACGATCGTCGCCAGCGCGACCGCGACCGAGGCGGGAACTCGCGAGGAGATCGGCGCGGAGGTCACCGGTATGACCGTCTGCCCCTGTTCGCAGGGGATGAGCGAGTCCCGCGCCCGCGAGAAGCTCGCCGACCTCGGCGTCGACGAGGAGACGACGGAGGAGTTCTTAGACGCCGTCCCGCAGCCGGGCCACTCCCAGCGCGGCCACGCGACGCTCACCGTCACCACCGACGGCCACCCGGACCTCGACCTCCGGGACCTCATCGACGTCGCCCGCGACTCGATGAGCGCCCGGATCTACAACATGGCGAAGCGCCCCGACGAGGACCACATGACCTACGAGGCCCACGCCGACGCGAAGTTCGTCGAGGACTGCGTCCGCGCGCTCGCGGAGGGGACGATCGAGGAGTTCGACCACCTCCCCGACGACGCCGTGGTCCACATGAAACAGTCGAACGACGAGTCGATCCACCAGCACAACGCCCACGCCGAGCGCGAGGTCACGATGGGCGATCTGCGGTCCGAGTTGAACGCGCGGTAGGCGCGGACTGGTCCTCGCTCGGGGAACGGCCGTGGTTTACCGGCGCTGCTGAGCTCCCGTTCTTCAGACACCTTTTGTCTGAAACAGTTGGCCGCTGAAGAGTGTAAATTAAATCGAGAGCCGTGGTACCGTGACGTTCGGAAGCGTTATCCCCCAAACGACGGTACGTTTGATTGCAATGGCAAACGGAAAAGTTGATTTCTTCAACGACACTGGCGGCTACGGTTTCATTTCGACTGACGACGGCGATCTCGACGACGACGAGGACGTGTTCTTCCACATGGAGGATGTTGGCGGTCCGGACCTCGAAGAGGGTCAGGAGATCGAGTTCGACATCGAATCATCCCCCAAGGGACCCCGCGCGACGAACCTCGTCCGCAACTAACGACTACTTCTGCCCTCGTTTGTAGCGACGGCCGGAAAGTTGTTCTTCCAGCCGCTTACATGCTTAGTCAGAGCCCTCTGTCTGTGTTGTACTGACCGGGGTTCGATGAGAGTGTGTCGCTGCGTTTCGAGTAGAGCAAGCTCATCCGAACGACAGCGGCTCCGCCTCCGCCCACCGCGGCTCGAACTCCTCGGCCACGCTCGTTGCGAACTCCGCGTCCTTCACGTCGATCATCGCGAACGGCTCGTCGCCCGAGAGCGGGTGCGGCACCTCGATGCACACCTCGATCCCGTCGAAGACGTTGAACGTGCCGTCGACGCCCGCGGTCGTCCGCACCTCGAACCCCTCCATCGTCGAGAGCTCCGCGGTGTACCGCCGGCCGACGCTCCGCGGCAGCGCGTCCACCGTCTCCGGCGACAGCAACACCCGGATCTCGACCCCGCGTTCGAGCGCCGACTCCAGCTCAGCCGCGACCTGTTCGCCGATCGTCCCGAGGTCGAACCCGGTCGCGGGCGCGCCGACGACGACGACCATCCGGCGCTCGGCCGCCGCGATCCGTTCTAAGAGGAGGTCCGTCGCCTCCTCCGCGCCGACCGCCGCGGTCCAGAACTGATCGTCGACCGGCTCCCCGGCGTCGAGTTCCGTCGAGAGGTCGGCGACCACCTCCTCGTACTGCTCCGCCTGCGTCTCCAGCTCCCGCTTCTTCTCGTCGAGGAGCCGGTCGAGGGCGGCTTCGGGCTCGACCGCCGCGTACTTCTTCGGCCGACTGGCGGCCTGGCTCCGAACGAGGTTGTGCTGCTCCAAGCTGTTGAGCACGTCGTACACCCGCCCCATGGGAACCTCGCTGGCTCGCGAGAGGTCCTTCGCCGTCGTCGGTCCGGTACGTAACAGCGCGCGGTAGGCGCGCGCCTCGTACTCGGAGAGCCCCAGGTCCCGGAGAGATGCCATAACTCTCCGATCACGCGGCACCGATATAAACACGTCGCCGGTTTACACGTTGATGCGGTGGTAAGACACAAATCGGTCCCGGCGGTCGATATCCCGAACCGCAGTAGACGGCCGAAAGCGGTCAAAGTCTCCGGATCCAGTATGCTACTCGGCGGTCTCGGCGACCCGTCGCATCAACTCGTCCGGCGTTTCCGCGGGCTGGGAGACCGCGTCACCGGCGATCACGACCGCCGATCCCGCGGGGACTGACCGCGGCGACGGCGACTTCTCGAGGTGGGCGTTCGGGGCGACGACCTTCTCGTGGTCGGCGACCCGCCACGCCGCCCGATGGAGGTCGCTTCCCGGCTCGTCGCCGACCGCGATAACGGTGGTGCCGCGGCGGAGACGCCCGACGAGGCTCCCGTAGCCGGCGACCTGCACGCCGAGCCGCTCCGTGGCGCCGGCGAACGACGCCGCGGTCTCCCGGGCGACCTCGCGGTACCGATCCTCGCCGGTCAGCGCCGCCAGATCGAGCAGCGCTGTCGCCATCTCGACGTTCCCGTCGAGCGGGCGAAACGGACGGTCGAGCAGCCCCGGGCCCGACCGCGGCCCGTCCACGAAGGAGCCGTCGACGTGGAGCCGGTCGATCCCCCGGTCCGCGACCGCGCGAGCGACGTCGGCGCCGTCGCCGAGGACCCCGGCGGCCCGCACGGACGCGCTCACGACGCGGGCGACGTCGTCCAGCAGGTCCGACTCGCCGACCTCGTCGCTGCCGCGGTAGTGGGTCACCTCGCCGGAGTCGGCGTCGATCAGGTCGCGTTCGAGGCCGTCGAGGATCCGGTCGGCGTACTCGCGGGCGCGCTCGTCGTCGGTGTACGCGGCGACCGCGAGCAGCGCGTCGGCCGCGAGCGCGTTCCCGCCCGCGAAGACGGTCAGATCGCGGCGGGGCGAGTCGAGGTCGGCGCGGTCGTCCGCGGGGGCGGCGTAGTAGGCGCGCCCGAGCCCGGGACCGAGGCTCCCGCCGACGCCGTAGCCGGTCCAGAGGTCGTCGGTGAGGAACTCAACCGCGTCGGCCGCGGGGTCTAGGTACGCCTCGTCGCCGGTGTAGAGGTAGGCGTTCGCGAACGCGCGCGTGACCGCCGCGTTCGTGTCGACCGGCTTCTCGTAGGCGACGTCGCCCCAGTCGCGGGTCCCCGCGAACCGGAAGAAGCCGCCGGCGACGTCGTCGGCGAGGTGGTCGCGCACCGCGTCGAGGGTCCGGAGGGCGCGCTCGCGGTCCCGCTTCAGCGCGAACTCGACGGTGCGAGGTAACGGGAACTTCGCGTCCGTCCCCCAGCCGGCGTGCTCCTCGTCGTACTTCACCTCCACCTGCCCGGCGAGGTGGCTCTCGATCGCGTCGGTGAGCTCCCCGCGGGGCGGGAGGTCGGCGTCGAGCGCGCGAGGGACCCGCCCCGCCGAGCGTCCCTTGTCGGCCCACATCTGCCGCACGGACTCGAGCACCTGCCGCATCCCGTCGACGTCGAGGTAGCCCGCGCCGGTGAGCAGTTCGCCGTCGGGCGTGAGGAACGCGGTGGTCGGGAATCCACCCATGTTGTACCGCTCCCGCACGCGCGGGCGGCGGTCGACGTCGACGCGGACCGGGACGAACCCCTCGTTGACGTTGGCGGCGATGCGGGGCTCGGCGTACGTGACGGCGTCCATCTCGTGACAGCCCTCGCACCAGGTGGCGGACAGCGAGAGGAGCACCGGGCGGTCCCGCTCGTCGGCCTCGGCGAACGGCTCGGACCCCCAGTCGCGCCACTCGACGTGCGTCTCGTCGGTCATACCGGCAGTGGGGTCGGACCGTGGGTAAGCGCTTCGAGACGGGCGGGAGAACGGCGGCGAACGCGATGACGACAGTCAGAGGGCGGCGCGGGAGGGAGGTGTGGTCGGCCGATACGGTGCGTTCGGAGGGCGGCGCCTCGGATTCGCCGGTCCGTCGATCCGCCGGTCAGCGCTTGTAGTCGTGCCCGAGTGCGAGCGCGATCGCGTTCGCGAACAGCAGGCCGACGAACAGCAGGCCGGTGCCGCCGTCGAGCCCCGCGTACAGCAACGCGGGGTACGTGGCGGGGATAGCGATCGCGGCCCAGAAGGCGGCTGCTTTCACGGTCCCGGTCATCAGTCCGGCGACCTGTCGGCCGGAGGCGAGGCGCGTGGGGGCGGGGATAGACATTGGACACTCACTCGTACGACAGGGGACCCCATATAGCCGGCAGAGGGTTCGGGGGATTTCACCACGTTTCTCGCCGATGAAGGACATTTTAAAAACGATTCAGAGACGGTTTAACTGTTTACGAAGCCCGCTCATCCTTTTTTCGGTCGTGATCGGCTATCGGGCCGGATCGCCGTCGATCGCCCCGCCGTCGCGGCGGGTACGCGACTGCCGCGGAACCAACCGCTTTGGTCCTCCGGAAGTACCGGTGGATATGACGAACACTGAGGCGACGGCAGAGCGCGAGGCGCGCGACGGGAGACGGATCGCGACCGACGGCGGGGCGAAGCCGCGCGTCGCGGTCGTCGCCTGCGGCGGCACCATCGCCTCCGAGCCGGACGACGGCGGCGCGGCGCCGGCGAAGACCGGCGACGACCTCGTCGCGGCGGTACCGGGCGTGGAGCGGTACGCGGCCGTGAGCGCCCGCGAGGTCTGCTCGCAGCCGGGGTTCGACGTGCGGTGGCGCGACGTGCTCTCGACCGCGACCGCCGCGCGAGAGGCGGTCGCGGACGGCGCCGACGGCGTCGTCGTCACCCACGGCACCGACACGCTCGCCGACACCGCGTTCGCGCTCGACCTGCTCACCGACCTCGACGCGCCGGTCGTCGTCACGGGGGCCCAGCGCCGGCTCGACGAGGCCTCCAGCGACGCGCCCGCGAACCTGACGCTCGCGGTCCGGGCCGCCGCGGACGACCGGTTCTCGCCGGGCGTCCACGTCGCGTTCGACGACGAGCTCCACGCCGCCCGCGACGCGGTCAAGGGCCACAGCAACGCGCTCTCGACGATGACCTCGCCGGGGACCGGCCCGGTCGCGACGTTCACCCGCGCCGACTCGCGGCTCGTCTGTGAACCGGAGCAGGGGGTCGGCGTCGGACCGCTCGCGGACGCCATCGACGGCGCGGAGCGGGTTCCCGAGGTGCCCGTGATCCACTCCGGAACGGGGGTCGGCGCCGGGGGCGTCGAGCGCGCGGTCGACGCCGGCGTCGGCGGGCTCGTGATCGAGGGGACCGGCCTCGGGAACGCGACCGCCGCGATCGGCGACGCCGTGGCCGACGCCCTCCCGGAAACGCCCGTCGTCGTCGCCGGCCGGCCCTCGGCGGGTCCGACCGAGCCGGTGTACGGCACGCCCGGCGGCGCGGTCACGCTGGCGGAGCACGGCGTGACGTTCGCCGGCCCGCTCCCGGCGTCGAAGGCGCGGCTCGCGCTCGCGCTCGGACTCGCGGCCGGCCTCGGCGGCGGGGGACCGGGCGGCGCCGC
>NZ_JARANT010000118.1 GCF_029889805.1 Halorubrum sp. Boch-26 | reverse complement strand
CCGCCGAGCGCACCGCGGCCGACGCCGTCGTCGCCGTCGGCGACGCCGCGCTCCGCGACGCGCTCGTCGACGCGCCGGACGCGCCGGTGATCCCGGTCGGGTCGCGGCGGCTCGCGGTCGACGCCGACGACGCGGAGCGACGCATTGGCGCCCTGCTCGACGTCGCGTTCCGCGGCGACGCCCACGACGCCGATCCCCCCGTTGAGGGCGTCCGGCGCGTCTCGCACCCGATCCTCGCGGTCGACACCGGGGACGGGCGGACGCGACGCGCCGCCTTCGACGTCGCCCTGGTCACCGCGGAGCCCGCTCGCATCTCCGAGTTCGCGATCGACTTCGTCGGCGGCGCCGACAGGGTGATCCGCGCGGACGGCGTCGCCGTCGCGACCCCGTTCGGCAGCGACGGGTACGCCAACGCGGTCGGCGGGCCGGTCGTGGAGTCGGGCGGCGGGCTCTCCGTCGCGCCGATCGCCCCGTTCAGCACCCGGACGGACGCGTGGGTCGCCGCGGACCGCCTCTCGATCTCGGTCGAACGCGAGACGGAGTCGGTCGCGCTCGTGGTCGACGGCCGAGAGCGCGGCACTGTCGAGCCGCACCGACCCGTCGCGATCGAGGCGACCGATCGGGTCGCGCTCGTGACCTTCGAGGGCGCGCGCCGAGCGCGACGATCGGAAACACTCTAATAACTCGTGACCGGATGTGTCGATATGGATCCACTGCAGTTCCTCGTTCCCCTCGGCTGGCTGTCCGCGGTCGGACCGGTGCTGCCGTACGCGATACTGACGATGGCGGTGGCGAACCTCGCGACGCGTCACATCGCGCACCGGCGACACGTCGAACAGGGAACCGACGGTGACAGCGTCGAACCGTACACGCCGCACGCGTTCACGAACATCGGGCTCGTGCTGTTGAGCTTCCTCTTCGTGCTCGACGCGCCCGTGAGCGGCGTGATCGTCTCGGTGCTCGTGATCACGATGCTGATCGCCGACCTCTTCGAGCTGGAGGCGCGCAACGTCGAGGCCCGCAACGACATGCCGATCGAGGCGCCGAAGAGCTCGATCGCCGCGTCGCTGCTCGTCCTGGTGTTCGCCTCCTACTACGCCCTGTGGTTCCTCGTCGCCGGCCTCTGGAACCAGTTCGTCATCGCGTAGTCCGGGAATCCGAGAGAGAACGACCGGCCGCGTTCCGTTTCTCGCCGCCGTTTCGCTTCTCCTCGCCGACCGCTTCGGTGCGACCGTCCACGTCCTCTCGGTCGTCGACGCGCGCAATCGCTTCGAGAGTCCGACCGGCGGCCTCTCGGTTGAGGCGTGGGCCGACGCCGAGCGCGACCGAGCCGAACGCGCCGTCGAGGACGCGGTCGCCCTGCTGCACGACGACCTGTCAGTCGAGACGGCCACCGTCGAGGGCGCACCCAAGGCGACGATTCTCGACTACGTCGAGGACGAGGGGACGGAGATGGTGGTGATGGGCCACGGCTGGACCGGGCTGGACCACTACCTCATCGGCAGCGTCGCCGAGAAGGTCGTCCGTCGGTCGCCGGTGCCGGTCGTCACGGTCCCTCTGACCGACTAGCTCAGACTGGCTGCCGAAGAGAAACGCCGTCCGAGATACCTGCGCCGTATTCGGTGCGACCGCTGAATCTCATCACCGATCGAAGGTTTCACTAAGGTCCCGGAAGCGATCGGATGAAACGAGTCCGGCGCGCGGATCAGTTCGCGGCGTCGGCGTCGTCGTTGAGGACGTCGCGCAGCTCGCGACTCGCAGGGATCAGCACCCAGAACGTGAGCGCGCCGAGGATCATCACCCAGAAGAACGCGTCGCCGGCGACGAGGCCGACCTCCCCGTAGACGCTATCAACGCCTTCGGCGGGATTGACCAGTTGCACGACGTCGTAGTACGTGGGCGTTCGGTACCATCCGCCGAAAGTGAGCCAGCCGAGGCCACCGAGCGCGAACAGGGCGACCCCCTTCATGAACTCGTCTGCCATTATCTTACGATTCGCCGGAGTCGTCTTGAGACTTTCCCATCCCCTGACCCCGGAACCGCGTCCCAAGCACGTACACCGCCGTCCCCCCGATGATGAACGCGATCCCCGTGATCGCCAGCGCGGCGACCAGCGTGTCGTCCGAGGGGTAGAGGCCGGCACTGTTCAGGAGATAGACGACCGTCGTCCGGAAGAAACTGATCTGGCGCGTCGCAGCGTCGACGAGCGTGAATCCGATCAGGTACGCGATCACGGCCGCGAGCGTCGAGAAGACGGTGACGGCCTTGTACATTCGGAACGGGACCACCACCTCGCGCCCGTCGGGCCCGATACGCGGGCCCGTCGGCTCGTCGCGAGGGTCCTCCTGATCGTCGGCGGCGATGGGGTCGCCCGTCTCGTCGAACGCCTGTGCGTCGTCGCGGTCGGTTGGTGATGACATCGAAATAATGGAAACAGGCTGGAACGGTTGGGCGGCGGGTGCGGTTCTGTGTCGTTACTTCGGCGGGCGCAGCATGTAGTACCGCCGATTCAGGTCGTACATATACCCCTCACGCATCGTCTTCAACACCGCGTAGGTGATGATACCCCCGGCGAGCGGGAGCATGAACGTTAGCGTGAGCAGCAGGTCAAGTGAGATCGGAAAGAAGTTCTGGATCGCGAGCGCCGCGAGCGTGATCGACAGAACGACGCCGGTCACGCCGACGGCCGCCCAGAACGGCTGCTCGACGGGACGCCGCGCGCCCCCTTTGTTGAGGAACGGCACGAGCGTGATGGTACCGAAGACGATCCCGTGAGCGGTGATCCCGAGGAACTCGTTGGACATCGCGATGTTGCCGTCGAGCACCGCCAGGCTCGGGTTGATGGGGTTGAGCTTCAGCAGCCCGAACGACCAGTAGAGGTACCAGTCCGGCAGGATGATCCCCGGCGTCGCGCCCGGATTTGCCGGCTCGCCGTAGTGGGCCGGCAGGATCGCCGCAATGAGGATTATGATCCCGACGAAGAAGCTCGTGATCGCGAGGTTTCGGATCGTCTCGTGGGGCCACGTGGGGAAGCCGAGCACGTCGCGCTCGACGTACGTCGACTCCGCGCGGAGGTTCTCGTCCTCGCGGCGGGAGCGTTCGAAGTACTGGTAGGTGAGCTGCGCGAGCCCCTGCGAGCGCTCCTTGCGCTCGCTCCACGTGGGGGTCTCGTCGTCCGGCGGAACTGTCGCCGGCGGCCCGCCGTCCGTGCGGGCCTCTTCATCGGTGCCTCCGTCCGTCATGGGGGTGGTATCGTCGGTCATTAGATTAGTGCGGCTCCGCGATGCCCTGCACCCACACGATGCCGACGTGGAGCGCGACGAGGCCGGTCACCACGAACGGCAGCACGAAGACGTGCAGGATGTACATTCTCACGAGCGTCGCCTGCCCGAGGGTGAACCCCCCGAACATGAGCTGTGCCGCCCACTCGCCCACGAGGGGCGTCGCGAGCGCCATCTCGACGCCGATCTGTGCGGCCCAGAACGACAGCTGCTTCCACGGGAGCACGTACCCGGAGAAGCCGAACAGCAGCGTCAGGCCGATGAGGATGACTCCGAGGATCCAGTTGACCTCACGAGGCTCCTTGTACGACCCGGTGAAGTACACGCGAAGCATGTGCAGGAACACCGCGGCGACCATGAACTGGGCCGCCCAGCTGTGGATCGAGCGGAGCATGAACCCGAACTGGACGTCCGTCATGATCATCACGACGGAGTCGTACGCGGCCGTCGGGTCGCCCTGCGCGGCGGCGCCGGCGGTCGACGGGGAGTAGTAGAACCCGAGCAGCGCGCCGGAGACCGCCGCGACCAGATACGCGATGATCGACAGCGACCCCAGCGAGTACAGCGGGTACCAGTACCAGAACTTGTTGTCGAGGTCGTACTGCTCCGTGTGACTCTTCGGCATCTGGAGGTTCGCGCGGTAGTACATCGTCTCCAGCAGTTCGAGGTAGTCGACGATGCGGAGCCGCTTGTCGAGCCAGATGAGCGTGGTGAGGAACGCGGTCTCGATGACCGTCAGATCCTGCTTTTTGAGCCACGCGTTGTGGTCCATCTCGTCTTGTTTTTTGAGGCTCATTGTGGGATCACTTCTTGTAGTAGGGGTAGACCGCGCGCTTGATTGTGTCCATCGCGCCGCCGGTGTCTATCCCGACGCCGTCTTTGTCCTCTTCGCGGACGTACAGGTCCTCCCACTTGCGGCGGCGCTTCTTCACGATCATCACGTCGGGGAGGAACTCCTTGCGGTACAACAGGAGGATGAAGGCGAGGTCGATGAAGATCATCGCCAGCAGCGCGCCGGTGTACATGTTGCCGAACTCCGTCGACGCCCACGCGGACATGAGCCCGTAGACGAACAGCCCGACGAACACGACCTCGATGACCGTGAGGAGCACGATGGCGATCGCCGCCGCGGTGCTCTCGCGGGCCGGCTCGTACCGGTGGATGTCGCCGTACGAGGAGCCGCCGGAGCTCATTGGTTCCCTCCGTGACCGGTGTGAGCCGACTCGCCGTACTTCAGCAGGTAGAACGTGAAGACGAACGTGAGCGAGATGCCTAAGACCGCAGCGATCCCGACCCAGTGGGCGTGGAGCGGCACCCCGACGTGGGCGATGTTCTCCGGCCAGCCGCTGGCTCCGCCGCCACCGGCTTCAGTGGTCTCGATGTCCTCGCCGACGGCGAGACCGGCGTGCATGCCGACGGCGGTGTGGGGGACGCAGTGGTAGTGGGTGATGCCGGCGTCCTCCTCGGTCACTTCGTACTCGTAGGTGTACCCTTCCTCGCCGACCGGGTCACCGCTGTCGAGGCCGGCCGGCCCTTCGACGTTCTGGACGTTGTGCGCGCCGCCGTTCCCGGTCCACTCGAACGTGATCGTCGTGCCCGGGTCAACCCACAGCTGGGTCGGGTCGAACGCGAGCCCGCTGTCGCCCGCGCCGACCTGCACGGTCACTTCGCTCTCGCCCCGGGCGTCCTGATAGGAACCGAGGTTTCCGCTGGTGACCCCGCTCGGCCAGTCCGGTTGTTGCTCCTGTGCGGCGGCCGTCCCGGTCGCTCCGGCACCGGCCGCGACCGCGGCGGTCGCACCGCCGGCCGTCCGCACGAATTCCCGCCTTTTCATACAAGTTCACTCAGGACGGCGTCCGCTTAAACCCACCGACTGAACTCGTCGACGGTGGCGCGTTTACAGGGGCTCTATCCCCCGATATCGGCGCTTCACTCGTCGAGCTCCGCCTCGTCTACGACCCCCCCTTCGACCGGTACGAAGTCGGGTCGCTCCTTCGCCTCGCGGAGGGCCCGCAGCCGCTCGCGGTACTCCTCCGAGCGGAACCGATCCGAGAGCCGCGCGTTCGCCACCATCACGAACAAAAAGAGGCCGACGAGCAGGAACACGATCCCCATCGCCGGCGCCACGATCGTGTCGAGGTCGGTGAGGAGCGCGGCCGCCAGCAACGCCGCGCCGGCGAGCACCTGCACGGCCGCGATCACCTGAACCATCAGGTTCCCGAACTCGCCCGAGCCCTCGGGCACGGTGTCGGGGTGCGGGAGCGACCAGTCCTCGGGCGGCTCCGGCACGTCGTACGACTCCATCGCCGCCAGCGCGACGATCGGCTCGATGTCGCGCAGCACCGTCCCCTGTCCGGCCACCTCGCCGGTCGGGCGGACGATAGCGTACCCCTCGTCGGAGTAGACGAGGATTCGCTCCTCGCCGTCGGCGCGCACGCGTTCCAACACGCCGAACACCTCGCGGCGAGCGATCCGCGACTTGAGCTCCGCCTCGGCGCGTTCGAGCAGCCGGTCGCCCGTGATCCACGAGTCGGGGTCGAAGGCGGCGTCCCACTCATCTGCGCTCATCCGCGCCATGTCGGACGGGCCGAAGTCGTCGAAGTCGTACTCCTCCTCGACGCGCCGTCTGAGCTCGTCGAGGTCGTCCGCGGCGTCGCCCCCGACGGTTGGTCCCCCCTCGTCTCCGGCCGTCTCGATCCCGGGTGACGCCTCGTCGCCGTCGGACGCGTCCGGTGCCCGGTCCGGTCTCGGCTCCGGCTCCGATCCCGTCGAGGTGTCCTCCATCATCCGCCCGTACGGGCTCCGGACGCTAACTGTTTTCGTCCTCCGGCTGTGACCCGGCGCCGACCGGACCGGCCGTATCGACGGGACTCCGGCGGTGCGACGAGCGGATCGAGGAGTTTTACGCGCCGGAGCCCGAACCGTCGATCAATGGTAGACGAGTCGGTGTACGCGGCGCTCGCCGGGCTGTCGGTGACGACGAGTCTCCCCTTCCTGCTGTACGGGGCGTGGATCATGATCGACGCCGAAACCGTGAGCTGGAACGTCCTCACGCACCACCTCCGGTACATCGGCGCCGGACTGGCGCTGACCACCGTCCCGATCGTCGGATGGATGATCCCCCGCCTCTTCCAGCGGCTGACCGGGCTCGCCGTGATCCACGCGTTTCTCGGGCTGCAGGCGTACGCGCTGCTGGGATTCGCGCTCACCGGCATCGCCCGGATCCTGCAGGCCAAGCGAAACGCCGACGCGTACGAGGACCCCGACGTCGACATCGACGAGATCCACGAGAACATGGGCCACTGGCGCGCCCGGCTCCGCGTCGGCGTGGCGGGGTTCATGCTCCTCTGGCTCTGCGCGTGGGTGACCGGCCTCTACCGCTTCTACTCGATCCACGTCGCCCCGGCCATGTGAGCGGTGCGGCCGCTTTCTCACCGTCCCGGCGCCGTTTCGCCGACCGACAGCTTCAATCCCGTTTTGCCCCAAGAGAGGATATCGTGGCAGTCACCTTCGACCTGTTCGGGACGCTCGTCGACGTCGAGTACCCGTCCGACCCCGCGGAGATCGTCGCGCGCGAGCTGGAGTCCCGCGGCGTTGCGGTGCCGGACGACTGGCACGTCGCGTACGGCGAGCGACACGTGGACGCCCCGGCGGGCGCGGAGGTCCCGCTCCCGGCCCACGTCGCGCACGCGCTCGACTCCCGCGGCGTCGACGCCGCGGAGAACGTCGTCCGGCGCGACGTCGGCGCGGCGTAGGCCGCGGACGGGACCGGGCGCGAGGGGG